>NZ_JBITFQ010000006.1:363313-405647 GCF_044456225.1 Streptomyces sp. NPDC050988 | reverse complement strand
CCCCCCCCCCCCCCCCCCCCCCCCCCCCCCCCCCCCCCCCCCCCCCCCCCCCCCCCCCCCCCCCCCCCCCCCCCCCCCCCCCCCCCCCCCCCCCCGACGCGGGCCCCACCGGTCGACTTCGGCCACATCTCCGCCCGGCGGAAGATTCCCCACCGCTTCTCTTGCAATCCCGAGCCGCTCGCGTCTCAATGGACGACAGCTCTTCCGACGGACCGTCAGATTCGTCGCCGCGCAGCGTGCCCGCACACCGCTCGCGGTGACTGGTCCGTGCGCACGTGAATCCCCGCACCGTCGCCGGCCCGCGCACAGGTACCGGTGGCAAGCACGCGTGCCCGCACGACGGCGCGCCCGTCGAACGTCCCCACATGGCAATTCCCGTACAAGGGAAGGGAATCCCCCAATGAGATGCAAGCGACTCGGAATCGGTGCGGCGTTAGCCGCCGGCACCCTCGCCGCAGGCCTGGCCCTCGCCCCGGGCGCCGCGGCCGTCGTCCCCCAGAGCGCCACGATCATCGCCGACTGCGGTTCCTACGGCGGCGGTGAGGCCACCCTCACGGCCACCCAGACCGGCACCTCCGCCACCATCACTCTCAGCTCCTCCGAGATCACTTCCCCGCTCGCCCTCGACGCGGACTCGATCGTCTCCACGCTCACCATGGTGAAGGCGAGCGGTGGCACGACCGCCTTCACGGGCACCAAGAACCCCGCGATAGCCGCGGGCGGTGGCGTCTCGGTCGGCCCGCTGACCGGCACTGTCGCGCCCGGTGACAGCCTGGAGGCGAACGGCGGCTCCCTGCAGATGGTGATCTTCGGATTCATCACCGTGACGTGTACGGCGGAGGGGCCGCAGTCGCCGGGCCCGTTCGTGTTCGAGTGAGTCCCGGGCGGTAGCCCTCCCACGTAGCCCCCCGTAGCCCCCCACGAGCAAGTCGAGCCATCGACCGGTGTCGCCTGTGCGCGGCGGCACCGGTCGATGCGCTGAGTCCCCCCCCGGGGGGGGCGGGCTCGGGAGGGGGTTCGGAGTGCGTCAACTTCCCTCTGTATCAAGTAAGTTGACAGAAACTGATGGGCCATCAGTTCCCGTCCGGTGATTCCATTGACATTTCACACAACCCACACATCAATGTCCCCCTGTCGGCGCAGAAGAACGCGGAAGAGCCGCTGCGCCCGCATCCTCAGGAGGGGCAACCATGGGTTCAGGAACCCGAAGACGCCACCGTTGGGCGGCACTTCTCGGAGCGACCGCGCTCGCGGTCACCGGGGGAGGCGCACTCGCCTGTCCCGCGAGCGCGGAGCCTCAGCAGGTCGACTTCGCCACGCACTGCGTCCCGCCGCCCATCGCGGGCATCCCGCCGATCGACGGCACGACCACCGCCAAGATCACGGTGGACAACGCCGCGCCCAAGGTGGGCGACACGGTCACCGTCACGTACACGGTGGTCAAGCCCGCCGCGAGCAACCCGGTCGACATCGCCCTGCCCGCCGACATCATGACGCCCACCGGCAAGGTCACCCTCGGTGGCGTGCAGACCGGTGACATCACGGTCGCGGGCCCGAAGAAGAACGAGCCGGTGCCCGGGAAGGGTGCCTTCCCGTCGTTCTCGATGACCGGCACCTTCACGGTCACCACCCCCGGCGCGATCACCCTCTCGCCCGGCGACTACAACATCCACACCAGCTACATCCTGGAGCTGGACACGCCGTGCACGGTCACCAACCCGCCCGCCCCCGTCTCCGAGACGGTCACCGCGACGGACGGCGGACAGACCAACAACCGTGCCATCAGCCTCGGTACGGCCTCCGGGAAGCCCGGTGACAGCGTGACCGTCACGGGCACGAACTTCACCCCGGGCGCCGCCGTCACCCTCGCCGGACGGGCCGGCGCCGCCGAGACCGCCGACAAGGGCACCGCCACCGCGAACTCGCAGGGCGCCATCAGCGGCACCCTTACCGTCAACGACAAGGCGACCACCGGGGTCGTGGCGTACGAGGGCAGCGCCTGGAGCGACACCAAGGGGGCCGGGCCCGCCGCCTACGTCGTCATCGACGACAACACTCCGCTCCCCGAGGGCAGCCAGAAGGTCAACTCCTCGGTCAAGGCAGGCACGTTGTCCATGACCCAGGCCGGCGACACCGTCGAACTCGCGGCGGTCGACTACGGCAAGGGCGGCTTCTCGCGCGGCTCCCTGCAGACGGTGACCGTCAAGGACTTCCGCGGCGGACCCGCGGGCTGGTCCCTGACCGGCAAGGTCACCGACTTCGCCGGTCCCGGCGGGGCGAAGATCGAAGCGGCCAAACTGAGCTGGACCCCGGTCTGCGCCACCAAGACCGGCAGCCCCAGCACCTGCCGGCCCGGTTCGCCCGGCTCGGTCGGCAGCGCGGGAGCGACTCTGGCGTCCACCCCCAACGCCGCGCAGACCGGCGGTGAGTTCACCGTCGACGCCAGGCTCTCGCTGAACGTTCCGGCGTTCACCCCGCCCGGTGCGTACTCCGGCGTGCTGACGCTCACGCTCACCTGACACATCGTCAACAGAGACGCCAACTGAGCTGTAAGCAGGCTCGTTTCATCGGTGGCCGGGCGCGCACCCGCCCGTCCGCCTCGTCCGACTCGCCACCGGGGGTCCGCACCCATGCGCAAGCCGTTCGTCCTCCTCCTGTTGCTGTTCCTCGGCCTGACCGGGGCGCCCGCGTACGCCGCCGACAACGGCAGCTGGTCCGTCTACCCCGTCTCGAACGACCTCGCCTCGCGGCCCTACTTCCACCTCTCCGCCGATCCGGGGACGACCATCGAGGACAAGGTCACCGTCGCCAACAAGACCGGGGCGCCACTGGCCTTCCGGCTGTACGCCGCCGACGCCTACAACACCGCCCGGGACGGCGGGTTCGCGGTGCGCACCAGCAAGGAGAGGCAGCGGGGCGTCGGCGCCTGGGCGAAGCCCGCGAAGTCCCGGGTGACCGTGCCCGCGCACGGCTCGGTCACCGTGCCGTTCACGATCCGGGTGCCCGAGGGCGCCGAACCCGGCGATCATCCGGGTGCGCTGGTCGCTCTCGACGAGCGCATCGACGGCGGGTCGGGGGCCGTCGAGGTCGGTGTGCAGCGGGCCGTCGGCGCCCGGATCTATCTGCGGGTGGGCGGGCCGACCGTGCCCGCCGTCGCCGTCGAGGACGTCCGCATCACCCACCACCAGCCCCTGGTCCCGGGCATGGGCGACAGTACGGCCACCGTCTCGTACACCCTGCACAACACCGGCAACGTCACCCTCAACCCCAAGGTGGAGCTGAAGGCCGAGGGGCTCTTCGGCCGTACGCTGCTCGCCCGCGACCTGGCCGAGGTCCCCTCCGAGCTGCTGCCCGGGCAACGGGTGAAGCTGAGTGAACCGTGGCGGGGCGCGCCCCAACTCGACTGGGGCGACGTGACGTTGACCGCCAGCGCGCACGACACCCGCGAGTCGGCGAGTACGTCGTTCTTCGCGCTGCCGTGGCTCGTGGCGGTCGTACTGGGAGTGGGGATCGCGGGCGGCGTGGCGGTGGGGATCAGGATCAGAGGGCGTCGGGACCGCGCTCGCCCGTCCGTACCCGCACCACCGTCTCCACCGGCACCGTCCACACCTTCCCGTCGCCGATCTTCCCCGTCCTCGCCGCCTTCACGATCCCTTCGATGACGGCGTCGGCGTCCGCGTCCTCGACGACGACCTCGATACGGATCTTGGGGACCAGGTCGACCTGGTACTCCGCACCCCGGTACACCTCCGTGTGGCCGCGCTGACGCCCGTACCCGCTGGCCTCCGTCACGGTCAGCCCGTGCACGCCGATGTCCTGGAGGGCGGTCTTGACCTCGTCGAGTCGGTGCGGCTTGACGATCGCGGTGATGAGCTTCATGCCGGGGGCCTGACCTTCTGCGGATGCGGATGCGGGTGCGGGTGATGGGGAGGGGCGGGGAGCGTCCGGAACCCCGTGATCGTATGGCCGTCCGGGCCTGTGCCGTAAGGTCCCGGCCCGGTGCGCGGGGCGCTGGGTGCGGCAGGGCTCCGATGATCAGGGACAATGGGCGTCATGAGCGTTCGTACCCAGTCATCCGAGCCGTCCGAGGCGATCCACCGCGCCGGCTTCGCCTGTTTCGTGGGCCGCCCCAACGCGGGCAAGTCCACCCTGACGAACGCTCTGGTCGGCCAGAAGGTGGCGATCACGGCGAACCAGCCGCAGACGACGCGGCACACCGTGCGCGGCATCGTGCACCGGCCCGACGCCCAGCTGATCCTCGTGGACACGCCTGGGCTGCACAAACCGCGCACGCTGCTCGGCCAGCGGCTGAACGACGTCGTACGGACGACGTGGGCCGAGGTCGATGTCATCGGGTTCTGTCTGCCCGCGAACGAGAAGCTCGGTCCCGGTGACCGTTTCATCGCGAAGGAACTGGCGTCGATCAAGAAGACGCCGAAGATCGCGATCGTGACGAAGACCGACCTCGTGGACAGCAAGACGCTCGCCGAGCAGCTCATCGCCATCGACCAGCTCGGCAAGGAGCTCGGGTTCGAGTGGGCCGAGATCGTGCCGGTGTCCGCCGTCGGGGACAAGCAGGTCGATCTGCTCGCGGATCTGCTGGTGCCGCTGCTTCCGGAGGGGCCCGCGCTCTATCCTGAGGGTGACCTCACGGACGAGCCCGAGCAGGTCATGGTGGCCGAGCTGATTCGTGAGGCCGTGCTGGAGGGGGTGCGGGACGAGTTGCCGCACTCCATCGCCGTTGTCGTGGAGGAGATGCTTCCCCGCGAGGACCGGCCTGCCGACAAGCCTCTTCTCGACATCCACGCGTTCGTCTATATCGAGCGGCCCAGTCAGAAGGGGATCATTATCGGGCCCAAGGGGAAGCGGTTGAAGGAGGTTGGGATCAAGTCGCGCAAGCAGATTGAGGCGCTGCTGGGTACGCCGGTTTTCCTTGACCTCCATGTCAAGGTCGCCAAGGACTGGCAACGGGATCCACGCCAGTTGCGCAAGCTCGGCTTCTAGATCTTTTCTCTTTCCCCAGCCCCACCCCTTCCCGAAACTGGGGGCTGCGCCCCCAGACCCCCGCTTCGGCCTGAACGGCCTCGTCCTCAAACGCCGGACGGGCTGGAAATCAGCCCCTCCGGCGTTTGAGGAGCGGGGGTTCGGGGGCTGGCCCCCGAGTAGTGACGGGAATGGGTAGGGGCGGCGGGGGCGAGGAACTCCCCGGGTCACCCTCCCTGGGTTTGGATCACGTCCCGCAGCCAGCCGTACGACGCCTTCGGCGTTCGGTTCAGGGTGTCGAAGTCCACGTGGACCAGGCCGAAGCGGCGGGCGTAGCCCTCTGCCCACTCGAAGTTGTCGAGGAGGGACCAGACGAAGTAGCCGCGGACGTCCACGCCCTGGTCCAATGCCCGGTGCAGCGCCCGGAGATGACCGTCGAGGTACGTGATCCGGTCCTGGTCGTCGAGGCCCTCGTACGAGCAGCCGTTCTCCGTGATGACCACGGGCGGGAGCCGGTCGCCGTACCGCTGGTGGAAGTCCACCAGGAGTTCCGTGAGGGCCTCGGGGACCACCGGCCAGCCGAAGTCGGTGACCGGGTAGCCCTCGATCTCCCTTACGGAGAAGGGGAGTTCGGCGGGCATCGTCAGTCCGCCGAACTCGATCTCGGAGCCCTGGGGCGCGCCCACCCTGGTCGGGGCGTAGTAGTTGATCCCGTACCAGTCGATCGGCTCGGAGATGACCTTCAGGTCGGCCTCGACGTCGCCGGGCATCAACTCGCCTAGCCCGTCGGGGTATTGGCCCGTCAGCACCGGGTCCGCGAACAGCCGGTTGAGGAGGATGTCGTAGAAGGCCGCCGCCTCCAGGTCCTCCGGTTCCTGGGACGCCGGCCAGGTCGGGCCGTGCGAGTTGGCGATGCCGATGTCCGTGACTCCGGCCGCGCGCAGGGCCCGTACGGCCAGGCCGTGGCCCAACAGCTGGTGATGGGCCACGGGCAGTGAGTCGAAGAGGAGTTTCTTTCCCGGCGCGTGCGCGCCGAGCGCGTGGCCCAACAGGGTGTGTTCGGCAGGCTCGTTGAGGGTGATCCACTTGCTGATCCGGTCACCGAGCCGGTCGACCACCACGGCGGCGTACTCGGCGAAGCGCTCGGCCGTGTCCCGGTTCAGCCAGCCGCCCGCCTCCTCGACCGACACCGGCAGATCCCAGTGGAAGAGGGTCGGGACGGGGCGGATGCCCGCCGCGGTCAGTTCGTCGACCAGGCGGTCGTAGAAGTCCAGGCCGCCGGGGGAGTTCACCCGCGGCCAGGAGATCGAGAAGCGGTACGCGTCCACGCCGAGGTCGCGCAGGAGCGCGACGTCCTCCGGATAGCGGTGGTAGTGGTCGCAGGCCACCGCCGCGGTGGAGCTGTCCTTGATGTGCCCCGGTTCGGCCGTGAAGGCGTCCCAGACCGAGGGGTCGCGCTTGTCCGCCGCGCCCTCGATCTGATGGGCCGAGGTGGACACGCCCCAGAGGAAGCCGGCCGGGAACTGGGGTATCGGGTTCGTCGCCGTGTTCGCCATGCGCGCGATCATCTGTAGCGGGGGTTCGTGAAGTCAACGGGGTTGGGTGAACTGGCCGTTGCCGGTGCCGCCGGGGCGCCCAACAGGGAGGGGCTTGCCGTGATTTGGCGGGTGCGGGGCGTCTGTGGCTTGTCGCGCAGTTCCCCGCGCCCCTAGGAGAGACGGGGCGCTCCTGCGGGCTGGGTCTTCAGGAACCCTCCTTCAGGACCCTTGAGATCAGCTTGCGCTGCTCCTCCGTCAAGCGTGGGTCCGCGCAGTACACCGTCCTGCCGTTGACGGTGATCTGGTAGCTGAAGCCGTCCGGAACCCCTATGGGGGGCGTGCCCCGGCCGGACGCGATCGCCTGTTCGGCCAGGGCGTGCCACTCCTGGGCGTCGGTGCGGCCCGAGGTCTCCACCTCGGCGTGCCGCTCGATGCCCGCGAATCCGCCCGTGCGCCTCACCTGAATACGCATGGGTCCTGTCTAGTACGAAATGGCGCTAATGCGAAACGATGGCGCGGTGCGCGGTCACAGGGTCCGTACCCCGACCTGCTCCCACGCCTTCGTCACGGCCTGCAGTTCGTCGCCCTCGCCGAACGAGGCGCGTGCCCTCGCCACGGTCAGCGTCGCGAAGTCCGTGAAGTTGGCCTTCGACCCCAGTTCGCCGCCGGTCAGCACGTCGTACCAGATCCGTCCGGCGCGCTCCCACGCGTGCCCGCCCAGCGCGGTCGCCGCCAGGTAGAAGGCGTGGTTGGGGATGCCGGAGTTGATGTGGACGCCGCCGTTGTCGCGGCCCGTCTGGACGTAGTCGTCCACCGTGGCGGGCTGCGGGTCCTTGCCGAGCACGTCGTCGTCGTACGCCGTGCCCGGGGCCTTCATCGAGCGCAGGGCCGTGCCCGTGACGCGCGGGGCCAGCAGGCCCGCGCCGATCAGCCAGTCGGCCTCGGCGGCGGTCTGGCCGAGCGTGTACTGCTTGATGAGCGCGCCGAAGACGTCCGAGAAGTGCTCGTTCAGGGCACCCGGCTGGCCGAAGTACGTGAGGTTCGCCGTGTACTGCGTGACGCCGTGGGCCAGCTCGTGGCCGATGACGTCGACCGGGATGGTGAAGTCGAGGAAGATCTCGCCGTCACCGTCCCCGAAGACCATCTGCTCGCCGTTCCAGAAGGCGTTGTTGTAGTCCTCGCCGAAGTGCACGGTCGCGTTGAGCGGCAGCCCCTCGGCGTTGATCGAGTTCCGCTCGTACGCCTTCTGGAACAGCTCGAAGGTCGCGCCCAGGCCGGCGTACGCGCGGTTGACCGTGGCGTCCTTGCCGGGCTTGTCGCCCTCGCTGCGGACCTTCTTGCCGGGCAGGTCCTGCTTGTGCTTCGCGTCGTGGATCGTGCGGTTCGGCTTGTCCTCCGTCGCGCCCTTCGGCGGGGCCAGGGTGGGCGCGCCGATGACCGTGGTCAGGCGGCGGTGGGTGCGCTCGAAGGCGTCGCGCTCCAGGGTGCGGCGTGCCTTGCCGGCGAGTGCCGGGTCCTCGGCCTGGGCCAGGGTGTCGAGGACGTGGGGTGGAACGATGGTGCAGAAGACGGGCTCGAAGCCCCCGTTTGTCGTCATGGTCGGCACCATTGCACTGCGTGATGCTGCTGTCACTAGGGGCAACCATGATTGGTGAAATGCGGGGATAAGGGGGGCTGTGGGGTGGGGGTTGTGTTACGGGTGCGGGTCGGTGGGGGTTGCTCGCGCAGTTCCCCGCGCCCCTGAAAGGCGCAGGCGCGCCATGATGGCCTATGTGACCTTCTGCACCTTTTGTGCAGTAATTCCCTCGCGTCCCGCATACTGATACGGACCCTCGCGTGGGGCTTGGCTCGGCTAGCATGCGGAGCATCATGCGTTTCGGGCTGCTTCTCCTTAGCTGCCGCGGCGAGGGCCTGTAGTCGAGGCCGACCCCCTCCCCGCGGAGTTCGGCGTTGCGCCGTCGGCCGTCCCTCGGACTCTCTCCGAGGATCAAGCGGACCAAGAGGAGCCCCTCGCATCATGGCGAACCGCCAGCAGCCCACCTCCATGCCGATCCACAAGTACCGCCCGTACGACCAGGTCGACATCCCCGACCGTACGTGGCCGGACAACCGGATCACCGTCGCCCCCCGCTGGCTCTCCACCGACCTGCGTGACGGCAACCAGGCCCTGATCGACCCCATGTCGCCCGCGCGCAAGCGTGAGATGTTCGACCTGCTGGTGAAGATGGGCTACAAGGAGATCGAGGTCGGGTTCCCCGCCTCCGGCGAGACCGACTTCGTGTTCGTGCGCTCGATCGTCGAGGAGCCGGGTGCGATTCCGGACGACGTCACGATCTCCGTACTGACCCAGGCCCGCGAGGACCTGATCGAGCGGACCGTCGAGTCGCTGAAGGGCGCCAAGCGCGCCACCGTGCACCTGTACAACGCCACCGCGCCCGTCTTCCGCCGGGTCGTCTTCCGCGGCTCCAAGGACGACATCAAGCAGATCGCCGTCGACGGTACGCGGCTGGTCGTGGAGTACGCGGAGAAGCTGCTGGGCCCGGAGACGACCTTCGGCTACCAGTACAGCCCCGAGATCTTCACCGACACCGAGCTGGACTTCGCCCTGGAGGTCTGCGAGGCGGTCATGGACGTCTGGCAGCCGGGTCCGGGCCGGGAGATCATCCTCAACCTGCCCGCCACGGTGGAGCGTTCGACGCCGTCGACGCACGCGGACCGCTTCGAGTGGATGAGCCGCAACCTGTCGCGCCGTGAGCATGTCTGTCTGTCCGTGCATCCGCACAACGACAGGGGTACGGCGGTCGCGGCGGCCGAGCTGGCGCTGATGGCCGGGGCCGACCGTATCGAGGGCTGTCTGTTCGGGCAGGGCGAGCGGACCGGCAACGTCGACCTGGTCACGCTGGGCATGAACCTGTTCTCCCAGGGTGTGGACCCGCAGATCGACTTCTCGGACATCGACGAGGTGCGGCGCACCGCCGAGTACTGCAACCAGATGGAGGTCCACCCGCGCCACCCGTACGTGGGCGATCTCGTATACACGTCCTTCTCCGGCTCCCACCAGGACGCCATCAAGAAGGGCTTCGACGCCATGGAGGCCGACGCGGCCGCGAAGGGCGTCACCGTCGACGACATCGAGTGGGCCGTCCCGTATCTGCCGATCGACCCGAAGGACGTCGGGCGGTCGTACGAGGCCGTCATCCGCGTCAACTCGCAGTCCGGCAAGGGCGGTATCGCGTACGTCCTGAAGAACGACCACAAGCTGGACCTGCCGCGTCGGATGCAGATCGAGTTCTCGAAGATCATCCAGGCGAAGACCGACGCCGAGGGCGGCGAGGTCACCGGCAAGGACATCTGGGCGGTCTTCCAGGACGAGTACCTGCCGAACGCCCAGAACCCCTGGGGCCGTATCCAGGTCAGCAACGGCCAGTCCACGACCGACCGTGACGGCGTCGACACGCTCACCGTCGAGGCCGAGGTGGACGGCACCGAGACCGTTCTGGTCGGCACCGGAAACGGCCCGATCTCGGCGTTCTTCCACGCCCTGCAGGGGATCGGGGTCGACGCCCGGCTGCTCGACTACCAGGAGCACACGATGAGCGAGGGCGCGTCCGCGCAGGCCGCCTCGTACATCGAGGTCGCGATCGGTGACAAGGTCCTGTGGGGAATCGGCATCGACGCGAATACGACACGCGCCTCACTGAAGGCCGTGGTCTCCGCGGTCAACCGCGCGACCCGATAAGGCCGTTCACCTGCGTTTCTCCGGTCCCGTCCGCCTCACAGGCGGGCGGGACCGCGGCGTGTATCAAGCCATGTCACAGAGTGGTCTCGCCCTGGGTACTGACTCTTCCTCAACAATGTGGCTAACATCACGCCAACGCGGCGATGTTGCCGCGGGGTTACGGAGGTGCGACGTGCTGCCAGGACGGGGACGAAACGGCCGGTTTGTCCGCGCCGGCTCCATGGGAGTTTCGCGCATCCTCGGAACCCGCACGGCGTGGACCACCGTCGGCGACGGCGAGTTCTTCTGCCCCGGCTGCGGAGGCGACCGCAACTACCAGCGCCTCACCGGCCGCCGCCGCTTCACCTGCCTCGGCGTCCCGGTCCTGCCGCGCGGCGAGACGGGTCCCGTCGTCGAGTGCGCGGCCTGCAGCCGGCACTACAGCGCGGACGTCCTGGACCACCCCACCACGACCCGTTTCTCGGCGATGCTCCGTGACGCCGTCCACACCGTCGCCCTCGCGGTCCTGGCCGCCGGCGGCACCTGCGCCCGTACGTCCCTGGAGACCGCCGCCGGCGCCGTCCGCTCGGCCGGGTTCGACGACTGCACCGAGGAGCAGCTCGCGGCGCTCGTCGAGGCGCTCGCCGCCGACACCGGCCGGATCTTCGGGGAGCCCTGTGGGCCCGGGTTGGCCATAGAGCTCCATGAGGCTCTGGACCCGTTGGCACCGCACCTGGCCCCCGGCGGACGCGAGGCCATCCTGCTCCAGGGTGCCCGTATCGCTCTCGCCGACGGGCCGTACACGCCTGCCGAGCGCGAGACGCTCTCGACGGTGGGCGCTGCGCTGACTATCTGTGCGGATGATGTGACGCGGTTGCTCACGGCGGCGCGGACGCCGTCGTGAGCCCCGGGTGATCCCGGGCCCCTTGCGCCCCCCGGCCGGTGCGCTCCTCCCGGTGGGGGCTGAGTGATTGCTGCGGGCCGGTGGGGGCTGGGCGCGCAGTTCCCCGCGCCCCTTACGGGGCGGGGTGCGCCACTGATTACTCCCCTGGGAGTAATTCACCCCTCTCGTCGCCCCCGGCAGTACGGCCCACCTCGCCCTCCCGCCCGACGAAAGCTGTGGTCTTCGACGGAAGTCTGGGGACCGAAGCAGACGTCACCCGGAGGGAGATCGGTCGATGGAGGCCGGAGAGACAACCGCTACGACGAGGCTGGGGTCGGGACGCAGGCGAGCCGTTCCATGGGCGGTGCTCGGGCTGTGGATCGCCGTGATCGCGCTCGTCGGGCCGTTCGCGGCGAAGCTCGGCGACGTGCAGCACGACAAGGTCACCGACTACCTGCCGGCGAGCGCGGACTCGACTCAAGTGGCGAAGATCGAGGAGAAGTTGCCCGGAGGCGAGACCACCGAGATGGTGCTCGTCTACCACCGGGACGGCGGGCTCAGCGCCGCCGACCGGGAGACCGCGGCCGGGCAGGTCGCGGAGATCACCCGGCAGCACGAGCTGATCGGCGGTGCTCCCAAGGGGGTTCCGTCCAAGGACGGCACGACCCTGATGTACCCGGTCGCCAGCAACGAGCCCGGGGCGGACGAGGAACTGCGGGACAAGCTCGTCAACGACGTCCGCGAAGTCGCCCAGGGCGAAGGCGGGTTGAGCGTCGAGGTGGGCGGCACGAGCGCGCTGGACACCGACTCCGGCGCGGTCTACGACTCGCTCGGCGGACCGCTGCTCTACACCACCGTCGCCGTCGTCGCCATCCTGCTGATCCTGATCTACCGCAGCCCCGTGCTGTGGCTCGTGCCCCTCGTCGTCGCCGGGATCGCCGACTTCATGTCGATGGGTGTCGCCTACGGCCTCAACCAGGCCTTCGGCACGCCCGTCTCGGGGCAGAGCTCGGGCGTGATGACGATCCTCGTGTTCGGGGCGGGCACGGACTACGCGCTGCTGCTCGTCTCGCGCTATCGGGAGGAACTGCGGCGCATCGAGCGCCCGTACGAGGCCATGGTCGCCGCCCTGCGCGGCTGCGGGCCCGCCGTGCTCGCCTCCTCCGGCACCGTCGCCGCCGGACTGCTGTGCCTGCTCGCCGCGGACCTCAACAGCAGCCGGGGCATGGGCCCGCTCGGCACGGTCGGCGTGCTGTGCGCGCTGATCGCGATGCTGACCCTGCTCCCCGCCATCCTCGTACTGGCCGGACGGCGGGTGTTCTGGCCGCTCGTGCCGGCCTTCGGGAGCACGCCCAAGCAGCGGCGGAGCCTGTTCTCGGCGATGGGCAGCTCTGCCGGACGCAGGCCGCTGACCGTACTCGCGAGCGGTGCCGTACTGCTCGGCGCCCTCGCCCTCGGCTCACTCAACCTGCCGGGACCGCTCAAGCAGGAGGACTCCTTCGTCACCAAGCCGGAGTCCGTCGTCGCGATGGAGACCCTTGCCAAGGCCTATCCCGAGCAGGGCAGCCAACCCATCGACGTGATCACCCCGCAGGGGCGCGCCGACGAGACCCTCGCGACCGTCCGCGGCACACCGGGCGTCGGCAGCGCGGAGAAGGGGCGTACGGGAGACGGCTGGACCGAGATCTCCGTCTTCGCGAAGAGCGCACCCCAGTCGGCGGGGGAGACCGCCACCATCAAGTCCCTGCGGGACGAACTGAAGGGCTCCTACGTCGGCGGGGACAGCGCCCAGCAGATCGACCTGGAGGTCACCAACGCCCGGGACACGAAGATCGTCGTACCGCTCGTCCTCGTTTCCGTGATGCTCATCCTGATCGGGCTGCTGCGGAGTCTGGTCGCACCGCTGCTCCTGGTGGTCGCGGTCGTCGCGGTGTGGGGCGCTTCCCTCGGGATCGGCGGACTGGTCTTCGAACCGCTGCTCGGCCTCAAGGGCACCGATCCGGGGCTCGGACTGCTGTCCTTCGTGTTCCTGGTCGCCCTCGGCGTCGATTACGGCATCTTCCTCATGCACCGGATGAGGGAGGAGTCCCTGGCGGGAGCGGAACCGGCCACGGCGGCACTCACCGCACTGCGCACCACCGGCGGCGTCATCGCCTCCGCCGGACTCGTCCTCGCCGCGACCTTCGCCGTGCTGACGAACATGGGCCTGGTGCAGCTGGTCCAGCTCGGCTTCGTGATCGCCGTCGGCGTCCTGCTCGACACCTTCCTCGTACGGACGTACCTGGTGACCAGCGCCAGCGTCGCCCTGGGCCGGAAGGTGTGGTGGCCGGGCGTGCTCTCACGGGAGCCCGAGCCGACCGAACGGACCGGGCCGGGCGGACCGGCCGAGCCGCCCCGGCAGCCGGAAACCGTCGGTGCGCCCTGACACGGCGGGCCCGTCCGGGCGCCTCTCCTTCGGGAGGGGCGCCCGCACGTCCGCCCGCATACCGGAAGATGGAGCCGTGCGGGTACGGGGAACGACCACGACGGTACGTGACCGGGCGACGGCCGGTGCCGGTGCCGGTGCCGGAGCAGGCGGTGGTGAGGGCACGGGGGGCGGCGCGCGGCCACGCAGGCTCGAACGCGTCATGGCCGCCATCAACCGCGACCCGCTGACCGCACCGCACCGCACCCGCAACGACGTGATCCTCGCCGTGGGCGTCGCCGTCGTGGCGGTCGCCCTCGCCCTGCTCGTCGACGACGGACGCCGGCTCGGCCCGTCCGGCTGGGCACTGCTGCTCGGAGCCCATGTACCGCTCGTGTGGCGGCGCACCCGTCCAGTGCTCGTGATGCTCGCCGTGGTGGCCTGCGTCGTGGTGTACCACGGTCTCGACTTCAACCACGCGGCGCCGACCCCCGCCTCGTACGTCGCCCTCTACACCGTCGCTGCCACCGGCCGCCCGCTGCGCACCGTCCTGGTGGGAATGGGCGTCCTCGGCGTCTCGGTGGGCGTGATCCTCAGCTTCAGCGCGAAGGACGCCATCCAGCTGCTGGAGATCTCCGGCTGGGTCGTCGCCATGCTCTTCTTCGGCGTCGACGTCCGGTTCTACCGCCGGTACGTCGCCTCCATCGTCGACCGGGCCGAGCGCGCCGAACGCACCCGTGAGGAGGAGGCCAGGCGCCGCGTCGCCGAGGAACGGCTGCGGATCGCCCGGGACCTGCACGACCTGCTCGCCCACAGCATCACGCTCATCGGCGTCCAGACGTCCGTGGCGGCCCATGTCCTTACCGCCGACCCCGAGCGCCTCGACCGCAAGGCCGTCGCGCAGGCGCTGGACGACATCGCGGGGACCTGCCGGACCGCCCGGGGGGAGCTGCGTACGACGCTGGAGGTGCTGAGGGCGCACGACGCGGTCGTGGGGGTGGGTGGGGACCCGGGGGCGGGGACGGGAGCCGGTTCCGGATTCGGGGACATGCGGGGGCCGTTGCCCGGGATCGACGGACTGGCCGGTCTCGCGGAGTCGGGCCGGGTGGCCGGGGCCACGGTCGAACTGTCCGTCCGCGCGGACGGCATACCGCCCTCCGTGGGCGCCGCCGCCTACCGGATCGTGCAGGAGGCGCTCACCAACGCCGTACGCCACGGTGGCCGCGAGGACCTCACCGTGCGGGTGGGCCTGTGGACCGCGGACGGCGCGCTGCGGGTGAGTGTCACGGACGACGGGACGGGTGGGGACCCCGGTGGCGGGGCGGGTCCGTCCGACGGCACGCCGGGTTTCGGGCTTGTCGGAATGCGGGAGCGGGCCCGTAGCGTGGGCGGCACACTGGACGCCGGACCGGGGCCCGCATCGGGCTTCGAGGTGACCGCCACACTGCCGCTGCCCCGGGAGGACGAGGTTCGATGACGATCCGCGTACTGCTCGCCGACGACCAGAATCTCGTACGGGCCTCCTTCGCGATGCTCGTCGCGTCGGCCGGGGACATGGAGGTCGTCGCCGAGGCGGGGACCGGGCGGGAGGCCGTGGCGCTGGCCCGGTCGGCGCGGGCCGATCTCGTCGTGATGGACATCCGCATGCCCGACCTGGACGGGATCGAGGCGACCCGGCTCATCGCCGCCGACGAGGATCTCGCGGGTGTGAAGGTGCTCGTCCTGACGACGTACGACACCGACGAGCACATCGTCGAGGCCTTGCGGGCCGGGGCGTCCGGCTTCCTCGTGAAGGACATCCGGCCGGCCGAACTCCTCGACGCCATCCGGACGGTGGCCGCGGGGGAGTCCCTTCTCTCGCCCGGCCCCACCTCGCGGCTGATCGCCCGCTTTCTGCGCGCGCCGGATCCCGCGACGCCGTCCGCGGTCGGCGGGCCCAGCGGGCTGTCCGAGCGGGAACGACAGGTGCTCGCGCTGGTCGCGCGCGGCCTCAACAACACGGAGATCGCCGAGGCGTTGGGACTCAGTCCGCTGACCGCGAAGACCCATGTCAGCCGGATCATGGGCAAGTTGGGGGCGCGGGACCGGGCGCAGCTGGTGATCGTGGCGTATGAGTCGGGGCTTGTGATACCTGGGGCGGTCTGAGCTTCGGGCCGGGTTCAGGGCGCGTTCCGGGGACCTGTTGTACGGTCCCTCAACTCCCCGTGGTTGCACGGGCATTGCTCTGTCCCTCGGTGCGCACTAGTTTCTCGGGGACATCCCACGTCCTATGTCCCATGCCCGCCTCAGCCTCCGCCGCTTGTGCGTCTTCAGGAGAATCCGTGGCTTCCACACGTCGTCCTCGTCTTGCTGCCCTTGCCGCCGTCGCGGGGCTCACCTCCGGACTCGCCTCCGCAACGGTGTCCACCGGTACCGCGTTCGCCGCGGAACGGCCGTCGCGGGGGTGTGCCTCCTCCGTTCCGTACGCGGCCGGACAGAACGGGTACGACACCTACCGCATCCCCGCCACCGTCACGACCGGCACCGGTGCCGTGCTCGCCTTCGCCGAGGGCAGACGCGACGGTGCCGGGGACACCGGGAACATCGACGTCGTCCTCAGACGGTCCTTCGACGGCGGCTGCACCTGGGGGCCGCTGTCCGTCGTCGCGGCCGGAAAGGGGGACACGCGCGGCAATCCGGCACCCGTCGTCGACCCCCGTACCGGAAAGGTCGTCCTCCTCACGTCCTACAACAGCGGTGCTGTGACCGAGGCGCAGATCATGCGCGGGGAGGTCACGGCCGAGCAGAGCCGGCGGGTCTTCGTGCAGACGAGCCGGGACGACGGGCGTCGCTTCACCGCGCCCAGGGACATCACCTCGGCGGTGAAGCTGCCGGGGTGGCGGTGGTACGCCACCGGGCCCGGGCACGCGGTGGCGCTGACCCGGGGGCCGTACGCCGGGCGGCTCGTCGTGCCGTCCAACCACTCGGCCTCACCGGCGGCCGGTTCCGCCGACACCGGGCAGGAGGCCAAGTACTACGGGGCGCACGCGATCTACAGCGATGACGGTGGGGTGACGTGGCGGGTCGGGTTCGTGGACGACCTGTACGAGGGGGGCGAGAACGCGAACGAGAATGCCGTGGCCCAACTGCCCGACGGGCGGCTGTACTTCAGTGCTCGGGATCAGCACGGGAGCAGTGTGGGCAACCGGCTCGACAGCTACTCCAGTGACGGGGGCCTGACGCTCGACCGGCCCTATCTGGTCCAGCCGACGCTCAATGACGTGCCTGTGGTTCAGGGCAGTGTCCTGCAGTTGACGGGCGGCGGTCGGGGGGTGGGTGCTCCGTTGCTCTTCTCCGGGCCGTCCGTGCCCACGGTCCGTCAGTCCATGGCGGTCTGGCGCAGCACGGACGCCGGACACTCCTTCACCAGGGCGAAGACCCTCTCCACGCTGCCCGCCGCGTACTCCGACCTCGTGCAACTGGGATCGGACAAGGTGGGGGTGCTCTATGAGACGGGGGCCACGGGTATGTACGAGTCGATCGAGTTCCGGCGGGTGCCGGTGGGGGAGTTGAGGGGGTAGGTGGGTCTTCCTTCGCCCCCGCCAGGGTGAGGTGTGGGATCAGGGGGCTGCCGGTGCTGCCCACTCGACGAACTGGACGATCACACCGTTGGGGTCGGTGATCTGGAAGAGACGTTCGCCCCAGGGCTCCTCCCGCAGCGGCATGGTGATGTCCACGCCCTCGGCGCGCAGGCGCTTCTCCTCGTCCTCGATGCCCGTGGTGGTGAAGGCGAGGATCAGGCCGGAGGCGTGCTGGTCGCGCTGGTCGGCCGGCAGGATCTCGTTGCCCCGGGCGAGCAGGACGATGTCGACCGCGGCGTCCTCGCGGGCCAGGGAGGCGAAGCCGTCGGCGGCGGCCTGTTCGGTGTAGCCCAGGTGGGTCGTGAAGAACCGCTGGGAGGCGGCGACGTCGTCGACGGTGAGCGAGACGGTGGAAACGGTGATCTGCAAGGTGATTCCCCTCAGTTCTTAGCTCCATGGAAAACTTGCGACGGACGTAAAGTTAGCCCAGTGCGCACGAGGGTGTCAACATAAAAATGCTACGAGTGTAAGATTGCCCCATGACTACCGACGCCACCTCGTTCGCACCCCCTGCCGGCCTGCGGGAATCGAAGAAGCAGGAGACCCGGCAGCTCATCTCCGACCACGCCACCCGGCTGTTCATGGCCCAGGGCTTCGAGCAGACCACCATCGCCGAGATCGCCGCCGCCGCGCGGGTCGCCAAGAAGACGGTGACCAACTACTTCCCGCGCAAGGAAGACCTGGCCATGGACCACCAGGACGCCTTCATCGCCTCGTTGGCGGGCACCGTGGCCGATCGCCGGGCCGGCGAGTCCGCCCTGGCGGCACTGCGCCGCGCCTTCACCGACGCGGCGACGGCGGCCGAACCGGTCGCCGGGTTCTCCGGTCCGGACTTCGCCCGCATGATCGCCGACAGCCCGACCCTCTCCGCCCGTCTGCGCGACCTGCACGACCTGCGCGAGGCGGCCCTGGTGGACGCCCTCGCCGAGGCCACCGGCGCAACCCGCGACGACATCACCCCCCGCACCGCCGCCGCCCTGCTCGGCGCCGTGCACCGCACCCTGTTCCGGCGCATCCAGGAACTCACCCTCGCCGGCCAGGACAACGCCCGGATCTCCACCACCGTCCTCGCGGAGGCGGACAGCGCCTTCGGCCTGCTGGAGCCCTCGCTCGCCGACTACGCCGCAGCGTGATCCGCGGCAGCCCTCAGGGACGGGAGCGGGGCCGGGGCGGCGGGCGCCTACCGATAAACGCCCTACCTAGAAACGCCCCACCGAGAAACGACCTACCGAGTGAAACGCCCTACAGCAAGCCCGCCCCCGCCAAGAACTTCCCCACCCCTTCGGTCTCCTCCGGAGACAGGGGTACCTGCGGCTCGGCGGTAGCGGGGCAGGCGATGATGCCCCTCAGGTGGAGGGCGGCCTTGAAGGCGCCGAGCGCGGACGAGCTGCCTCCCATTCGCCCCGCATCCCCCACCCGCACCATCCCGAACAACGAACACAACCGCTCCTGCTCGGCCCGGGCCCGCTCCCAGTCGCCCTCGCGGCAGAGGCGGTACAGCCGTACGTACCCGTGCGGATCGACGTTCGCGAGCCCCGGCACCGCCCCGTCCGCCCCCATCGCCAGCGCACTGTCCACGACCAGTTCCGATCCGGTGAGGACCGAGAATCCGGTGATCCCGGGATGTGCACGGGCCCCGGTCACCACGGCCCGGAAGCCTCCTTCGTCCCCGCTGGAGTCCTTGAGCCCCGCCAGCGCCCCCTCCGCGGCCAGCTCAAGCACCGACTCGGTGCCCAGCTTGGAGTGGACGGCGACCGGGAGGTCGTACGCGAACACCGGGACAGGGCAACGGGAAGCGATCAAACGGTAGTGGCGGGCCACCTCCGCCGGGTGCGTGCGGGTGTAGAAGGGTGCCGTCACGACGACCGCGTCCGCGCCCGCCTCCGTCACGTACCGGACGTGGTCGAGGACGCGCGGGGTCGTCATGTCGATGGCCCCGGCGAGAACGGGGAGTTGGCCGGACACGTGGCCCACCACCGACTCGACGACCAACCGTCGGTGACGGTCCGTCAAGTACGCGGCCTCCGAGGAGGATCCGAGTACGAACAGGCCGTCCACTCCGCCGTCCACCAAGTAGTCGACCAGCCTCAGCAGCGACGGGACGTCCACCTCGCGGTCCGGTGTCAGGGGCGTGCAGACGGGCGGTACGACACCGGTCAGCGGGGCGGGCATGGGCATTGGGGCTCCCTGGGCATCTCGGCCATGGCGGTGGCCTCCGGAACGGTGGTGACGGCCTGTGCGACCAGGTCGCGTGTCGACTGGCCGTCCTCCACAGGATGGTGGCACCGAAACCGGTGCCCGGGACTCGACGCGGCCGCGAAGTCCGGCATCGTCCCGGCACAGACCGGGTCCGCCTTCCAGCAGCGGGTGCGGAAGGGGCAGCCGCTGGGCGGGCGCGTCGCCGACGGCACTGGGCCCACCAGCGGAATCGGGTCGATCGGGTCCAACAGGCCCGGCGTCGCCGAGAAGAGGGCCCGTGTGTACGGGTGCCGGGACCCGTCCGTCACCTCGTCGGCCGGGGACTCCTCGACGATCCGGCCGAGGTACATCGTGATGACCCGGTCGCTCATCCTCCGTACGGTCTGGATGTCGTGGGAGACGAAGACCAGGGCCAGGCCCAGCCGTTCCTTGAGGTCGAGGAGGAGGTTGAGGATCTGGGCGCGGACCGACACGTCCAGCGCGCTCGTCGGCTCGTCCGCGACCACCAGGTCGGGGTCGAGGGCCAACGCCCGTGCGATGGCGACCCGTTGGCGCTGGCCGCCCGACAGCTGTCCGGGGAGTCCGTCCGCCAGAGCCTTGGGCAGACCCACCAGGGACATCAACTCCCTTACCCGGTCCTCCCGTTGCGGTGCCGTTCCCCGCCTGTGCACGTCGAGCGGGTCGCGCAGGATCTGCCGTACGGTCAGCCGGCGGTTCAGGGCGGTCGACGGGTCCTGGAAGATCATGCCGGTGCCCGCGCCCACCGTGACCCGCCGTTCGGCCGGTGGCATCGTCCACAGGTCGCTGCCGCGGAAGGACACCGTGCCGGACGTCGGCCTCTGCACCCCCACCAGGACCTTGGCGAGCGTCGACTTGCCGCAGCCGGACTCCCCTACGACGCCCACCGTCTCGCCGGGCGCGATGGTGAGATCGGCGCCGGTGAGGGCGTACACCCGGTCGCGCGCGAACAGGCCGCCGGTGCGCGCCTTGTGGACGACGTGCGCGTCGGACAGCACCACGAGTGGGCTCTCGGGGCGGCTCACCTCATGGCCATCGACAGGCTGGGTCATCTCACGGCCTCGCTTCCGTCGGCTCGGGCGGTACGGATGGTCCGGTCGGGGTCGCGGTCAGGGCGATCGCCGGGTGGTGGCAGGCGACCTCGTGGCGGCGCGGCGGGCCCGCCAGCCGGGGAGCCGTCGTACGGCACACGTCCGTCACCATCGGGCAGCGGTCGGCGAACCGGCAGCCCGCCGGGAAGTCGGCCGGGGAGGGCACGACACCCTTGATCTGCGTCATCCGCTCGGCCGCCGACTCAAGGGACAGGACGCTGCCCAGCAGCCCGCGCGTGTAGTGGTGGGAGGGGGATTCGACGAGGTCCGCCGTCACGCCCGACTCCACGATCTGGCCGCCGTACATCACGACCACCCGGTCGGTGACGTCCGCGATGAGGGCCAGGTCGTGCGAGACGAGGATCAGCGCGAAGTCCAGTTCGGCACGCAGCCGTAGCAGCAGCTCTATGATCTGCGCCTGCACGGTGACGTCGAGGGCGGTCGTCGGTTCGTCGGCGACGATCAGCTTCGGGTCGCGGGAGAGTGCCATGGCGATGAGGACGCGCTGGCGCTGGCCGCCGGACAGTTCGTGCGGGTAGCTGCGCAGGGTGCGTTCCGGGTCCAGGCCGACCAGTTCGAGGAGTTCGGCGCCCGTGCGCGTGCCGCCTCTCCTGACAACTTGCTTGAGCTGGGCGCGGATTGTCATCGCCGGGTTCAGGGAGGAGAGGGCGTCCTGGTAGATCATCGCCATCTCGTGGCCCAGGAGCCTGCGGCGTACGCTCATCGGCTCGCCCACCAACTGCCGCTGGTCGAACCGCACATGGCCGCGCACCCGGGCGCCCTTCGGCTCCAGGCCCATCACGGCGAGCGCGGTCAGCGACTTGCCGCAGCCCGACTCGCCCACCAGGCCCAGGACTTCACCAGGCTGTACGTCGAAACTGATGCCGTCGACGATGTCCACACCCCCGTGGCGGGCATCGAATCCGATGGCCAGGTTCTCCACGCTCAGCACCGGCTGCCCCTCGGGGAGGGGGCGTGCCCGGGTGCGCAGCCGTCGGGCCGCCTCCGTCAGCCCCGGCAGTTCGATCACCTTGCCGCTGCCGGGCTCGGGCGCCTCAAGACGGTCCTCCTCCTCGCGCGCCTCGACGTCCCGCGCGGCCGGCGCCGCCCACGCGTCGGAGACGCCCTCGGAGAGGATGTTCAGCGACAGCACGGTGAACAGCATCAGCAGACCGGGGAAGACGGTCGCCCACCAGCCGCCGGTCAGCACCATGTTCTTGCCGTCCGCGATGACACTGCCCCAGGACGGGTCCGGCGGACGGACCCCCGCGCCGATGAAGGACAGCGACGCCTCGAAGACGATCGCCTCGGCGACCTGCACGGTGCAGAACACGAGGACCGGAGCGGCACAGTTGATGGCCACGTGCCGCCACACGATGTGCGGGGTACGCGCCCCTATCACCCGCTCGGCCGTCACGTAGTCCTCGCCGTACTGGTCCATCACGTTGGCCCGTACGACCCGTGCCATCGGCGGCATGTAGAGGAACGCGATCGCGCCGATGAGGATCGGGATGCTGCCGCCGAACACCGCGACGAAGACGGCCGCGAGCGCGATGCCCGGGAAGGCCATCACGATGTCGAGGCAGCGCATCAGTGTCTCGTCGACCGCCTTGCGGGAGGTCGCCGCGATCGCCCCGATGAGCGCCCCCACGACGAGCGCGAGCCCGGTCGCGCCGAGCCCGATGGCGAGCGACCAACGGGCCCCGTACATCAGCCTGCTGAGGATGTCGCGGCCCAGGCTGTCCTGCCCCATCCAGTGCTCGCCGGACGGCGCGCCCTCGCCGTGGCCGTTGTCGACCAGGGCCGCCTGGTCGAGCGGGTCGTGCGGGGCGATCAGCGGGGCGAGCAGGGCCGTGAGGACGACGATCCCGATGACCACGACCGCGATCCGCGAGATCAGCGGGAGCCGCTTGAAGCCCCTGAGGCGGATGCCGGGCAGGGAGAGCTTCTCCGCCAGCCGCTTCCGGTACATCAGCATCATGCCTCGGCACTCCTCAGGCGCGGGTTGACCAGCAGATAGAGGATGTCGATGACGAGGTTCACGACCACGAACCCGAAGGCGATCGTGAGCACACCGCCCTGCACGACGGCCGGATCACCGTTCTTCACGGCGTCGATCATGAGCTTTCCCATCCCCGGCAGATTGAAGATCGTCTCGATGACGACCGCACCGCCGAGCAGATAGCCGACCCGCAGCCCCAGGACGGTCAGCGGGTTCATCAGGGCGTTGCGCAGCACGTTCCGCCCGACCACGACCACCGGCGGCAGCCCGCTGCCGATCGCCGTCCGTACGTAGTCCTTGTCCAGCTCCTCGACCACCGCCGTACGGACGATCCGGGTGAGCTGGGCGGCGACCGGCAGCGACAGCGCGAGCGCGGGCAGCGTCATCGTCTTCAGCCACCCGGTGAACGAGTCGGCGGGGTTGACGTATCCGCTGGTCGGGAACCAGCCCAGGTCCACGGCCAGGTACTGGATCATCAGCAGCGCCAGCCAGAAGCCGGGCGCCGCGACACCGGTCAGCGACACGACCCGGATCAGCTGGTCCGGGAACCGGTCCCGGTAGATAGCCGCGGTGACCCCGCCGAGCAGCGACAGCACCACCGCGATGCCCAGGCCCAGGAAGGTCAGCTGCATGGTGAGCGGCAGCGCGGTGGTGACCTGGTCGACGACCGGCGCCCGCGTCAGCGCGCTGACTCCCATGTCACCCCGGATCAGATCCCCGACGAAGTCGAAGTACCGCACCGGGAACGGATCCAGCAGTCCGTTCCGCTCCCTGAAGTCGTGCAGCTGCTGCTCGGTCGGGTTCGCGCCCTGGAAGTACGCGGACGCCGGATCACTGTCCGAGAACCGCATCACGACGAACACGAACAGAATGATCCCGAGCATCAACGGCACGAGCAGGGCGACACGACGGACCAGAATTCTGACGATCGCGACCACGGGTGGTTCTCTCCTCGCCGTTTCGGACTAGACCCACTTCGCCTGGAGAACGTTTATCCCCGGATACGGCTGAGGTCGAATACCCGAAAGGTCCTTGGAATCCCACGCGGTGATCAGCTCATTGTGAACGACCGGGTAGATCACGGCGTTCTCCGCCACGATGTCGATGTACTCCTGAGTCATCGACTTCTTCTTCTCGGCATCCGGCTCCTGCGTGGCCTGATCCATCCGCTTGAACAGGTCCTTCGCCACGGAGTTGTTCTCCCAGCGGGCATACCGCATCCAGGTGTTCCCGGGCCCGTAGTTGTAATGCATGATCAGATCCGCGTCGAGACCGAACTGGTTCGGATTGGACGCGGCGGCGACGACCTGGAAGTCCTTCTTCTGGTCGAGCTTCGTGAACAGCGCGGCCGTTTCCTGCGGTTCGAGGGTCGTCCTGACGCCGATGGCGTCCCAGGAAGCCTTGATGGTCGGCAGGCAGTCCACGATCCAGCTCACGTTGACCGCCATCAGCGTGACCGTGAGCCCGCTGACGCCGGCCTCCTTCAAGAGCGCCTTGGCCTTGTCCGGGTCGTAGCCGTAGACGGTCTTCGCCTTCCGGTACGTCGGATTGGCCTCGTTGAGATACGACGACGCCTGCTTCCCGTGACCGCGCAGCGCGGCCTGGATCATCTTCTCCTTGTCGATGGCGTAGTGCAGAGCCTGCCGCACCCGTACGTCGTCGAAGGGTTTGTGGGCGGTGTTGAAGAGGAGGAAGATGTGGTTCATTCCCGCCCCGCCCTCGACCTTCAGGCCGCCCTCTTCGAGCTGGGAGATATTGGCGTACGGAATGTTGTCGGAGATCTGTGCGCCCGCGCTCGAACCCGAGATCTTCGCGACGCGCGGCGCGGCGTCCACGATCGTCAGCCAGTTCATCTTCTTGAACGCGGCCTTGCGCGGTCCGTTGTAGTCCGCGAACGCCTCGAAGGTGGTGTTGGACTTCGGGTGGTGGGCGGCCTGCCGGTACGGGCCGGAGCCGACCGCCTTTCCCGTCGTCGCCTCGTCCAGTGCACCAGCCTTCGAGAACACGTGCTTCGGCATGATCTTCGCGAGGGTGAGCCGCTGGGCCCCGTCCGGGAAGGGGAACTTGAGAACGAGTTCCACCGACTTCTCGTCGACCTTTTTCACCTCCTTCAGCCAGGACGCGAAGAAGTTCTTGGCGAGCGTCGTCGTCTTCGGATCCAGTACGCGCTCATAGGTGAAGACCACGTCGTCGGCGGTGACGGGCTGCCCGTCGTGCCATTTTGCGCCTTCCCGCAGCGTGAACTTCCAGGTCGTCGCCTGGAGATCCGCCGGAACGGCCGTCGCGAGCGCCGCGTACGGCTCACGGCTGATCGGGTCGGTGTCCAGCAGCCCCTCGTAGATGTGGTGGTTGCCTGCCATCGCGAAGGCCGAGGCGGTCATCAGAGGGTCCCAGCTCTGGTCGTTGCCGTAGCCGATGACCGCGGTGAGCGTCCGGTCGGCGCCCTCGCCCCCGCCTCCCGTCTCGTTCGTGGACTCCGGTCCCGACGAGCAGGCGGAGAGCGTCGAGCTGATCGCGGCGGCGGCGCCCAGCGCGCCGGAGTACTTCAGGAACGACCGGCGGTGCAGCGCCGGTGCATGGGTCGCGTCGCGCACGGTTCCTCCAGCAAGGGGTGGGAGATACGACGTCCTACGTCATAAGTGCAGCGTGACCATAAGAGGGCGCGTTGGGGTGGTCAAGGGAGCGCGCACGAATACCGTTTCTTCCAGAGGTGCAACCAATGTCGCCCTGGAACGCGCCGAGTTGACGGACGGTCAATTGCCGATTGACGGCCGATCCTGTCGGGAGGTGGGACGTGGGATGTCCAGCGCGCGTACGATGCGGCGCATGTCTGAGCGGCGCGTATCCGACGACTCCAGGAACGAAAGCCCGAGCCGACAGGGCTCCCGGAACCCCCGGAACTCCGTCCCCCGGGCGCGCTCGGTCCGTGAGCCGCGGGTGAGCGGCCAGATCCAGCGCGAGGTCGTGCAGCTGATCCTCGACCGCAGGCTCCGGGCCGGCGCGCCCCTGCCCACCGAGGCCGAACTGATGGAGTCCCTCGGCGTCAGCCGCAACTCCGTCCGCGAGGCCCTGAAGGCACTGCAGGCACTCGACATCGTGGAGATCAGGCACGGCTACGGCACCTACGTCGGCGAGGCGTCACTGACCCCGCTCGTCGACGGCCTGACCTTCCGCACGCTGGCCCGACAGGGCGACGACACCGGCGCGTTGGCCGAGATACTCCAGATCAGGGAGGTTCTGGAGGAGGGGCTCGTCCGGCGGGTAGCCGGCACGCTCTCCGACGCGGAACTGGCGCTGCTGGAGGCCGTGGTGGAACGGATGGAGGAGGCCGGCCGCGCGGGCCGTCCGTTCCCCGAACTCGACCGGGAATTCCACGAGTTGCTGTACGCGTCACTCGGAAACGCCCTGGTGCCCCAGCTGTTGGGCGCGTTCTGGACCGTGTTCCGTCGGGTCGCCGGTGTACGGGGCTGGACGGACGATCCGACGCCCGACGTGACGGTCCGCCGCCATCGTGACATCGTCGTCGCCCTGAGAGCAGGAGACGTGGAGGGGGCGCAGAAGGCGATGGCGGACCATTTCCGCGGTATCGAGGCGCGGGCCGCGCAGGAGTCACGGGGGGTCGGATGAGCGAGGGCTGGGACGAGGGGGCGGCCGGTGTCCTGCGGCTGCCGTCCGGGCGGTTGGTCCGGGGCCGGGGGCTGCGGCACGGGCTCGAACCCTCGGCGGTCCCGCCGACGTACGGCCTCTATCTCCTCGGCAAGCAGCCGCCCGAAGTCCCTTGGGACACACGGTGGTTGAAGTGGCCGGACTTCTGGCTGCCCCGGGACAGGGCGGACGCGCGAAAGGTTCTGACGGAGACCTGGGGGCGGGCCGCGGACTCCGGCGAGCGTGTCGAGGTCGCCTGCGGGGGCGGCCGCGGACGGACCGGCACGGCGCTGGCCTGCCTCGCCGTCCTGGACGGCGTACCGCCGGAGGAGGCCGTGGAGTTCGTACGACGGAACTACGACCGCCACGCCGTGGAGACGCCGTGGCAGCGGACATACGTACGTCGGTTCGAGGAGGGAGCGGGGCCCGGTTCATGACGGGAACGGGCCCCGCTGCTCCGACGGTGGGGCGGCGGCGGGGGGCTACTTCGCGGAGCGCTTCTTGTAGCCCGTCACCTTGGCTATCCAGGCCATGAAGTCGGCCGGGTCCTCGTTGGAGCCGTGCGCACCGTCCCAGTACATGAAGGCGTCGACGTCGTCGCCCAGGTTCTCCAGGCTCAGCGCGAGGTTGCCGACGACGGTCAGCGAGGTGTCGCTGTCCTTGGTGCCGACGCGGATCCACCAGTGCTTCGAGCGGGCCGGGTTGCGCTTCGCGATGAAGTGCATCGGGTTCATCAGGTCGATCTTCCCGGGCAGGTCACCGGGGAGCCGAGCGCTGGCACTGCCCTCGTGGCGCAGGCTGTAGAGCGTGAAGTGGCGGGCCTTCGTGGTCCCCGTACCGAACAGGTTGTTCTCGCCGGAGGAGAGGTCGAAGGCGTCGAACGCCGGGGTGTCCTTCTTCCGGGCGCCCACGTGGGTGAGGAAGTCGGCCCAGGAGAAGGCCGCCCGGCCGCCGGACCACGTGATGAACGTGTTCGCGGCCAGGTAGGTCGCCCGGGCGGAGTCCGAAAGGGCGGCGAGGTACTTGGTGGCCGACGGCTCCAGATACGTCTTCACCAGGTACTCGTCGAGGTTGCGGGCCGTGACGGTACCGAAGCCCTTCGCCTTCAGCTTGAGGGACGCCTGGTAGTCGGTGAACGCGGTGCTCAGTTCCTTGGACACGGTCCGGTCGACCAGCGAGCCCGAACTCAGCTTGTTGGCGCCCCAGTTCCACTCGTACGCCATGTCCGCGTGTTCGAGGTCGGTGATCGGGCACCAGTCGCCACTGGCGAAGATGGCGTCACTCGCGTCGGCGGCGCCCAACTCCTTGAGGTACTTGTCGTAGAGCGGGCTGTCGCCGGACGCGCCGAGCAGGGCCGACAGGGCGCCGCCCGCGCTGGTCCCGGAGGAGACGATCCGGTCCGTGTTGCCCGGGATGCGGCCCTTGTTGGCGCGTACGTACCTGACCGCGGCCTTCAGGTCCACGATGGCGGCCGGGGCGGTGCCGTAGTACGTGCCGTCCGAGTCGACGAGGGTGCGGCCGCGGGCGCCCGGCTCCACGACGACGTACCCCGTCACCAGGGCCAGCTTGCCGAGGTTGACCATCTCGCCCTGGGCGTCCACCATCGCGTTGCCGCCGGACTGGACCCCGCCGGACCCGGTGGAGGCGGACGCCGAGGCGGACGCGCTGGGTGCGGCACTGGCGCCGGTGCTTGCGCCGCCCGTCGCGTCACCGCCGGGGGCGCCGGTCATCCCGCCGCCGCCCACGCCGGTGGCCTCCGCGACGGACGAGGGCATGTAACCGCCGACGGAGTTGGCGAGGAGGATCGGGGCGCCGGTGGCGTCCACCGCCTTGCCGTCGATCTCGACCGGAACGCTGACGTTCAGGCTCTGGTACTTCTCGTCGACCGGCTTCGTGACGTACGTGATGGCCTTGTAGAAGTGGTACTTCACCTCGTGCTCGTCACCGGCGGCGTCCGTGATCGTCGTCGTCAGTTCCGTGTACGCGTCCTTGTCGAAGGCGAGGGCGCCAGCCGCGCCCGACGCCTTCGCTCCCGACCCGCCGGACTCGCTGGACGCCTGCGCGCTCAGGGCGAAGCCGCCGGCCGCCGCGACGCCCGCGGTCGCGCCGATCCCCAGGACGACACTCCTGCGCTTCACTGCCCTGTGCTTCACGATGTCTCTCCCACGTCCACTGCCACGTCCACGGAGGTCACGTCCACGGATCTTGTGCTTGCGAACGTAATTCGGTCGCGAGAAAAGTGTCAACAATTCTGTGAATGACATGGTGAACGCTCAGGAAGTCATGGTCGGCACACAGCTCAGGGCCACTTCCGGCGCGGCTTCTCATCCCTTGGTATGGGCGCCGTAGACCATCGGCCGACTGCCGGAAACGCCCCGGCTCAACAGACTGGCGGCATGGAGAACACGGGGTGCGGCAAGGCCGGGAACGTGGGGCACGACAAGGGCGAGAGTGCCGGGATCAGCAGGGCGCGGTTCATGGGGGCGGCGGCGGTGGTGGGGGTCGGTGCGGCGGCGGGGCTGCCGGCCGCCGGGGCGTCGGCCTCGACGCCCCCGTCCCGGTCGCCCGCTCCGGCGCCGCGAGCCGCGGTCGGTGGGGCGCGCGGGCTCACGCACCGCGGTGTCGTCTACACCGTCGGGGCCGGGGAGACCCCCGGGACGGCGTGGAGCGAGCGGAGGATGCGCGGTGACATCCAGGTGATCGCGGACGACCTGCACGCCGACACCGTCGAGGTCACCGGGGACGGGGTCGAGCGGCTGAACGCCACGGCGAGCGAGGTCGCCGAGCGCGGGCTGCACGTCTGGCTGCAGCCGACGCTGGGGGACGTGCCGGAACGGGAGATCCTGGAGCACCTGGCGGAGGCGGGCCGGCACGGGGAGCGGCTGCGGAAGCAGGGCGCCCGGGTCACCCTCGCCGTGGGCTGCGAGTTCTGGCTGTTCGTGCCGGGGATCGTGCCGGGGGCCGACGTCTTCGAGCGGATCACCAACCTGGAGAAGGGCAACTTCGATCTGGCGAAGGTACAGAAGCGGCTGGCCGCGTTCACCGCGAAGGCGGCGGCGGTCGGACGGTCGGTCTTCCGCGGCAGGCTCAGTTACGCCGCCATGCAGGACCCGTCCTTCGAGAACGTCGACTGGAACCTCTTCGACGTCGTGGGGATCGACTACTACTCGCACTTCCCGCAACGAGCCGATTACGTCCGTGAGTTGAGGAAGTTCCAGCGCTGGGGCAAGCCGCTCGCCATCACCGAGTTCGGCACCTGTACGTTCGTCGGCGCCCCGGAACAGGGCGGGATGGGCTGGAGCATCGTCGACCACACCAAGACACCGCCGGAGATCAAGGGGAACGTGGTGCGCAGCGAACGCGTACAGGCCGCCTACCTCACCGATCTCCTCGGCGTCTTCGAGTCGATGAACCTGCACGCGGCGATGGCGTTCGAGTTCGTCACCGCCGACGCACCGCACCGCCCCGACAAACCGCTCTACGACCTCGACATGGCCTCGTACGCCATCGTCAAGCCCATCAAGAACCGCCCCGACGACCCCGAGTCCGGCTGGCACTGGGAGCCGAAGGAGGCCTTCCACGCGGTGGCCCGGCACTACGGCCGGGCGGGCTGCTGAGCGGTCCGTGGCCGGCCGGGTTCACGGTCGGGTGGCGCGGAAGCGGACGGCACCCGATTCGGGGTGCCGGTCCACCGACACGTCCGTGAAGCCCGCCTTCGCGAGACGGTCCGGGAGGCCGGCCGGATCCACCGTGTTCATCGTGTCCCGGAAGTGCAGCACCCGGAACCGGAAGCTCGGCTGGCTGTCGCACCCGGCGAAGACACCGCCGGGCCGCAGCACGCGGTGCGCCTCCGCGAAGATCCGGTCCTGCTGGGCGGCCGTCGGCACGTGATGGAGCATCACGAAGCAGACGACGGAGGAGAAGCTCTCGTCAGGCAGCGGCATCGCGGCCCCGTCGGCGTGCAGGATCGTGGCCCGGTCGCCCCACTTCCCCTCCAGCAGGGCGGCCGTGCCCTCGTCGATCTCGACGGCCGTGACACGGGGGACCTGTTCGATCAGTACGCGGAGATTCGCGCCGTAGCCCGGACCGATCTCCAGCACGTCGTCGCCGAGGGGTACGTCCGTCAGGGTCCAGGGGAGGATGTGGTCCCTCGTCGTCCGGGCCCACTTCTCGGAGCCGCACAGTCTGCGGTGTGCTCGGTTCATCGGCATGAGGCGACGGTACGAGCGGGGCGGCGGTGTCCGACACGGGCTACGCTGCCGTCCCATGTCGCCAGACGGACAGCCGGTCGGTCCGCCGGTCGGTCCGCCGGTCGGTCCGTCGGCCGGAGAGCCGGCTGCCACTGGGATCTTCATCGGCCACTTCGCGATGCCGAGGGGCAGCGGGTTCGGCCGGCACTGGCACACGTTCCACCAACTCGCCTGGGCAGCAAAGGGGTTGCTGCGGGTGACCAGCGAGCGTGGCGCCTGGCTGCTGCCGCCGACGCTGGCACTGTGGATCCCCGCCGGGCTGGCCCATACGACGGAGGCGGAGGGCGACGCCGTCATGCGGACTCCGTACGTGAACCCGGCGGCATGCCCGGAGATCACGTGGAGCGAGCCCACGGTGGTGGGCGTGGACTCGCTGCTCCGGGCGCTCGTCGACCACCTCGTCCGCACCGACCTCGCCCCGGACGCCCGGTCGCGGGCCGAGGCCGTACTCCTCGACGTACTGCGTCCCGTACCGGTGACGAGCGTGTCCGTGACCGAGCCCCGGGATCCCCGCACGCGGGCGGTGGCCCGGGCCCTCGCCCAACACCCGTACGACGGGCGGGCGTTGGACGCCTGGGGCAGGGAGGTCGGCGCGAGCGCCCGTACGCTGGCCCGGCTCTTCGTCGCCGAGACGGGCCTCGCCTTCGGCCAGTGGCGCGAACGCCTGCGCATGCAGCTCGCGATGCCGCTCCTCGCCGAGGGCCTGACGACGGAGGCGGTGGCTCGGCGCGTGGGATACGCCTCCGCCAGTTCGTTCGTGGCGGCGTTCCGACGGATCGTGGGGGTCACGCCTCGGCAGTACTTTCCGGTCCGCGACTGAAGGCCCACGTACTACGAGCTACCGGAACCGGTCTCCGTCGTCCGCTGTCCCCGGCGGTGGGCCGCGACGCGTTCGCGTGTGGCACAGCGCCGGGAGCAGTAGCGGCGGGCCGGGCCCGGGCCGGAGGCGATGTAGACGTTCCGGCAGGCCGGGGATGCGCACAGGCCGCCGGGCGGGCGCTGGTGGTCCCAGAGGAGGACGGCCAGCGCCAGACACGACGAGGTCAGGAACCACTCGTCCCAGGGGGCGTCGTCGTGGCTGTCGAGGTGGGGGTGCCACGGAGTGCTGCCGCCGTGCGAGGCGAGCCGCAGCGGTCCGGTCTGTTCCGCGAGCAGGCGGTTGAGGGCCCCGGCGGCGGTGTCGACGTCCTCGGCGGCGAAGACCTCACGGAGGAGGAGAGCACCCGCACGCATCCGTACGACGTCGTCCGTGGCGAGCTCGATGGGCTCCGACTCGCCGTACTCCCGCAGTACTTCGGCGACCGCTTCGACGTCCGCTGCTTCGGGCTGCGGCTCCCGGTCGCCCGTACCGGACAGAGCGTTGATCAGGGCTGCGGTGCGCCGGGCGTTGGCGAGGACGGAGTGCCGCGTGGACCAGTCGTCGGGGAGGGCTGCCATGGGCCGAATGTAGCGCGTGTAACGCATATTGCGCAGGTTTGAGTTACGTACGTAACGTCGTCCCGATGAAGAGGCGTTACGCGATGGGGTCCTTCCTCGTCGGGGCGGCAGCGGCGCGGGCGGGCGACGAGATGTCCGGGCCCGCGCTGTTGCTGGCGGGCTACGCGCTCGGAGGGTCGGCCACGGAGGCGTCGGCGCTGCTCGCGGGCATCACGGTCTCGGCGGTGGTCGGCGGCCCGCTGCTGGGGGCGCTGCTCGACAGGTCCCCGAGGCCGGGCCGCCTGCTGGCCGGCGCCCTCGCCCTCTACGGGACGGGCCTGGTGCTGATCCTCCTGAGCCTCGGCCGCCTTCCCCTCCAACTCACGGTCCTGATCGCCGTGTTCACGGGACTCCTCGGGCCGGCCCTCTCCGGCGGCTGGACCGCCCAACTCCCCAGGGTCGTACCCCGCGAGCGCATGCCCCGCGCGAACGCGCTCGACGCCATGACGTTCAGCCTGGCGAGTCTGGTCGGCCCGGCGCTCGCCGGGGCCCTCGCGCATCTCCTGGGAGCACCGGCGGCCGTGGTGGCGTCGGCGGCGCTGATCGCTTGTGCCCTGCCCGCGGCGTGGACGCTGCCGATGGGCGGCGGCGGGGAACGGGATCAAGATCGGGCCGGTGATCGGGACCTGGATCGGGACAAGGCCCCGCCGACCGCACCCGCACCCGCACCCGCGCCCCTGACCGCCGACCTCGCCGCCGGAATCCGCGCCATCACCCGCACCCGACCACTGGCCCGGGCCACCCTCGCCTCGGTCGTCTCCTGCGCCGGCCTGGGCATGCTGATCACCTGCACCCCGCTGCTCGGCGAGCGGGCGTTCGGTTCGGCCGCCGAGGGCACGCTGCTCCTGACCTGCACGGCGGTCTCGGCCCTGGCCGCCAACGCCGTACTCGCACGCCGTCCCCACGCCATCGCGCCGGACACGATCATCTGGTCCAGCACGCTGCTCCTGGCGGCGGCGCTCGTACTGTCGGCGACAGGCCACCAGGTCCTGGTTGTGGCGGCGGCCCTGACGACGGGCGTGGGCGAAGGCCCGCAACTGGCCGCGCTGTTGGCGATCCGGCACCGGGAATCACCACAGCGCCTCCGCAGCCAGGTCTTCACGACAGGCGCGAGCCTGAAGATCACCGGCTTTGCCCTCGGCGCGGCCGTCGCCGGCCCGCTCGCGACGCACTCGCTGCCGGCCGCGCTCCTGACGGCGGCGGGGGTTCAACTCGTCGCGGGCCTGAGCTTCCACGCGTTCGCTCTCGGGCGGGGGAGCGGAGCCTTCCTCTCGTCGTCGTGAGCCCCGACCTGCGTTGTGTCACCAGGCTTGTATGAGCATGACAGCGGCGGGGGAGGACCGGGAACATGGGTTCGTAACAGTCGGAAATCCAAAAAGGGGGAAACGCATGCGGACTTTGACACGCACGTTAGTCAGCGCCACCGCGGTCGCCGGGATCCTTGTCGGGGGCCTTGCGGGGGCGAGCAGCAGTTTCGCGGCAACCGGAGCGGCAGCCGAGGCGGCCACGAAGTCGGCGGCGAGCGCCGAGGCCGTCAGCCCGCTCGCGGTCGACAACCATGGTCTGTCCACGCCGGAAGCCAGGAACGTCCAGTGCTGGCTGATGGACAACTGGGGCTACCCCGGCCCGCTCAACGGCCAATTGGGCACCGAGAGTTGGAAGGCGATACAGCGCTTCCTCCAGGCGGACTGGGGGTACGCCGGCCCGATCAACGGAGTCCCAGAGTTCAGCACCGACAGGGCGTTGCTGACTTTCCTGACGGCGGAGTACGGCTACCCCGGACCGATCGACGGAGTCTGGGGCCCCAGCGCCACGGTCGCCTTCAAGAGGTTCGCCGCGTGGTGCGCCGGGGCGTGCTGAGCCAGTAGCTCTCCGACTGCCCGGACTCCGTCGTGTCGGCCGGCCAACCAGCCTCGGCCGCCGGTCGGTTCAGAAGGCGTGTGCCATCAGTTCCGCGAACAGCGCGTGTTCGTCGACGTCGAGGCCCCGCGAGCGGAACCAGCCGCAGATGTTGGTGCAGTCGCGCTGGAGGAAGGTCATCCCGTTGAGGTTGCCGACCAGGTCGACGATCTGCGGCAGGTCGATGACGACCAGCCGCTCGCCCGCCGCGAGGATGTTGTACGCCGAGAGGTCGCCGTGTACGAGGCCGTTCTGCACCATCGTCGCGAGCGCGTCCGTGAGTTGCTCGAAGTAAGACGCCAGCAGCTCGGGTGAGGGCCGGGTCTGGGCGAGCCGGGGCGCGGTCTGGACAGCGCCGTCCTCGTCGACGACGGTGATCCACTCCATCAGGATCTCGGTGCCGTCGATCTGGACCGGGTAGGGAACCGGCAGTCCGAGGTTCCAGAGCCGCACCAGCGCACCCCACTCGGACACCGCCCACTCGCCGGCCGCGACCTGCCGGCCGAAGGTGCTCTTGCGCTTGAGGGCCCGCTCGTCACGTGAGCGCTTCATCGAGCGGCCCTCGGTGTAGGACGCGGAGCGGTGGAAGGTCCGGTGCTCGGGGGAGCGGTACCGCTTGGCCGCCATGACCACGCCGCCGCCGGCGGGGTCTCGCGGATCGGCGCGCTCGATGAGGTGGACGTCGGCCTCCTTGCCGGTCTTGAGGACGCCCAGCTCGGTGTCGATCGCGCCCTGCGAGGTCACCACCCAGTCCGGGAGCGGCTCGGGGCCCCGGCAGAGAGGTTCCACGCTGAGCCAGGTCGACCAGCGCCGGCCGTCCTCGAGGTCGTCGTAGGCCTGGAAGTCGAAGACGAACCGGTCGTCGAGGTCGTCCAGTGCCGCGTCGCCCTGCGGCGGGACGTGGCGATGGGTGCCGGTGGTGAAGTCGTCAGGAAATGCCGGGTGTTGAGGCTGCTGAGGGTGTTGCGGGTGCTGCGAGAGATCGTCGTGAGACATCGCTGGAGGTACTCCATGAGGCGAGAGGGAGGCGGTCTGCGGGCAGGCCGAGGACAGTCGTGGTCACGGTCGTGCCTCCTCTCGTGGAGCACCGGGCAGCTCCCGGTTTCCCGCCCATGGTGAGGCGCGGACACGGCGCGCGGCAACCGAATAAATCGGCCCGCGCCGAGCGGCCCCAGTGGTGCCGCGGAGCCCGACCGGACGGCGAATCCCGCTCAGCGCATCAGAAGGGCAGGCCGCGCAGGTCCACGCCGACGGTGGGATCGGACAGGCCGGCCAGGTCGTAGGTCATGGTGGTCAGTGGTGAGGTCCGCGTACCGTCGGGCTGTTGGAAGGTGACGGGCACCGGGGGCCGGCTCCATCCCAGCCGCGTGCAGAGCGGGACCAGGTCCGGGCGGCAGAGCAGAATCATCGTCTCGGCGCCGGCCGCTCGTGCGTGTTCGACCGCCACACTGATCACCGTCCGGGCGATGCCCCTGCCTCGATGCGCGGGGTGCACCAGCACATCGCCCAACCCCGCGGCGCGGCGCGGCAGTCCGTCGAAGGCCACGTCCCGCAGCAGCCATCCCGCGGAAGCCACCGGCCGGCCCTCCAGGACGGCGGTGAGGGTGTGCTGCTTGTCGGCCCACACCAGGCCGAGCCCGTTCGCCCCCAAGGGGTCGGACAGGCCGTCGCGGAGTGCGGCCCTGTCGTCCGGAGAACCGGGGCCCGCTGCATGGACCAGTTGGAGGTCCGCACACCCGTCGTCGTTCACCACAGGCTCCGCAGCGGCCATGGCGGCGGGGTCGAACCGGTAGCGCAGGCAATGCAGGCCGCTGGACCGGACAGTCCCGTCCGCCCGGGCGCCCAGGCGGCGCAGTGCCGCGATCGAGGCCGTGTTGTCGGGCAGGACGAACGCGAAAACGGCTGGGAGCGAGAGGCGGCGAAAGGCCAGGTCCAGGCATGCGCGGCCGGCCTCGCGGGCGATCCCGCGGCCCTGTGCCCGTGGGTGCAGGGCGAAACCGAGGTCGACTCCGTGCCGGGCCCGGTTGCGCAGTCCCACCCGGCCGAGGAACGCGTGCGTCGCGGCATCCCTGACCGCGAAGTCGCCGTAGCCGTGTCTGGTCCAGTGGGCGACGTGGTCGTCGCACATGGCCTCGGCCGCGGACCGGCTGTCCGCGCGGCCGGTCGCCAGCCATCGCATGACGCTGTCCTGACTGACCACGGCCGCGAAGAGATCGTCGCTGTCCTCGCGGCGGATCGGCTCCATCACAAGCCTCTGGGTACGCAGAACGGGTCCGCTCAACCGGGCCACTCGGCAACTCCTCTCCGGTCACGGCGACAGGCCCTAGGTCAGGAGCTCGACGAGGGCCTCGCCGCGTGGGGTGAGGCTCATCCTGACGGACTGGCCCCGGCGTTCGCGGACGAGGAGGCCGGCGTCCTCCAGTTGGTGGCAGTGGTAAGTGACCGTTGCAGGGGCGCAGTTGAGGTGGGCGGCCGTCTCGCTCACAGTCGGGCGGTGGGCGAGATGGCGGAGGATCCTCGCCCGGACCCGCCCGGCGACGTGGCTCAGCGCGTCGGGGGACTCCGCCGGGGGCTCCTGCCCGGTCCAGGCGAGCGCCAGACCTCGGGCCGGGTAGCCGAGCGAGACGCTGTCCTGGGTGTCGAGGCTGAAGATGGAGGCGTTGGTGCCGGACAGCAGCGGGACCAGGAGGAAGCGCCGGTCGCCGAGGACGTGGTCGCCGATCCGGCCGCCGTTGTAGACGAGATCGTCGCCGTCCAGCTTCCACAGCGCGTTGAGCTGGGACAGGACGACCCCGATCTGACCCGTCACCGAGGCGATCCCTACCCGCTCGGCCTCCCGCTCGTAGACGGCCCGCGTCCGCCGCAGCGCCGGCGCGCACGTCGTCCGGACCGCGTCCAGCGCGTCCGCGAAGGCCGCGGCGAGCCGACGGGGGTCACGCAGCACCGGCTCCCACCGGTCCGGTATCCGCCCGCCGAACGTGAAGTCGATCCCGGCCAGCGCGGTGTCGGCCGACAGGTCACGCATCCGCGCCAGCGCTTCGCGGATCTCCTGGTCCGAGCCGGCCGCGTCCATCGACAGCCAGTCCGGTATGGGCGACACCCCGGGTACGAACAGCGGGGGCAGCAACTGGGCGGCGTCCTTGGGCAATCCGGCGCGGACGGTTCGCCGCACGTGCGGGAGTACACCCTGCGGACGGCCGCCCAGGGCATCGACCAGCAGGGAGACGATCGTGGTCCCCGGCCGGTACGCGACCTCGACCTTCAACTGGTCGACCCGCCCCAGCCGAACCCTCGACTCCACCACAGATCCCTCCCCGGGCCACCTGGTTCCACCGCCATGTCACCACGCTCGGTGCTGTTGGCGCGCCTGCGCTTTTAGACGAGATTCGAAAGCGTTGTCCCGTACTCGTCCACCCCGCACCCTGGTTGGTGACAGCGCCGGGCGGTCCGAGTCCGGCACCGGCGCGGCCCCGCGCGGGGGAGGGGGTCGTGCCACCGCCACCGGCACGAGCCCGGCGCTGTCCCGCTCCATCGGCTCCGCGCCGCCGACCCCCGGAATCCCGGCGCCGCGAACCGCCTCCGCCGCTACGATCCGGCCATGTCAGACAGATCATCAAGAGACGGTGCGAACGAGATCGTGCTGACCGGCGGCGGCATCACGGCGCGGTTCGACGGGCAGCGGCTGCGGCTCGTCCAAGGGGCCACCACCTGGACCGTACCCGTACGCGCCCTGCGAGCAGCCGAGTTGACGCCCGCCCGCGACGTACGCATCGACCTGAGCGGGGACCCCGGCGCCGCACGGCACGGGCTCGGCGCGGGTGTTTCGATACCGACCCGCAACGCCCACGCGGCCAGGGCCTTCACCGAGTCGCTCCAGCGCGCCCTGGCCACCACGACCGCCGTGCCCGACGGACACGCGCTGGTCCTCGTGGACACCCGGCAGCCGAGCCTGAGCCCAGGGGTTCACCGCGGCCTCATGATCGGCATCGCGGCCGTCGCCTACACCGCCGTGCTCCTGCTCATCGGGCAGTACGGCGCCGGCGACGTCGGTCCGGTGATCCTGGCCTTCGGCTGGCTGGGGCCCGGTGGCCTGGGGCTGCTCTACTTCTGCTGGGTCCGGCTGATACGCGATCTCGTCGTCCTGCGCCGCCGTGGCATCACCGTCTCCGGCCGCAGCGAGGGGACGGTACGGGGGTTCGGGGGCAACGTCTTCTACTTCCAGCGGCTCAGCTACCGGACGGCCGACGGAAGGGACCTCACGCGGATCGAGTCACGCGGCTCGGTGGGTGGCATCACAACGGGGGTGGGGCGGGTCGATGTCACCTACGACCCACTCGACCCGAGCAGGGCAACGGGCCCGCTCACCGTCAACCACGTCGGCTGGACACTCGTCCTGGTCATCTGCGGCCTGGTCGCCACGCTGGTCTGGGCGGTCGGACTGTACGTCGCCCTCACCGGCTGACGTTCACCGCCCGAGCCCCCCGACAAAGGCGAGCCACGCGTCGGCACCGACCAGCAGAACGGGCCCGCCCACGACCTTGCTGTCCCGCACGGGTACGACACCGGGGACTCCGTCGGCGACTTCGAGGCAGTCCTCCCCGCCGCTGCCGCCGCTGTAACTGCTCTTACGCCAGCGGGAGTTGCTCAGGTCGAACTCGCGCATCGTCTGTGGTCCTCCGCCGCCGACTGGATCAGGGCCAGGGACGCCTCCGGTGACAGCGCGGCGGCCCTGATCAGATCGTAGGACGACTGGGTTCGCTTCACCACAGCCGGTTCGTCCAGCAGGCTCCCCGAAAGCACCGCCTCTGTATAGACGGTTGGCGGGGCATCCTCGAACTGCATGAGCTTCATCATCTTGCCCATCTCTCGGTGTGCCCCCGCCGCGAACGGCAGCACCTGCAACAGCGCCTTGCGCTCCCGCACCAGCGCCGCGATGTGGTCCAGTTGGTGGGCCATGACGGTCGGGCCGCCGACCTGGACCCGCAGGACCGTCTCATGGAGGACCACCCAATACACGGGCCTTGTAGCGTCCTTGAGGAGTCGCGTCCGGGCCATGCGTCCCTTGAGCAGTTCCTCGATGTACTCGTCGGCGGCGAGCGGGTTGCCCGCCAGGAACACCGCCTGCGCGTACTCCCGCGTCTGGAGGAGGCCGGGGATGACCGTCGGCGCGTACTCACAGATCTCTGTGGCCAGCCGCTCCAGCTCCACCACGTGCGCGAAATACTCCGTATACGGCTGGTCCTTGATGAGCTTTCGCCAGAGGCGCTCGAAAAAGCCATCGGTTTGTAGGACCTCGTCGATCCGCTTCGCCACATCCAACTGCGGTTTCCGAATTGCCTGTTCGAATTGCCCGATGTAGCCGCCCGACACAAAAACGCGATGACCCAAGTCCACTTGGGTTAACCCGGCGTCCTCGCGACGCCTCTTCAGCTCCGTGCCGAAGAACTCCCAAGCAGCCTGCCGCGAACCATTGGCCATGGCCGAGCCCCCTTGTACTGCCGTGCACTGCACCGACGTTGCTGAGCGTAGAGGTCTTCCAAAGTCTAAGCGGCAGGCGTCACCGTGGTGATGAAAAGCGTGAAACCCAATTGGAAAGGGGAAAACCGTGAAGGCTGACGGGATCGGCCACGGCGCACAGCACTCGACGGCGTGTGTCGAACAAGCGGAGGAAACGGTGAAGGAATTGCGCGCGGCACTGGCAACGGCAGGAATTAAGTTGCCGACACTGGGGATCGACCCGGCAAGTTTGGCGCGGGAGGCCCCTTGTCCGCTCGTCGAATTGGGGCGGTGTTCCGTCGAGACGGCGGCCCGGCTCGCGGCGGTGCTGGGATGAAGCCGAAGGTCGGGACGTACGTCGTCGACACGAGGACGGGAAGGGTGGGCGTGGTGATGGGGCACGAGGGACCCTACGTACAGCTCAGACCGTACGGCGGCGGCAAGGAGTGGGACTGCGCACCGGACACCGTCCGGGGAGCCACCGCGGCGGAACGCCTCAGCGCGGCCACCGCGTACGCCAACGCACGCAGCCGCGGCGAGGTCCCCTGAAGCGCCCGGAGGTGCCTGTCATAGGGTGCTGCGCCATGGCGATATGGATATGGAAACGGCGCGGGCGGAAGGCCGTGCGCAAGTACCCCGTGCCGCTCACCATGCACCAGTTGTGGATGGTGTCGCTCAGCGCGCCGGTGAACCGTGACCGGGACGCCTCGCGGACGACCCTGTACCCGTTCACCCGTATCGACGACGACAAGGCTGGGCGCTGGCTGGCCGACCAGTGGGAGATCACCTCACGCGCGGAACTGGTCGGCCGGCTCGACGGCCTCGCCCGGACCGGCTACCGCGCCGGCGCCCGGCGGCGGCTCGGCGTCGAGCCCCTGGCGTGGGACGCGGGTCTGTACGTCGACATCACCCGCCGGGGCTTCGCGTGCGGGATGCTCGGCGAGGCCGACGCGTGGACCGCGCTGAAGAACATCGTCCCGGCGGTGGTGAGGTCGTACGCCTCCTGGAACGAGTACGCCGAGCACTATCTGCTGGGCAGGATGGTCTGGCGGGAGAATCTGCGGGGCACCCCGGACGCCCCGGCCCCGCAGGCCGTCTCGGACGCCCATCTGACGTCCCTGCTCGACCCCGCGAACCGGGCCAGCCCCTGGAACATGGCGCCCTGGCACGCGATCAGCCACCCCGACCACGCCCGCTGACTCCGTACGCGAGAATGGGCGCATGAGCCTGTTCCGCGACGACGGCGTTGTCCTGCGCACCCAGAAACTGGGCGAGGCGGACCGCATCATCACGTTGCTCACTCGCGGTCACGGGCGGGTGCGGGCCGTCGCGCGGGGCGTCAGGCGGACCAAGTCGAAGTTCGGGGCGCGGCTCGAACCCTTCTCCCACGTCGACGTGCAGTTCTTCGCGCGGGGGAGCGAGCTGATCGGGCGCGGGCTCCCGCTGTGCACACAGAGCGAGACGATCGCTCCGTACGGTGGCGGGATCGTCGCCGACTACGCGCGGTACACCGCCGGGACGGCCATGCTGGAGACCGCCGAGCGGTTCACCGACCACGAGGGCGAGCCGGCCGTGCAGCAGTATCTGCTGCTGGTGGGCGGGCTGCGCACGCTCGCGCAGGGCGAGCACGAGCCGCACCTCATCCTCGACGCCTTCCTGCTGCGCTCACTCGCCGTGAACGGCTACGCGCCGAGCTTCGGCGACTGCGCGAAGTGCGGCATGCCGGGACCGAATCGGTTCTTCTCGGTCGCCGCGGGAGGTTCCGTCTGCGTCGACTGCCGGGTGCCCGGCAGCGTCGTACCCTCGGCGGGGGCCCTCGAACTGCTCGGCGCGCTGCTGACGGGGGACTGGGCGACCGCGGACGCGTGCGAGTCGCGGTACGTCCGGGAGGGCAGCGGTCTGGTGTCGGCCTATCTGCACTGGCACCTGGAGCGCGGACTGCGCTCGCTGCGGTACGTGGAGAAGTAGGCAGAGAAGTACCCGTAGGCACGTCACGTAAGAGGAGACGAGAAGCACATGGTGGTACGCGGGATCCTGGGGCGCCAGCGCCGCGAGTACAAGACGCCGGAGCCGCACCCGTCCGGCGCCCGCTCGCCCAAGCTGCCCGGGGAGCTGATTCCGAACCACGTGGCGTGCGTGATGGACGGGAACGGCCGCTGGGCCAAGGAGCGCGGGCTGCCGCGCACCGAGGGGCACCGGGTCGGCGAGGGCGTCGTCATGGACGTCCTCAAGGGCTGTCTGGAGCTGGGCGTCAAGAACCTCTCCCTGTACGCCTTCTCGACGGAGAACTGGAAGCGGTCGCCCGAGGAGGTCCGCTTCCTGATGAACTTCAACAAGGACGTCATCCGGCGCCGCCGCGACGAGATGGACGAGCTCGGCATCCGGATCCGTTGGGTCGGCCGCATGCCCAAGCTGTGGAAGTCCGTGGTCCAGGAGCTCCAGGTCGCCCAGGAGCAGACGCAGAAGAACGACGCGATGACGTTGTACTTCTGCGTCAACTACGGCGGCCGTGCCGAACTCGCCGACGCCGCGAAGGCGTTGGCCGCGGATGTCGCCGCCGGGAAGCTCGACCCGGCCAAGGTCACCGAGAAGACCATCCAGAAGTACCTCTACTACCCGGACATGCCGGACGTCGACCTCTTCCTGCGCCCGAGCGGTGAGCAGCGCACGTCCAACTACCTGATCTGGCAGTCCAGTTACGCCGAGATGGTCTTCCAGGACGTCCTGTGGCCCGACTTCGACCGCCGTGACCTCTGGCGTGCGTGCGTGGAGTACGCCTCCCGCGACCGCCGCTTCGGCGGTGCCGTCCCGAACGAGGACCTTCTGGCGATGGAGGAGGGAATGCGGGGCCGCCCCGAAGGGGCCTGAACGGTTCGCTTCGCGAGTGCGGGTGGGTGGGGGCTGGCCGCGCAGTTCCCCGCGCCCCTAAAAGACTGCGCAGTTCCCCGCGCCCCTGAAATCCGCGCCGTTCCTGCCGCAGCTCAAAGATCGCGCAGTTCCCCGCGCCCCTGAAGTTCGCGCCGTTCCTGCCGCAGCTCAAAGATCGCGCAGTTCCCCGCGCCCCTGAAGTTCGCGCCGTTCCTGCCGCAGCTCAAAGATCGCGCAGTTCCCC
>NZ_JBITFQ010000006.1:266945-363216 GCF_044456225.1 Streptomyces sp. NPDC050988 | reverse complement strand
CCCGCGCCCCTGAAGTTCGCGCCGTTCCTGCCGCAGCTCAAAGATTGCGCAGTTCCCCGCGCCCCTTTAGGGGCGCGGGGAACTGCGCGAACAACCCCCACCGGCCCGCAGCCAAGAACGAACTGGTGGACCCTGCCCCTGTCCACGCCTAGCCGCGCGCAGCGCACTCCGCGCAGGTGCCGAAGATCTCCACCGTGTGGGCCACGCTCACATAGCCGTGCTCCGCCGCGATGGCCTCCGCCCACTTCTCCACGGCCGGCCCCTCCACCTCGACGGCCTTGCCGCAGACGCGGCACACGAGGTGGTGATGGTGGTCGCCGCTCGCGCAGCGGCGGTACACGGACTCGCCGTCCGACGTGCGCAGGACATCGACCTCGCCGGCGTCGGCAAGGGACTGCAGCGTGCGGTACACCGTGGTCAGCCCGACGGAGTCGCCCTTGTGCTTGAGCATGTCGTGCAGGTCCTGGGCGCTGCGGAACTCGTCCACCTCGTCGAGCGCCGCCGCCACGGCGGCACGCTGCCGGGTGGAACGGCCCCGAACGGGCGGTCCAGCGGTAGTCACCGTTGCCTCCAAACGTCTGCGGCTTGCCGGGCCATTGTGCCAGCCCGGACCGGGCGCAGTCAGACGCCGACCTTTCCGGTGGGTGTGCGCGTGGCCGGAATCGCGCACTCCGCCGGATCGCCGGCCTCCTGGGCCGCGGCCTGCGCGGCGGCCCGCGCCCTGCGCCGGGCCAGTGGTGTCGCCAACGCCGTGAGCAGGATGAACACGCCGATGGTCGACAGGACGATCGTCGCACCGGGCGGCACGTCCTGGTAGTACGAGGTCACCGTGCCGCCGATGGTCACGCTCACCCCGATCGCCACCGCGATCGCGAACGTGGCGGCGAAACTGCGGCTGAGCTGCTGCGCGGCGGCCACCGGGACCACCATCAGGGCGGAGACCAGCAGCAGGCCGACGACCCGCATGGCGACCGTGACGGTGACCGCCGCGGTGACGGCCGTGAGCAGGTTCAGGGCGCGCACCGGCAGCCCGGTGACCCGCGCGAACTCCTCGTCCTGGCTCACCGCGAACAGCTGCCGCCGCAGCCCGACCGTGACGAGGACGACGAAGGCCGCGAGCAGGCAGATCGCCGTCACGTCCTCCTCGGAGACCGTGGAGAGCGACCCGAAGAGGTACGAGGTCAGGTTGGCGTTGGAGCCGCCGGGCGCGAGGTTGATGAACATCACACCGCCCGCCATGCCCCCGTAGAACAGCATCGCCAGCGCGATGTCGCCGCGCGTCTTCCCGTACCAGCGGATCAGTTCCATCAGGATCGCGCCGACCACGGAGACGGCCGTGGCCATCCACACCGGGGACCAGGAGAGCAGGAAGCCGAGGCCGACGCCGGTCATCGCGACATGGCCGATGCCGTCGCCGAGCAGGGCCTGGCGGCGCTGCACGAGGTAGATGCCGACGGCGGGCGCGGTGATGCCGACGAGGACCGCGGCGAGCAGGGCCCGCTGCATGAAGGCGTAGTCGAGGATTTCGAGGTTCATGGCGATCAGCTCAGCAGTCCCGTCCGGATCGGTTCGGCGTCGTGAGCCGCGTGGGGGTGTACGTGGTCGTGGCCGGGCAGAGCGTGCTGGCCGAGTGCCTGCGGGGGCGGGCCGTCGTGCATGACGCAGCCGTCGCGCAGCACGACCGCGCGGTTGATCAGCGGCTCCAGCGGGCCCAGTTCGTGCAGGACGAGCAGGACCGAGGCGCCCTGGGCGACCTGCTCGCGCAGGGTCTCCGCGAGGACCTCCTGGCTGGCCAGGTCCACACCCGCCATCGGCTCGTCCATGATCAGCAGTTCGGGCCCGGCGGCGAGGGCACGGGCGATGAGTACGCGCTGATGCTGCCCGCCGGACAGCGCGTTCACCGAGTCCTTGGCCCGGTCCGCGAGGCCGACCAGGGCGATGGCCCGCTGGACCGCCTCGCGGTCGGCCCTGCGCAGGACACCGAAGCGGGCGCGGGACAGCCGCCCCGAGGACACCACCTCGGTGACCGTCGCGGGCACTCCGCCGGCGGCGGTCGTGCGCTGCGGTACGTAACCCACGCGCGACCAGTCGCGGAAGCGGCGCCGCGGGGTGCCGAACAGCTCGACCTCGCCGCCGCTGACCGGGACCTGGCCGATGACCGTACGGACGGCCGTCGACTTGCCGGAGCCGTTGGCGCCGAGCAGCGCGACGACCTCACCGCGGTTCACGGTGAGGTCGATACCGCGCAGGACGGGGCGTGAGCCCAGCTCGGCCGTCACACCGCGCAGGGATATGACGGCCGATGCGCCGGGGTCGTCCCTCATGCCGCCGTCCTTCATGCCGCCGTCCTCCGGGGGTTGGTCACTTCGCGCCCAGTGCCGACTGCAGCGCCTTGAGGTTGGACTCCATCACCTGGAAGTAGTCGTCACCGCGGGACTTCTCCGTGATGCCCTCGATCGGGTCGAGCACATCGGTCTTGAGGTTCGCGTCCGCGGCGATGGTCTTCGCGGTCTTGTCGCTGACGAGGGTCTCGTAGAAGACCGTGGAGACGCCGTCGGCCTTGGCCATCTTCTCAAGGTCCTTGACGCGGTTGGCGCTGGGTTCGTTCTCCGGGTCCAGACCGTTGATGGCCTCCTCGGTGAGGCCGTAGCGCTCGGCGAGATAGCCGAAGGCGGCGTGCGTGGTGATGAAGACCTTTGTCCTCGTGTTCTTGAGCCCGTCCTCGAACTGCGTGTTGAGGCCGTCCAGCTTCTTCACCAGGGCGGCGGTGTTCTTCTTGTAGTCCGCCGCGTTGTCCGGGTCGGCCTTCTCGAAGGCCTTGCCCACACCCTCGGCGACCTCGGCGTACTTCACGGGGTCGAGCCAGATGTGCGGGTCCTCGCCGGAGCCCTCCTCGCCCTCGTGGTCGTCGTGCTCGGCCGCGTGGCCGCCGACCTCGTTGCCGTGCTTCTCCAGGCTGGTGAGGGTCGCCGCGTCGATCTTCGTCTTGATCTCGGACTGGGCGACCGCGTCGTCGACGGAGGGCTGGAGGTTCTTCAGGTAGAGGGCCACGTCCGACTCCTGGAGCTGCGCGGTCTGCTTGGCGCTGATCTCCAGGTCGTGCGGCTCTTGGCCGGGCTCGGTCAGCGTGCTCACACTGACGTGGTCCCCGCCTATTCGCTCGGCTATGAACTGCAGCGGGTAGAACGACGCCACGACGTCGAGCTTCCCGCTGTTGCCGTCGGCCGCGGTGGACTCGGACGAGCAGGCGGAGAGGAGCCCGAGACCCAGGGCGGTGGCCGCGGCGGCCGCGGTGCCGGACACAAGACGTCGTCGTACGTTCATGACACCCATTTTCAACAAATCTGGAAACGGTTGTCAATAAGGCTCCTTGTGATCTGGGCTTCATCCCGGTATGGGAGGGGTGGGGCGGCACTACGGGGAACGGTGTCCGGCCAGGACCCCAACCGATTTGATCCGGGGGCAGGGGCCGCCGGTAATCTGAAGCATTCGCTCTGAAGCATCGCTGTGAAGCAACCGCTTCGTCGCCCGTCGTCGTAATGAAGAGAGCACCGTGGCCGCCGACAAGATCGACACCATCGTCAGCCTGAGCAAGCGCCGTGGCTTCGTCTACCCGTGCAGTGAGATCTACGGCGGCCAGCGAGCCGCCTGGGACTACGGGCCGCTGGGTGTCGAGCTCAAGGAGAACATCAAGCGCCAGTGGTGGCGCTACATGGTGACGTCGCGCGAGGACGTCGTCGGTATCGACTCGTCCGTGATCCTGGCGACGGAGGTCTGGGTGGCCTCCGGTCACGTCGCCACCTTCACCGACCCGCTCACCGAGTGCACCTCGTGTCACAAGCGCTTCCGCGCCGACCACCTTGAAGAGGCGTACGAGGCCAAGCACGGCAAGCAGCCCGAGAACGGCCTCGCGGACGTCAACTGCCCGCACTGCGGCAACAAGGGCCAGTTCACCGAGCCCAAGCAGTTCTCCGGCCTGCTCTCCACGCACCTCGGCCCCACCCAGGACAGCGGCTCCGTCGCCTACCTGCGCCCCGAGACCGCGCAGGGCATCTTCACCAACTTCGCCCAGGTCCAGCAGACCTCGCGCCGCAAGCCGCCGTTCGGCATCGCGCAGATGGGCAAGTCCTTCCGCAACGAGATCACGCCCGGCAACTTCATCTTCCGCACCCGCGAGTTCGAGCAGATGGAGATGGAGTTCTTCGTCAAGCCGGGCGAGGACGAGAAGTGGCAGGAGTTCTGGATGCAGGAGCGCTGGAACTGGTACACCGGCCTGGGCCTCCGCGAGGAGAACATGCGCTGGTACGACCACCCGGCCGAGAAGCTCTCCCACTACTCCAAGCGCACCGCCGACATCGAGTACCGCTTCCAGTTCGGCGGCAACGAGTGGGGTGAGCTGGAGGGCGTCGCCAACCGCACGGACTACGACCTCTCCGCCCACTCCAAGGCCTCCGGCCAGGACCTCTCCTACTTCGACCAGGAGGCCGGCGAGCGCTGGACTCCGTACGTCATCGAGCCGGCGGCCGGTGTCGGCCGCGCGATGCTCGCGTTCCTGCTGGACGCGTACGTCGAGGACGAGGCGCCCAACGCCAAGGGCAAGATGGAGAAGCGGACCGTTCTGCGGCTCGACCCCCGGCTTTCGCCGGTGAAGGTCGCGGTGCTTCCGCTGTCGCGCAACCCCGAGCTGTCGCCGAAGGCGAAGGGGCTTGCCTCGGCGCTCCGCCAGCACTGGAACATCGACTTCGACGACGCCGGGGCCATCGGTCGTCGGTACAGGCGGCAGGACGAGATCGGTACGCCGTTCTGTGTGACGGTGGACTTCGACACGCTGGACGACAACGCGGTTACTGTTCGTGAGCGGGACTCGATGAAGCAGGAGCGCGTGTCGCTGGACCAGATCGAGGGGTACCTGGCGAGCCGGCTCATCGGTTGCTAGCTGCTTTGCGGGTGGGCGTCTGCGTGGCTGGTGTTGGTTGCCGGGTGCGGGTTCGTCGTGGCTGGTCGCGCAGTTCCCCGCGCCCCTAAAAGCAAATGCCCCGGTTCTGTCACGTCCGTAACGGATGTAATGGAACCGGGGTTTTTGCAATCCAGGGGGCGCGGGGTTCCGAAGGAGGGGCAGACGGTCCGCAGGGGGCGGGCCGGCACCTTCACGGGGGTACGGATGCGCAAGCAAGCAGTCATGGGCGTACTGGCGATGGCGGTGGCGCTCGGGACGGTCGGTGCCGTCGGTGCCGGGGCGCTCGGCGGGTCGGCGGAGAAGGGGGCCTCCGGGGGCGGGGTCGAGGCCAAGGGCGGCGGGGGCGGGCTGCCGGAGGCGCTCGCGTCCAGCGGGCTGCGGGCCGTCGGGCTCACCGCGGACCAGAAGCTCGTCCTGTTCCGCGTCGACCGGCCGGGCGCCGCGGTGCCGCTAGGGAAGGTCGACGGACTCAAGGGCGACAAGTCGCTGATCGGCATCGACTACCGCGTACAGAACAACAAGCTGTACGCCGTCGGGGACCGGGGCGGTATCTACACGATCCGTGAGGCGGGCGCCCGCGCCACCAAGGTCTCGCAGCTCAGCGTGCCCCTTCAGGGCAAGGCCTTCGGCGTCGACTTCAACCCGGCCGCCAACCGGCTCCGGGTCATCAGCGACACCGGCCAGAACCTCCGCCACAACCTCGACGACCCGGCCGGCGCACCGGCTCCCGGCACCACCGCCGTCGACGGCACCCTCACCAACCCGCCGGTGCCGCCGAACCCGGGTGCCACCGCACTCGGCGTGACCGGGGCCGCGTACACGAACAACGACCTCGACGCGACGACGGCCACCACCCTGTTCGACCTCGACACCGCGCTGGACCAGGTGTCGGTGCAGTCGCCCGCCAACGCCGGCAACCTGGCGCCGACGGGCAAGCTGGGCGTGGACGCGCCCCTGAACTCCGGGTTCGACATCTACAGTTCGGCGCGGAACGGGACGAACACCGGGTACGCGGTGACGGGCAACAAGTCGTTCCGGGTCAACCTGCTGACGGGGAAGCTGAGTTCGCTGGGCTCGTTCCCGCACGGGCGGCAGGTGGTGGATGTCGCGCTGCCGCTGAACCAGGGCTGAGTCAGCTCTTGGATGTTGCTCCGAAGAACGGAGAGCGCGGTGCGGCGGGGGTCTGGTTCGGCCCCCGCCGCGCCGCGCTGTGACCGTGCCCGGTCGGTGCTCCCTCAGGCCTCCGACGGATCCACTGTTGCCTGGTGTGCCTCCGCCAGATGCTCCTCGGCCTTCAGCCAGGGCAGGAACTGGGCGGCCTTCCGCCAGCCGCAGGTGTCGCATCTGATCGTCCGCTGCACGCCCGTGCGTTGGACCCGGACGATGTGCTCGCGGCCGTGCTGGTCCCAGCGGCTCACCTTGCTGGTGTTGATCTGCAGCATGACGCCTCCTGGTGGTCGCGCTTTGCTTGCGCGCGCTAAGGAGTGTGCAGCAAGAACAACATCAACAGGGACACAACTGTGGTGAGTTGTGTGCGAATTCCGCGCACTGTTCCGCGCACTGTTCCGTGCACTGCTCCGTGGCGTCATGCGATGGCGCGGGGCAGTCGCAGGCTCAGCCCGGTGGTCAGTACGACCCCGGCGAGCTGGACGAGAAGCGTGGTGACCAGGGCGTCCCGCATGCCGTGGCCCGGGGTGAGGGTGAGGAAGAGGGTGCCGAGCGTGGCCACGCCCAGGGCGAGGGCCGACTGCTGGGCGGTGATCATGACTCCGCTGCCCACGCCGGCGCGGGCCGGGGGAACCTCGGAGAGTATGACGCGGAAGAGGATGGGCAGTTGGAGGGCCTGACCGGCACCCGCGATGATCACGCCGGGCCAGAGTTCGAGACCGCCGACGTGGGGCCAGGAGCTCCACACCGTGAGGGCGAGGACGGCCACGCCGACCGCCTGGACCAGGCCGCCCGCGGTCACCACCCGCGTGCCCCACCGGGTCACCAGGCGCGGGCCCAGCAGCGAGACCACGAAGAAGGACACCGCCATCGGGGCCAGGGTGAGACCCGCGCGGACCGGGCTCAGGGCGACCCCCTGCTGCAGCGCCACCGCGATGACGAACATGAAGCCGCTGAAGCCGATCGAGAAGGGGAGGATCATCACCAGGCCCCGGCGGAGGGGGAGGTTGGAGAACAGGCTCGGCGGGACCAGCGGGGTGCGGCCCAGACGTTCCGCCCGCCGCTCGACGAGGTAGAAGGCCGTCGCCGCGACCGGGAACACCGCCAGGGACAGCCACGTCCACAGGGGCCAGCCCGCCGCCCGGCCCTCGGTGAGCGGGGCGAGCAGGGACACCAGGGCGATGGCCAGCAGGGCCGTTCCGGGGCCGTCCACCGGCGCCGGGTTCTGCGAGCGGGTCTCCGGCACGGCCTTGGCGGCGAGGAAGAGGCCCACCAGCACGACCGGCACGTTCACCAGGAAGACCGCGCGCCAGCCGGTGCCCGCGATGTCCGCCGCGACGAGGACGCCGCCGAGGATCTGCCCGGCCACCATGGAGAGCCCGGCGGTGGCCCCGTACAGGCCCATCGCCCTGGCGCGGCGCGGGCCCTGGGTCGCCGACTGGATGGTGGCGAGGACCTGCGGGAGCATCGCTGCCGAGGCCGCGCCCTGCGCGACGCGCGCCGCGACGAGCGTCCACGCGCTCGGCGCCAGACCGCACGCCAGCGAGGTCAGCCCGAAGGCGATCATCCCGCCGAGGAAGAGCCGGCGCCGGCCGAACATGTCGCCGAGCCGGCCGCCGAGGACGAGGAGCACGGCGTACGCGACTCCGTAACCGGCGACGACGAGTTCCAGGACCGCGTCGCCCGCGGCCAGGTCGTGGCCGATCGTGGGCAGGGCGACGTTCACGATGAAGAAGTCGATGAGGGGCAGGGCCGCGCCGAGCAGCACGGTGAACAGTCCGAGCCCGCCGAGCACGGGTGGGACGACGGTCGAGCGGGCTGTACGGGAAGCGAGGGTTTCGGTCACGCTGTCGAGAGTGCTCCCCCTCTCAGACTGGTACCAGAGTCTCTTTATCCTGTTACAAGGAGTACCTGGAAACAGGGTGAGGGCGGCGGCACGCTGGAGGCATGACGACCATGGCCGAGGAAGCGGCGGTACGGGAGAACGGGGCGACCGGGCCCCCCGGGGCGGCCGGAGTGCAGGGGCGTGCGGCCCAGGCCCCGGGGACCTCCGGTGCGCCCGCGCGTGAGCCGGAGGGTGGGCGTGAGCCGGAGGGCGCGCGTGAGTCGGAGAGCCGGGCCTCGCGCGAGTCCGACATCCGGCGCCACGAACTCGCCGCCTTCCTGCGGCACCGTCGCGAGCACCTCACCCCCGAACAGGTGGGCCTGCCCCGCGGCCGCCGTCGGCGCACGCCCGGTCTGCGCCGGGAGGAGGTCGCGCACCTCTCCGCGGTCGGCGTCACCTGGTACACGTGGCTCGAACAGGCCCGGGACATCCAGGTCTCCGTCCAGGTCCTCGACGCCCTCGCCCGCACGCTGATGCTCGACCAGAACGAGCGCGCCCACCTCTTCCAGCTGGCCGGCGCCGTCGATCCCACCCCGGCCTCGCGCTGCCCGACGATCACTCCCGCGCTGTTGCAGACGCTGGAGCAGCTGGAGCCGCTGCCGGCCTGCATCCAGAACAGCCGGTACGACATCCTCGCGTACAACCGCACGTACGGGCGTCTGCTCTGCGACCTCGACGAGGTACCGGCCGAGGACCGCAACTGCATGGTCCTCATCACCACGAACGAGCAGTGGCGTTCGTCGATCGTGATGCTCGACGAGTCGATCCGGCTGATGGCCGCCAAGTTCCGCGCCTCGATGGCCGGGCATCTCGCCGACCCCGCCTGGAAGATGCTGCTCAAGCGGCTGCGGGCGGAGTCGGAGCAGTTCCGTGAGGTCTGGGAGCGGCACGAGGTGGTCGGCTCGCGCAGCAAGACCAAGTTCTTCGACAACCGGTACGTGGGGCGGTTGACCCTGGTCCACACCGACTTGTGGCTTGGCCCGGGGGAGGGGCCGCGGATGGTCACGTACGCACCGGCGGACGAGGAGTCGCGGGAGCGGCTGGAGAAGCTGCATGCGGTTGCGGTGGAGCGGGGCTGAGTGATTGGGGTGCGGGTTGAGTGTCTGCTGCGGGTGGGTGGGGGTTGCTCGCGCAGTTCCCCGCGCCCCTAAAAGCGGGGCTGCGCCCCTGCTTTTGTCTTTAGGGGCGCGGGGAACTGCGCGACCAGCCCCCACCGGCCCGCACCCTCACACAACCCCCGCCGACTCCTTGATCTCGGGCGACTCCAGTCGCAAAGCCGTGCGCTCGGCCGTGCGCCGGGCCCAGCGCCCACTGGTGAGGGCGCCGAGCACCAGCACCGCCAGCCCGCACGCGGCGATGATCCACCAGGCGGGGCGGGCCGCGGAGACGAAGGTGTTCCGGTAGGAGGAGGAACCGACGCCGGAGGCGAGGACCGCGCCGATCACGGCGACGCCCAGCGTCTGGCCGATCTGGCGGCTCGTGGAGGCGACGGCGGCGGCCACCCCGGCCTGGGCGCGGGGCATGCCGGAGACGGCGGTGTTGGTGATCGGGGCGTTGACGAAACCGAAGCCCAGGCCGAAGAGGAAGTACCCGATGACGAGGGTCACGTTCGCCGTCTCGGCCTCGAAACCGGCGAAGAGTACGCCGCTCGCGGTCATCGCCGTCCCCGAGATGAGGAGCGACAGGCGGGGCCCCCGGTTGCCGACGAGCCGCCCGGACAGGGGTGCGCAGACGAAGGTCATGACCGCCATCGGCAGCATCCACAGGCCCGCGTGGAGGGCGTTCAGGCCGCGTACGTTCTGGAGGTAGAGCGTCGAGAGGAAGAGGAAGCCGCCGAGCGCCGCGAACGCGCTGATCGCCACGACCGTGGCCCCGCTGAAGGGTGCCGAGCGGAAGAAACGCAGGTCGATGAGGGGTTCGTCGCGGCGGGGTTCGTACCAGAGAAGGGTGACGAGCGCGGCCAGCGCGATACCGCCGAAGGTGAGGGTCTGGCCGGCGCCGGAGGAGGGCGCCTCGATGATCGCGTACGTGAGGGAGCCGAGCAGCGCGATCACCAGGAGCTGTCCGACCGGGTCGGGGCGGCGGGCCTTCGGGGCGCGGGACTCGGGCACGTACCGGAGCGTGAGCAGGAGAGCCGCCAGGCCCACCGGCAGGTTGATCCAGAAGATCGAGCGCCAGCCGACCGAGTCCACGAGAAGGCCGCCGACCAGTGGGCCCGCGGCCATGGAAATGCCGACCACACCGCCCCAGACCCCGATCGCGCGGGCACGCTCGCGCGGATCCGTGAAGGTGTTGGTGATGATCGACATCGCGACCGGGTTGAGCATCGAGCCGCCGACCGCCTGGATCATGCGGAAGACGACGAGCGATTCGAGGCTGGGCGCGAGCGAGCAGAGGACCGAGCCGATCGTGAAGACGACCAGGCCGGCCATGAAGACCCTCTTGCGGCCGATACGGTCCGCCGTCGAACCGGCGAGCATCAGGAGCGAGGCGAGCACCAGGGTGTACGCGTCGATCGTCCACTGCATGCCCGCCAGACTCGCGTCCAGGTCCTTCTGCATGGCGGGCAGGGCGACATTGAGGATCGTGACGTCGAGGCTCACGATCAGCAGGCTCATACAGCAGATCGCGAGCACCAGCATGCGTCGACGGTGGCTCGGCTCGGGCATGGCGACCAGGATACGCCCATTTCAGTAGTGTGCCTAACTAATGAACGGGGCTGGTGGGCCGGCGCCTGCCGACCCCGGTCAACGGGCGACTTTCGTGGCACCTGTCGGCGTACGCGACAATGGGGGAATGCCCACGCCCACATCCACGGTGAACTCCGCCCTGCGGATCGGCCCGCACACCGTCCAGCCGCCCGTCGTCCTCGCGCCCATGGCCGGGATCACGAACGCGCCGTTCCGCACGCTGTGCCGGGAGTTCAGCGGGGGCAAGGGCCTGTTCGTCAGCGAGATGATCACCACTCGGGCGCTGGTCGAGCGCAACGAGAAGACGATGCAGCTGATCCATTTCGACGCGTCGGAGACCCCGCGGTCGATCCAGTTGTACGGGGTCGACCCCGCGACCGTCGGCAAGGCCGTCCGCATGATCGCGGAGGAGGGCCTCGCCGACCACATCGACCTGAACTTCGGCTGCCCCGTGCCGAAGGTCACGCGGAAGGGCGGCGGGTCCGCGCTGCCGTACAAGCGGCACCTGCTGCGGGCGATCCTGCGCGAGGCGGTGTCCGGGGCCGGTGACCTCCCCGTCACGATGAAGATGCGCAAGGGCATCGACGACGACCACATCACGTACCTCGACGCCGGGCGTATCGCCGTCGAGGAGGGCGTGACGTCGATCGCGCTGCACGGCCGCACCGCCGCCCAGCACTACGGCGGCACTGCCGACTGGGACGCCATCGCCCGGCTCAAGGAGCATGTGCCGGAGATTCCCGTCCTCGGCAACGGTGACATCTGGTCCGCCGACGACGCGCTGCGGATGGTCCGGGAGACCGGCTGTGACGGCGTGGTCGTCGGCCGCGGCTGCCTGGGGCGTCCGTGGCTATTCGGCGATCTGGTGGCCGCGTTCGAGGGCCGCGGGGGTGACTATGCGCGGCCGACCCTCCGGGAGGTGGCGGGCGTCATGGTCCGCCACGCCACCCTCCTCGGCGAGTGGATCGGCGACGAGGCTCGCGGAGTCATCGACTTCCGCAAGCACGTCGCCTGGTACCTGAAGGGTTTCGCCGTCGGCTCCGAGATGCGCAAGCGCCTTGCGATCACCTCGTCACTGGCCGAACTCTCCGAGGGGCTGCAGGAGTTGGAGCTTGACCAGCCCTGGCCTGTCGGCGCGGACGGGCCCCGCGGGCGTACATCCAGCAACAACAGGGTTGTCCTGCCGGACGGTTGGCTCAAGGACCCTTACGACTGCGCCGGCATCGGCGAGGATGCGGAACTGGACACGTCCGGGGGTTGAGAGTTGGCTGCGGGTGCGTCGTGGCTGATCGCGCAGTTCCCCGCGCCCCTAAAAGCGGGGCTGCGCCCCTGGCTTTTGGCTTTTAAGGGGCGCGGGGAACTGCGCGCTCAGCCCCCACCGGGCCCGCACCCGAAGTCAGACCTCACGCACCCCCTACCGCAGTCAGCAACGCCAACGGAGCCGCCGCGGACCGCGATTCACGCACGCAGGCATGCGGATACGGCACCGGCTCGGCGTGGGTGTCGCGGCCGTACCCGGCCAGAACCTCCGGCAGCCGGTGCCCGGCAGCCGTCGCCGCATCCACCAGCGCATGGGCAACCGTACGAGCCTCGTCATGAAGCCCGTACCGCGCCAACCCCAGCGTGATCAGCGCGTTGTCGTGGGGCCACACCGACCCCCGGTGGTAGGACAGCGGATGGTACGCGGGCTGGCCCGAGGCGACCGTGCGGACACCCCACCCGGAGAAGAAGTCCGGCTCCAGCAACCGCCGCCCCACCAGCTCCCCGTACTCCTTGTCCAGCAGCCCGGACCAGAGCAGATGCCCCGCGTCGGAGGCGAGCGCGTCGACGTGGTTGCCGTCGCCGTCGAGGGCGAGCGCCGGGAAGGAGTGGTCCGGCATCCAGAAGTCCCGCTGGAACCGGTCGCGGAGATCAGCGGCGGCCTGCTCCAACAAGGCCGCGTACACCTCGTCGTCCCATACCGTCCGGGCCAGGTGGGCGGTCCGGCGCAGCGCGTCGTACGCGTACCCCTGCGCGCCCGCGGCCATCACGGGGCCGGTCGGCCGGGAGCCGTCGCCGGAGCAGATGGCGCCGGGGGAGTCCTTCCAGTTCTGGTTGGCGAGGCCGCCCTCGTCCGCGCGGTAGACGAGATATCCGCGCGAGGTCAGCCCGCCGTGGTCCAGCATCCAGCCGATCGCCGCACGTGCGTTGGGCTCCAGGCGGCGGGCGAGTGCCGTGTCACCCGTCTGCTCGACGTACGCGCCGAGGAGGACGAGGAAGAGCGGGGTCGCGTCGACCGAGCCGTAGTAACGCCCGTACGGCACCTGCCCGAAGTGGGCCAGCTCGCCGTGCCGCATCTCGTGCACGATCTTGCCCGGCTGGGCCACCGTGCCCACGCCGACCTCGGTCGCCTGGGCCGCGGCGAGCGCGGGCAGGGTGGCGGCGGCCAGTTGGGGGCGGTAGGGGAGCGCGAAGAGTGAGGTGAGGAGGGCGTCGCGGCCCAACAGGGTGAGGAACCAAGGGACTCCGGCCGCCGGGACGCGAAGTTCCTCTCCGTCGGGGCCCGTTGCCGGCACCTGGAGCACGGCCAGGTCGGACAGGCCCCGCGCACAGGCCGCGGCCAGCTCGGGCCAGCCCGTAGGGAAGGGCACGCCCTCCGCGAACTCCCCTTCCAGCGCGAGGAGTCGGGCATTGGCGGCGGCCGGAGTGGGGGGCACCTCCGGGTGCGGCATACCGTGCGGACGCGCCGCCACCCGGAGGGCCAGCTCTGCCGACTCGTGCGGCTGGAGTTCGAGGGTCCACACGAGGCGGCGCGCGCCCGTGCCGGTCTCCTCCACGCCGTCCGGCGCGGGCTCGGACGTCACGGTCGTACAGGACCGCCACTCCCCGCGCTGGTAGGTGAACTCCACGCCGTCGTCGAGGACTTGGCGGGAGCGGACGGCACCGATCTTCGTGTACGTCCGGTGGTCCGAGCGCAGCTCGAACTGGTCCGTGAAGTCGGCGTCCGCGGTGACCGCGATCCGGACCGTCGTCGGTGCCGGGCGGTTGCTGGTGACGCGCAGCGACTCGACGAACGCGCCGTCCGCCACGGCCTGTTCACGGAAGATCGTGTACGCGGGAGGCTCCTGCCGGCCACCGCGCGGTACGAGCACACAGCGGGCCGTGTCGCCGTCCGCGACCGGCGTCAGCGCCTCGGGGACCGCCCCGTCGACGGTCAGCTGCCAGCGGCTCAGGTGCCGGGCGTCGCGCACGAACAGCCCGTGGGGCGAACTGGCTCCGCGCACTCCGTTGATGTCCCCGCCGTCGCCCACGGCCGCGAACGTCCCACCGTGCACGAGCAGATGATGCCGGTCCGTCATCGCCGGTCCCCTCCCTTGGCGCCCTTGCCGAACTCTTCCGTCGTGCTCTGCACCGCTTCGGGTGCCTCGTGCAGCAGGTCCAGCGTCAGCGCCGCGGTCCAGCTGAAACCGAGCGCCCCGCAGGCCTCGCCCGTGTACGGATCCACGTACTCCGCGAACCCGGAGGTGTCCGCCGTCTCCAGCAGCGCACCCCGCAGCTTCTGCGCGCGAGCGTGCTCCCCGTGCAGCCTGAGCCCGCGCTCCACCAGCCAGTTGGTGTTGAACCAGGCCGGACCGCGCCAGTACCGGTGCGGGTCGAAGGCGTGCCCGGTCAGGTCGTAGCTCGGGACGAGCCGGGTCGACTCGCCGAGCCCGAAGTGCGGCCCGTACATGGTCCGTACGAGCGTGGCGGCCGTGTCGCGGGGGAGCGTCGGCAGGAGCAGCGGGACTAGACCGGAGACGCCGCGCTCGGGGATCAGCTCGTCCGTGCGCACGTCCCGGCAGAAGAACATGCCCTCGGCCGGGTCCCACAGCCGGTCGACGAGCGCCGCCGTCAGCCGCTCGGCGCGCGCGTGCCGGGCGGTGCCCGTCGCGCCCAGCTCCCGCGCGATCCGCGCCAGCGCGTGCTCGGAGGCGATCAGCAGCGCGTTGAAGGCCGGGTCCTCCACCGCGAAGCCGTCGGTGCCGGTGGTGCCGCTGGTGCCGGCGGTGCCGTCCGCGTACTCCCCGTCCCGGTAGTCCGTCGCCAGCCGCACGTACCGCCCGTAGTCCAGGTCCGTCGGCCGGTCCTCCGCGGCGCCGTGGTCGAGGTCCGCGCGGCGGAAGGAGCGGGCCGGGGCGGGCGTCACACGGGAGAGCGGGACGTCCCAGCTCGGCGCGTTGTCCATGCCCTGCTCCCAGGGGTGGACCACCGAGGCGAGGCCCCCGCCGCCCAGGTCCCGGCGGTGCAGCAGATAGCGGTGCCAGGCCGCCAGGCGCGGGTAGATCCGGGACAGGAAGGACCGCGACCGGGACAGACCGGGGTCGGAGACGTGCACCAGCCAGGCCGCCAGCGCGTGCACCGGTGGCTGCACGATGCCCGACGTCTGTACGGTGCGCGGGGCGCCCGCGGCGCGCCCCGCGGTCGACGAGCGCCAGAAGTCGGGGCTCGGGAAGTACGCGTCGAGGGGGACGGAGGGGTTGAACACGATGTGCGGGATCCGGCCGTCGCCCCACTGGGCGTCGAGCAGCGTCTCCAGCTCGACCTGCGCCCGCAGCGGCGACAGATGGCGCAGGCCGATCGCGATGAACGCGGAGTCCCAGGACCACTGGTGGGGGTACAGACCGCGCGAGGGCACCGTGGACGTGCCCGTCCAGTTGCCGTGCAGTACCTCGGCCGCCCTGAGGTGCAGCGATCCCGCCGGGCGGACCGGATCGTATACGGCCACCCTGGAAGGGCCGATCTCACCATGGCCGGAAAACGGCGGTGAGGTCGCGGTGCGTACGGGATCCACGATCCCGGTGCGACGGGCGGTGAGCTGGGTTGTGCGGTCCACTCAGGTCTCCCCGAAGACATGCGGCCGACCAGTTCGGCAGTAGCTACCGTAGGGTTACGTCTATTTAACACGCAAAACTCAATATGTAATGCAGAGTTGGTGAGCGCAAGGGGTCCGTATGACCGGAACCACAGGGAGTGGCGGGATGGCGACACGAGCCGGGAGGACCGGGAGCCAGGCCAGCTCCGGCGACCTGCTGGAGCTGGTGCGCAGCGGGCGCGCGACCACGCGCGGTGCCTTGCAGCAGGTCACGGGGCTGTCGCGGGCCACGGTCGGGCAGCGGCTGGAGCGGCTGTTCCGGGCCGGCTGGCTGCGTGAGGGCGCCGCGGGCCCGGTGGACTCGCCGCTCGGCGGCCGCCCCTCGGTCAGCCTGGAGTTCGACGACTCACACGCAGTCGTCCTCACCGCCGACCTCGACACCCGGCACGCCCGCGCCGCCGTGCTGTCCCTGACCGGTGAGCTGCTGGCCGAACACGCGGGGTCGCTGCTGATCGAGGAGGGCCCGGACGCGGTCCTCGGCGAGCTGGGCCGCTGGTTCGCGGAGCTCCTGGAGAAGGCCGGGCACCGGGCGGACGAGGTGTGCGGCATCGGGCTCGCCGTGCCGGGCCCCGTGGACAGCGAGACCGGCCGGGTCGTCCAGCCGCCGATCATGCCCGGCTGGGACGGCTACGACATACGGGGCCGCCTCACCCGTGCCTTCACCGAGCACACGGGCGCCGACGCCGTCCCGGTCCTCGTCGACAACGACGCCAACCTCATGGCGTACGGGGAACAGCGCACCGGCCACCCCGACTGCTCGGCGTTCGTGCTCGTGAAGGTCTCCACCGGTATCGGGGCCGGTGTGGTCGTCGGCGGTGCGATCTACCGGGGCATCGACGGCGGCGCCGGGGACATCGGGCACATCCGGGTCCCGGAGGGCGCCGACGCACTGTGCAGGTGCGGGTCGTTCGGATGCCTCGCCGCTGTCGCGAGCGGTGGCGCGGTCGCGCGCAGGCTTGCGGAGACGGGCGTTCCGGCCGCGTCGGGCTCAGATGTGCGCGATCTGCTGGCCTCCGGGCATCCCGGCGCGGCGGCGCTCGCGAGGGAGGCCGGCCGGCACGTCGGTGACGTACTGGCGACCGTGGTGACGCTGCTCAACCCCGGCGTCCTGATGATCGCCGGAGACCTGGCCGGGACGGCGTTCCTGACCGGCGTCCGCGAACTCCTCTACCAGCGGGCCCTGCCCCGCTCCACCGCCCACCTGGACGTCGTCACCTCCCGGCTCGGCGAGCGGGCGGGTCTGGTCGGGGCCGGGGCGATGGTCGTGGAGCATCTGTACGCGCCCGAGCGGGTCGAGGAGCGGCTGCTCGCCATGGGTGTGTGACGGTTACTCGCCCTGACGTGGGACAGCGGCTCGCCATGAGCGTGTGACGGTCACGTTTCCGTCTCCGTACCGGTCCGTATGGTGAAATCCGGGCGCCGGAAACTGCGTGATTCTCGCCACGCCTGATCGGGGTTTCGCTCAGATGAGCGGATCTTGGGCGGGTGCACTTCTCAAAGGGTGGCACTCAGTGCCACCCTTTGATCATTTACGACGTGAACTCAGGCGTGGCGAGTGGCGCTCATGTGAGCGATATTCCGGGCCTGCGGGAGGTGGCTCGTTCAAGAAGTGAACGCCGTCGGGTCGCCCGGCTTACCTCTCCTTGACTTTCGATCTGCTGGCGGACGAGTGGTTACGTCCGTATGACGCGCAAGTGGACGTACCCAGGCGCCTTCGATCTGGGTATGTTCCCCGTCGTCAGGGCAGCCACCGCGTCCTCGAGGAGTCGAGACCCGTGTCGGAAAACAAAGATCCCCACGTAGCTGAGAGCGGCAACAGCGGCGACAGCGGCGTCGCGGGCGTGAAGTTCGTTTACGACTTCACCGAGGGCAACAAGGACCTCAAAGACCTCCTTGGTGGCAAGGGCGCCAACCTCGCCGAGATGACCAACCTCGGCCTCCCCGTCCCTCCCGGCTTCACCATCACCACCGAGGCCTGCAAGACCTACCTCGACAGTGGCGACGAGCCGGCGGCACTGCGTGACGAGGTGAGTGCGCACCTCGACGCCCTCGAAGCGAGGATGGGCAAGAAGCTCGGCCAGGCCGACGACCCTCTCCTCGTCTCGGTCCGTTCCGGGGCGAAGTTCTCCATGCCGGGCATGATGGACACCGTCCTGAACATCGGCCTCTCCGACAAGTCCGTGCAGGGCCTCGCCAAGCAGGCCGGTGACGACCGCTTCGCGTGGGACTCGTACCGCCGGCTGATCCAGATGTTCGGCAAGACGGTCCTCGGCGTCGAGGGAGAACTCTTCGAGGACGCGCTGGAGGCGGCCAAGGACGCCAAGAAGGTCACCGTCGACACGGACCTCGAAGCGGCCGACCTCAAGAAGCTCGTCACCAAGTTCAAGAAGATCGTCAAGACCGAGGCCGGGCGGGACTTCCCGCAGGACCCGCGCGAGCAGATGGACCTCGCCATCCACGCGGTCTTCGACTCCTGGAACACCGACCGGGCCAAGCTCTACCGCCGTCAGGAGCGCATCCCGGGCGACCTCGGCACGGCCGTCAACGTCTGTTCCATGGTCTTCGGCAACCTCGGCCCGGACTCCGGCACGGGCGTCGCCTTCACCCGCGACCCGGCCAGCGGCCACCAGGGCGTGTACGGCGACTACCTGCAGAACGCGCAGGGCGAGGACGTGGTCGCGGGCATCCGCAACACGGTCCCGCTCGCCGAGCTGGAGCAGATCGACAAGAAGTCGTACGACCAGCTCATGCAGATCATGGCGACGCTGGAGAACCACTACAAGGACCTCTGCGACATCGAGTTCACCATCGAGCGCGGGCAGCTGTGGATGCTCCAGACGCGGGTGGGCAAGAGGACGGCGGGCGCGGCCTTCCGTATCGCCACGCAGCTGGTGGACCAGGGGCTCATCGACGAGGCCGAGGCCCTCCAGCGCGTCAACGGCGCCCAGTTGGCCCAGCTGATGTTCCCGCGCTTCGACGACGAGGCCAAGGTGTCGCAGGTCGGGCGGGGCATCGCCGCCTCGCCGGGTGCGGCGGTCGGCAAGGCGGTCTTCGACTCGTACACGGCCGTGAAGTGGTCGCGTTCGGGCGAGAAGGTGATTCTGGTCCGCCGCGAGACGAACCCGGACGACCTCGACGGCATGATCGCGGCGGAGGGGATTCTGACGTCCCGGGGTGGCAAGACGTCCCACGCGGCGGTGGTCGCGCGCGGCATGGGCAAGACCTGTGTCTGCGGCGCGGAGGAGCTGGAGGTCGACACCAAGCGGCGCCGGATGACGGTGCCGGGCGGGCACGTGGTCGAAGAGGGCGACGTGATCTCCATCGACGGCTCCAGCGGCAAGGTGTACCTGGGCGAGGTCCCGGTCGTGCCGTCCCCCGTCGTGGAGTACTTCGAGGGCCGGATGCACGCGGGCGCCAACGACGCCGACGAACTGGTCGAGGCCGTGCACCGGATCATGGCGTTCGCCGACCGCAAGCGCCGCCTGCGGGTGCGCGCCAACGCGGACAACGCCGAGGACGCGCTGCGGGCGCGGAGGTTCGGCGCCCAGGGCATCGGTCTGTGCCGTACGGAGCACATGTTCCTCGGCGACCGTCGTGAGCTGGTCGAGCGCCTGATCCTCGCGGACACGGAGGCCGAGCGCGAGGAGTCGCTGAAGGCGCTCCTGCCGCTCCAGAAGCAGGACTTCGTTGAGCTGTTCTCGGCGATGGACGGCCTCCCGGTCACCGTCCGTCTCCTGGACCCGCCGCTGCACGAGTTCCTGCCGGACATCACGGAACTGTCGGTCCGCGTCGCGCTCGCCGAGTCCCGCAAGGACGCCAACGAGAACGATCTGCGGCTCCTCCAGGCGGTGCACCGCCTGCACGAGCAGAACCCGATGCTGGGCCTGCGCGGCGTACGCCTCGGCCTGGTGATCCCCGGCCTCTTCACCATGCAGGTACGGGCGATCGCCGAGGCCGCCGCCGAACGGAAGGCCGCCAAGGGCGACCCGCGCGCGGAGATCATGATCCCGCTGGTGGGTACGGTCCAGGAGCTGGAGATCGTGCGCGAGGAGGCCGACGAGGTCATCGCGGAGGTCCAGGCGGCGACCGGTACCGACCTGAAGCTGTCCATCGGCACGATGATCGAGCTGCCGCGAGCCGCCCTGACCGCCGGTCAGATCGCGGAGGCGGCGGAGTTCTTCTCCTTCGGCACGAACGACCTGACCCAGACGGTGTGGGGCTTCAGCCGGGACGACGTCGAGGCCTCGTTCTTCACCGCCTACCTGGAGAAGGGCATCTTCGGCGTCAGCCCCTTCGAGACGATCGACCGCGACGGCGTGGGCTCGCTGGTTGAACTCGCGGTGAAGGCCGGCCGCGAGACCCGCCCCGACCTCAAACTCGGCGTCTGCGGCGAACACGGCGGCGACCCGGAGTCCGTCCACTTCTTCCACGAGGTGGGCCTGGACTACGTCTCCTGCTCCCCGTTCCGGATTCCGGTGGCGAGGTTGGAGGCGGGGCGGGCGGCGTCGTCCTCGCAGGGGAGTGATCATCGGTAGGGGGCCTGAATGACCCCGGGGTCGTAGTCCGCCATCCCACCCTCACCGACGGATCACGGCCCCGGCGCACGAAAGACGAAGGGGCGGCACCTTGTGCGGAGGTGCCGCCCTTTCGGGCGTCCTCTGCGGAGCCTGTCAAGCTACGTCGCTCACCAGGCGAAATGGCGTTTGCTCGCATTGGTTGCCGTTGAACGCGCGGGAAGGTGTTGTGCCCTCTGGGTGCGATTGGCGCCTGCACGTGCTGCCACTAGAGAGGCTGGTCGTCGACCGTTGGCGGTCGTGTCGGTCGCCCTCGCACGGCATATCACCGGCAGATTCACAGTGGGCTCGGTTCACCCCCTGCAACCTGCGTCTTCTCCTGAACCTGCAGCTGTTGGGGGACGCGTGGGGAAACATCTTCTGGATCACCCCTCAGGCGGCGCCTACTTCGCGCCTCGCACATCGGCCAGACACTCACAGCGGGCCCGTCTCCGTCACGCCGGCTCCTTCTTCCGGAACACGATGCTCCGGCGGGGCCGGGATGCAGGGGGCCGGACGTCACGCAGGCCCGACTGATAGACCGCGTCGCCCAGCTCGGTCACGTTGTGGTCCTCGAAGACCCGCACGTCATACGCGCGCGGCATCATGTTGATGCGTTCGATGGTGACTGCGGTCGCGTGCGCGCGGTCGGCCATGTCGCGGTAGTCGATCAGGAGCTGTGCCCGAACGGCGAACCCGGCGTTCTCGAAGGTGGGTTCCTGTGTCTCCCCCGGCCCCAACGCACCGAGCGACCAGTCGCGGCGGCTCAGGGCGCCCTCCGCGTCGGGCCGCTCCAATTGGGCTCGGACGTGTAGGGCCGGGCCCGGACCGCTGTTGCGGATACGGACATGGAGCATCTGCATATCGGGGTTGTAGTACACCCCGTGCCGTTCCGGGGTTCCGCCGTAGTACTCGCTCGGGGTGTCGGTAATCGGCAGCAGGACCGGGCGCCACCGGGCCCTCCGGTCCGCCTCGCCCTCCGCGGCCAGGTCCCGGGTCTTGGCGGCCAGGCGCCAGGTGAAGAAGGCGAGCCCGATGGTGCCGAGGGCGACGAAGAAGTCCCAGCCGAACGCCCAGGGCCCGGACTCGGCTGCGGCGAGCAGTGTGCTTCGCATGATCGGTCCCCTCTCTTGTCCGGTGGCTCGCTTTTGGAGCCAGTTAGTTCGAACTGTTCCCCCTTCGACCGACCACCTCCCGGTCGGTCACGTCCTGTGTCAGTAGCTCACTCAGCGGGCTTGCCGACTGGTTCGCGGCATCGGAGAACAAGCGCGAGCACCCATATGAGGGATCGTGGGATAGAATCTGTTTTGTGTCACCGACTCGTATCGGTGTACCGTTAGTCACGAAGGCCCCTCAGTGACGAGCCTTCGCCCCCGAACTCACCACTCGGGGGATCGAGAGGTCGTAAGCCCTCGGATGGCCGTTCATGACTCCATGGGCGGCGCGCAGCACCAACCTGACCGACAAGCAAGAGGCCCACCCCACATGACCAAGTCATCCCGGTCCGGCACAGTCCGCCGGTTCCGGCATGCCTGGCGCAGCAGCACGTTTGTGGCCGCCCTGGCCGCCTTTGTGCTCTCGCATGTCCTGGGGTCGGGACCGCCGGACTACCTCCTGCAAGAGCTCTCCGGCAGCCCCGCCTTTTAGACCACCACTCGAAGGACCCACCGCATGCTTCAGCCCACTCGCACGAAGGTCGGCCCCCGCGGCCGGGTGACGGTTCCCGTCGCCCTCCAGCGGGCCGCTGGCCTTGCCGAGGGGGACGAGGTGATCATCAGGGTCGTGAGCCCCGGCGTCGTCATCGTGGAGACACCGCAGGCGATCAAGGACCGCATCCGCGCCGGCAACCCGGCCACCGCGGAACCCGACTCCTACGACGCGGCTGCGGACGTCCGCGCCCTGCGCGACAGCGAAAGCAACCGGCCCGATCACCTCAGCGCCCCGCAGGACAAAACGGATCAGCCCTCTTCTAGGGCTGGTCCACCCCGATAAGAGTCCGGATCGCCGAGGAGTACCAACGTGAAAGCCCGCCCCCCTGTCGTCCTTGACACCAGCGCCCTCGTGGCCTGGGTGTTCCAAGAGAAGGGAGCCGACGTCGTCGACGAGCTGCTCTCCGAGGCCGCCACGACGGCCGCCAACCTGACCGAGCTGACCTACGTCTGCCTCCAGCGCGGGCGCACCACCCCGCCGCAGGAGCTCTACCAGGACCTCGCGGCCCTGGGTCTCTCGGTCGAACCGACCTCCGCCGAACAGGCAGCGCGGGCCGGGCAGCTCATCCACGGGTCCCGCCAGGACCGGCAGCACTACGGACGCCGAACGCTCGCCCTGGGCGACGCGCTGTGCATCGCCCTAGGCGAGCACCTCGGCCGCCCGCTCGTCACCAGTGACGCCCTCTGGAAGGACATGGAGGACAGGTTCACGGTCCCGGTGCACCTCTTCCGGTAACCGACCACCAAGCACGAAGCCCGGGCACCGTTCGGCTCCCGGGCTTCGTGGCGTTCGCGAGGCCAGGCTCCCGGGGTGCCTCAGCTCGGTTATGTGCCGAATCCGAGCGATAAGCCGGGCCGGAGGGATAGTCCGGACAATCAGTGGAAGCCAGCACGAAAGTCAATGCCGGGTTGGCGGACCTACCGCGGGCTCCGTTGACCGCTACGACCTGCGAAATTCCGTGCGGCGTCCGCTGTCAAAGGACACCTGGGGGAGGAAGCCGCTCGACGACCGCCTCACAGACCGGTTCGGCGGATGAAGGAGGTACTGCGGTCTAGTGCGGCTGGGCGGTCACCCTGGGTCGCCTTCCAACGGCCTTCAGGTGGCCCCGCTCTGGGGCACGGCGGATTTACAGTCCCCCTCTGAACAGCAATGAAGACGGGGGCTGACCTGCGAGGCGAGTGCGTCAAACGAAGGTCCGGCCGTCCGCCGTCCACAAGTCGTCCACGAGCCTCAGCACGAAGCCAGTCCGCCATGGGTAGCCTGCCGGCTCCCCCCAGCAGGGGTCGATCTACTAATCTGGAAGCTAGTAGTAGAAGCGCTGGGAGTTCTAGTAGTTCAGGCAGCACCGCGGCGGTGACCACACCTCGCGAGATGGCACGCGCAGCGAAGCCAGCACTACACAGGGCACAGCCCCTCTCCAGGTCGGCAGCCCAGCACCCAGACGCGCCACCCCAGCAACACTCCCCCAGCAGGGGTCGATCTACTAATCTGGAAGCTAGTAGTAGAAGCGCTGGGAGTTCTAGTAGTTCAGGCAGCACCGCGGCGGTGACCACACCCCGCGAGACGGCACGCGCAGTCACACTTGGGGGCAAACATGAAGAAACCACCGTCGCCGCCCGACTTCACCGACCTCTTCCGGAAGGTCATGGCGAATAATCCTGAAAAATTTAGCGAGATCGTGAAGGCAGTACCTAGCGGCCCGTCAGAACCTTATCTGCCCTGGGACAAGATTCGATTTAAAACTCCCCCGGAGGGACTGACGAGGGAAGAGTGGTGGCTGGGCATGAAGTTCGTGCGTCAGCAAATGCAGAGGAAGCTGCCACTCGTAGACAAGGATGGCCACCATTTCACGTTTGCGCTCCCCGACGTTGTCCTCAAGTCCGTTGAAGAAATCAACCGGGACACGAGCGGCCAGATCGCAATCAGTGAGCAGGTTACAAACCCAGTTACTCGTGACCGCTATCTCGTTAACTCGCTTATCGAGGAGGCAATTAACTCAAGCCAACTGGAAGGGGCTGCAACTACAAGAAATGTCGCGAAGGAGATGATCCGTACAGGTCGGTCTCCGCGCGATCGCGACGAACGTATGATTCTGAACAACTACGAGGCCATGCGCTTCATCGGCGAGATTCGAAACGAAAAGCTGACACCAGATCTCATCCGCCACATTCACAAAATTGTCACGAAGGGAACTCTATCCAATCCCGACGCGGCTGGGAGGTTCCAGTCGGCGGACGAAGTCAGGATCGGAGTATTCACAGATACTGGCCTGAACTTGCACGAACCACCGGATGCGCGCGACCTTCCCGAGAGAATCGAACGCCTGTGCGCGTTCGCCAACGGGGAGGCCGATGAGGGCTACATCCCTCCAGTACTTCGGGCCATAACCTTGCATTTCATGATCGGCTACGAGCACCCATTCGAAGATGGAAATGGGAGAACTGCCCGCGCCATCTTTTATTGGTCAATGCTAAATCAAGACTATTGGCTTACCGAGTTCATTGTAATTTCTTCCATTCTCAAGAAGGCGCCATCCAGGTATGCGCGCAGCTATCTATACGCCGAAGATGAGAACGATCTCACGTATTTTCATCTGTATCAGATCGAGGTTTTCCAGAGGGCAATCAAGCAGCTACATGTATACCTCGCGGAAAAGATGAGCGAGTTGCGGCGGACGCAAAAGTCGATTGCGGCAGCGCCCAGTCTATTCAACCCCAGACAAGTTGCAATCTTGGAGCATGCACTCAAGTCATCAAATGCGAGTTTCACCGCAAAGTCTCACAAGATCAGCCACGACATTGTCTACGAGACCGCGCGCCAAGATCTCATGGGACTAGAAAGTCTCGGATTGCTAATTAAGGAGCGCGTGGGCCGCGAGTTTGTCTGGTCACCCGCGAAGGACCTGAGCGAAAGACTTCGTCGCTTGAACGAAAGAAAATAGCGGTGGCCCATCTCTGGATCGCGTTCGACCATCGGCTCACCGCCCTACCAAGACCGCGTCCATACACTGAGCAACCACCGCTACGCTGGTACGCACCACCTCAGAACGGAGAGTGCTCCGCGGATGGGACCGAAGACAGCGAAGGTCTACGAGACGATTCGTGCAGGTCTCGCCTCAGGCGAGTACACCGCTGGCGACAAGATGCCATCAGAGCGCACGCTCGTGGAAGAACTCGGGATCGGCCGCACCGCACTTCGGCAAGTGCTGGCCCGGCTCGTTTCGGAAGGCGCGTTGGAGGTCAGGGGCCGAAGCTCGTACCGCGTGCCGGGCGCGGTGAGCGTCCAGACTCCGGAGGGACTTGAGCCCTGGCGCATCCATGGCGAGCGGGACGTCTATGACAACCGCTGGGTCAAGCTCCAGCTCTGGGACGTGGAACCGCCCGGGGTGGAGCGCTTCGAACATCACGTGGTGAAGCTCCATCACGTTGCCGTCACCGCGGTCCTGGATGACCAGGACCGCGTCCTGATGATGTGGCGTTACCGCTTCGTCCCATAGCAATGGGGTTGGGAGCTCCCGGGCGGCATCGTGGACGAAGGGGAGGACCCTGCGGACACGGCGCTACGGGAAGTCGTTGAAGAGACGGGCTGGCGGCCGAAGTCCGTGGAGCACATCGTCACCTATCAGCCCATGGTCGGCATGGTCGACTCGCCTCACGCGATCTTCGTAGGGCACGGCGCCGAACAGGTTGGTTCGCCGACGGACGTGGAAGAGGCGGGACACATCGAGTGGGTACCTCTGGCCGACATCCCAGGGCTGATGGCGCGCGGTGAGCTGATGGGTTCGGGCACCCTCGTTGCCCTGCTCCACATCCTGGCGAGCCGCGGCAAGCAGGAGCTTGCAGCCGCGCACTGAGCAGGTCGACACGGCGGCGCTGTCGCACCGAACCGGTGCGGCTCGCCAACAGTCGTGCCTGCCTCAGGTGGGTGTTCGCACCGTCGTACTCGGCTCGCGCCATGTGCGCCTGTACGAGGTCGGCGTGAAGTCCCGCCTGCGCTCGGGCAAAGGACGGGTCCATCACATCCAGGGCGCCGTACAGGCTGGTCACCGCCTCGTCGTCGCCCAGCAGAGCTAGGACGTTGCCGCGCCATCGAGCCAGGTGGGCACAGTTGAGGAAGATGCTCAGCATGTCCGGGTCTCCGTCATCGGAGCCAGGCGGAATGGCCGCCATGGCCGCATCGAGCGCCCGCCGGCAGTCATCAGGCATTCCGGCGTGGGCGCACAACTCCGCTTCAGCGGCGTACAGCCATGCCCGGAGGCGGGGAGATCAGGCCTGGCCAAGGAGGCGTGCCGCATTGTGAACCAGGTCGACGCCGAGAGACGGCCGGCGAGGCTCACACAGTACGTATGCCTGCTCTGCCATCGCGTGCGCGAGGTACATCGGAGCCTCAGCGTCACGCGTTGCCCGCTTCGCAAGTTCGTAGTGCCGCCAGGCCCGTTGGACCGCCCCGAGTCGATCGCTTGCCTTGCTGCCAGGGTCGACGCCCCGCGAGCGCCACGGGGCGGCGCGTACTGGGCAACACCGCGAAGTTCAGCGCGTCTTCGAGACGCGCTGCAGCCGCTGGCAAGTCAAGTCGGTGAGCCGGCGAAATGGCGTTTGCTGGCGCCCGTCCTACTTCTTCCACGGTCCTCCCAAGTCGCGCCATGCGCCATACAGGGCGTCAGCCGTATCGCAGTCGCCTTTTCGGCATGTCTCGCAACCGGCGCCGTGCTCCAGGAGCGCCGCGTACGCCTGCCGCACCACGCTGAACGTGGCGGAGTCGGCAATGAGTTGCATGTGTCCGGAGCCGAATCCGCCGTCTTGCCACTGCCGCCGGACGCCGCTCACGCTCGCTCCCCGTGGGGGTGGTTGCGGATCTCGACGTTGCAGTCCGAGACCTTGGACAGGTCGAGCTTCCGCCGAGCGTTCTCCCGCTGTCTGCCCAACGCCCCGCAGACTCCGCAGCCTTCCACGGGTACCGGCTCCGGGCCGGGGATGCCCAGATGTACGGCCGCTGCCATCGTCGTCTCCATACGTCGAAGCTAGAGACGACGCGGTCTGGCTTTCCATGGTCTTGCATGAGCTTGCACGCCAACTTTGCTCGCAGGTCATGCCCTTGACGTTGGGTTGGCATCGTTGGACGCTCGTGCAAGCCTGAGCAAGTCATCGACAGGGGAGGCGTCATGTCAGTTGAGTTCATCGGCATCGATCCCGACACCGATCGCGATCACTGACCAACCGTGTGGGCCGACACGGGAGCCCGGGAGCTGCTGTTGCAGGGGTGGAAGCCTGACGCGCAGACGCACGCCGAGTGCGAGGCGACGAGTCCGGCGAATGGACCGGTTCCGGATAGCGAAGCGATCATCCGGATTCCGGCCCGGATGATTCCGATGATCCGGGAGGCGTGCGATGCCGTCGAGCGTGCCCAGCTTCGCTGAGCTGTTGGCCGCCTGCCAGCACTCCGCCGTGCACCTGGAGATACGCGACTCGTACGCGCCGACGCCGCGCTTCGAGGCGTGGCAGCGGGGCGAGCGCATCGCCTGGGAGGACCGGGAGTCGTGGTGGCACCCGTACGACCCGCTCATCTCTGACACAGTGGCCCGTGGTGTGGTGATCCGCCGTGCCCGTATTGTCTCCGAGCCGGTCTCGGAGTACATCCGCTGGGAGCACTACGTCACGCACGCCAACGTCACGGCGGGGGAGCAGGTGCGTTGGCTGCCACGACGGCAGGCAACCGGCCTTGCTCTCCCGGGCAATGACTTCTGGGCGTTCGACGAGACCTTGTTGCGGGTGCACCACTTCTCAGGTGACGGTGCCGTCGTGGAGGACGAGATCACGGACGACCCCGCCCTCGTGAAGCACTGCGTCACCGCGTTCGAGAGCGTGTGGGAGCGAGCTGTCCCGCACGCGGACTACCAGATCTGAGAATCGGCCGGCTCATGTCTCCGCACCCCTCGTCCGCCGTTCAGCAGGCACGCGAAGCGCTCGCCGCGCGGCTGCGTGATGTCCGCCTGGACGCTGGGATCACGGGACGTGAGCTGGCCATCCGGTGCGGGTGGCACGAGGCGAAGTCCTCGCGGATCGAGAACGCCCGTACACCGCCGTCGGACGCGGACATCCGGGCATGGTGCTCGGCGTGCGGCGCGGACGACCAGGCCCCGGACCTGACCGCGGCCAACCGGCAATCCACAGAGATGCATGTCGAGTGGCGCCGTCTTCAGCGCAGCGGGCTGCGGCAGTTGCAGGAGTCCGGGGCGACGCTGTACGAGCGCACGAGACAGTTCCGGGTGTACTGCTCAGACGTCGTGCCCGGCTTCCTTCAGACGCCCGGGTACGCCTCGGCGTTGTTGTCCTCGATCGCCGCGTTCCGGGGGACGCCCGATGACGTGAGCCGGGCCGTCGAGGCAAGGATGAGGCGAAACAGCGTTGTACGCGAGGGTGGCCACCGCTTCGCCCTCGTCATCGAGGAGTCCGTCCTGCGGCACCGGATCGGCGACGCCGACACGATGGCCGGACAACTTGGGCATCTGCTGTCGTCGATGACCCTGCCGAGCGTCGCCCTGGGCGTGATCCCGTTCGCTTTGCAGCGCACGGTGTGGCCGATGGCGACGTTCACCGTCTTCGACGACGAGCGCGTCCACGCTGACTCCCTGGACGCTGCCACGACCCTGACGCAGCCGAGTCAGACAGCGCTGTACATCAAGGCGTTCGACGGTCTCGCGCAGAACGCGGTGTACGGAGCCGCTGCCCGTGCACTGATCACAAGTGCCCTGACGACTCTCGATGCGTGAGAGCGCCGGAGCGGTCTGCGACTGGAACGGCCGGCCTCGCGGCGGCCGCCCGTCAGAGATCTCACTCGGCCTTCGCGGCCGTCACATCCACAGCACGCCGTCGTCCTCGTGCTCGCGCACACGGAAGGCGATCATCCGGCGCAGCAGGTCGCCCGGCACCGGTTGGCCGTACGGGAGCTTGACCGAGCCCTTGCCGGTGACGAAGTCGGTGAGGTCGGCGTCGAACGCCTCGCGGGTGCTGGGGGTGAACACGACGTTGGCGTGCTTCGCGTGGCCGCTGACGATGAACAGGATCGTCCCGGACGGGTGAACCCACGCGGGATGGCCCCACTTGATCGCCTCGCTCGCAGCGGGGACCGACTCGACGGCCAGCGCCCGTACCTGCTCGAGTACCTCGCGGCCCTCCCCCGCGAAGCCCTCGATGTACTCATCGATCGTCTGCGGCTTTCCCATGGCGCCAGTGTGGCACTGCCCACCCCTGGATGGTCGGTAACGGTGCGCCCCGCCACGAGCGGCTCGGTGGCCTGCCGACCATTCGGGAAAGTGTGGTCTTCGCGGTCAACTCAAGGAAGATTCACGGGCCTTGAGGGTGACTCCGGCGTCGTTAATTGGGGGTTCTCCCCCCATGCGCCCCCACCGCTCCGCTCCTAGGGTCGATCACGGCAAGACCAGCCCGTGTTCACCAGCCCGTGTTCATCAGGGGGGAAGAGGAGGGGCATTGAAGACCTCAATGCGCAGAGCGGTACAAGCCGGTGTGACGACCTTGGTTCTGGGTGCGGCGACGGTGCTGTCGGCCGGACAGGCGCACGCGGCGACCGGTGTGAGTGTGAGTACTGTTCGCATCTTCGTCACCGCCGTCGCGGGGAAGGCGAACGACCTTTCCATCACCCGGTCCCTCGACACCGTCACCATCAGCGATGCGGGCGACACCGTCACCGCGGGATCCGGCTGCACCCAGGTCGACGTCGACACGGTCCGCTGCCCGTACGGCGGCCGCACCCTCACCCTCGAAAGCGGGGACCTCGGTGACATCGTCACCGTGACAGGTGGTGTGCCCGCCATCATCAACGGCGGCCTGGGCAACGACATCATCTCGATCGACTCCGCCGCCACCGCGGGGACCACCCTGAACGGTCAGGGCGGGCACGACACCATCTTCGGCGGCGGAGGGGTCGACACGATCACCGGTGGTGCCGGAGACGACGTCATGTTCGGCAGAAACGGCAACGACCGCCTGGACGCCCTCGACTCCACGCAGGCCAACGATCGCTCCTTCGGGGACGCCGGCACCGACACCTGCACGGGGGACCTCAACGACCTGAAGGACAGCTGCGAGCGCTGAGCTCTCCGCCCCTCGGGCATGGACGAGGCGGGAACCCCTGTGGAGGGTCCCCGCCGCGTCCTCTGCGTCCACCGATGTGTCCGGCGGCGAAACTGCGGGCGTGTCAGCGGGAGTTGGCGCGCCTGCGCACCGTGAACAGCACGCCGCCGCCCGCGAGCAGGACCGCCGCGCCGCCGCCCGCGATGTACGCCGTGGCGCCGCTGCCGCCGGTCTCCGCGAGGTCGGTGTTCTTCTCGCCGCTGTCGGAGGCGCTGTTCTCGGTGCCCTCGTCGTCCGTGCCCTGGTCCTCCGCCGGGACGAAGTCCGACGGGGGCTGGTCGCAGCCGATGCCGTCCTGGTCGCGGTCCAGGTCGTCGGCGTAGTGCTCTGTGTCGCTCCTGGGGATGTCGGAGAAGCCGTTCTCGTACGCCTCGGTGCAGTTCTTGAACGGGTGGTTGCCGTCGTGGGCCTGGGCGGTGGTGGCCGACAGGGCGGTGAGCGCCAGTGCGGCGACGGCAACGGCGGCGGGCTTGCGGAGCAACTTCACGAGAGCACCTCGGATTTGGGTCGTTATCCGTACGCATGATCACGGAGGACGATCAGTCGGATTTGAGGTGACGAAAGTATTAGGGGGCTCGTGGTGCGGTGGCGGAATGACGGACCCGTGATGCGAACGTGACGTGACCGGACGGTAGCTCTCCGTTCATGGGTCCGTCATCTGTAAACCCGGCCCGCGCCCGCTACGAGCGGAACGGACCCCTCACCTCGTACGTGATGCCGCCCGACGAACTTCCGCTGGTGCCGCGCTGGCTGGAGAAGTAGAGGCGGGTTCCGTCGGGGGAGAAGGCGGGGCCGGTGATCTCGGAGCCGGACTGGCCGTCGATGCGCAGGAACGGGGCGATCACGTCGTTCGGTGTGATGACGCAGATCTCCATGTTGCCGCCGTCCTCCGCGACGAACAGGTCGCCCGAGGCGCTGCCGGTGATGTTGTCGACGCCGGTCAGCGGGGCCGTACCGGACGTCACGAGCGAGTCGTCGTACGCCAACTCGTATGTGTTGCTTGCCAGGTTGAGCTGCCAGACGCGGTTGTCGCCCTTGGTGGTGAACCAGACCGTGTCGTCGGCGTAGTGGCAGCCCTCGCCGCCGTTGAACTTCTTCGAGCCGGAGACCTGCGTACGGGTCGTGGTGGGGGAGCCGTCCGGGTCGGGCACGTTCGCCCAGGTGAAGGAGCCGGAGGTGGCCGTCCCGGCGACCATGACCTGAAGGGTGCCCGAGGACAGGTTGCCCCAAGTGGTGGGCACGAAGCGGTAGAGGCAGCCGTTCGTCTCGTCCTCCGTCAGGTACACCACCCTGCGCACCGGGTCGGCCGCCGCCGCCTCGTGCTTGAAGCGGCCCATCGCGTCCCGGCGCACGGCCGCGTTCACGCCCCACGGATCCGTCTCGTAGACGTAGCCCAGGGACACCTCCTCGCAGGAGAGCCAGGTGTTCCACGGGGTTTTGCCGCCCGCGCAGTTCTGCCGGGTGCCGGACAGGACGCGGTACGCGCCCGTGACCGCGCCCGCCGACGAGAACTTCACCGCGCTCGCGCCACCGGAGGGGTTGATCTCCGAGTTGGATACGTAGATCCAGCCGCTGCCATCGGCGTAACAGGCCCCGCCGTCAGGGGCGTTGTGCCAGGTGTAGGACGTGCCGGTGACCGTCTGGCCGGACCTGGCTATCACCCGGCTGGTGAAGCCGCTCGGCAGCCGGACGCCGTTCGTGTCCGCCGCGCCGAGTGCCCCGTACGGGCCGGCGCCCGGCTGGGCGGGTGCGGCGTACGCGGCGCCGCGCCACAGGGTTCCGCCGAAGACGGCGGACGAACCGCCGAGGACGGCCGCACGCAGGAGGGTACGACGTTCCACTGTCGCTCCAAGGGGGTGCCGTGACCGCCCCGTCCGCCGGTCGGCGACGGGGTCGCGCACCGCCGGAGCCTAGGAGTGCGGGGTGGACGCGCCATGGCCAGGCGGTGACGTGTACGCGTCACTGTCTGTGTGCCCCGTACGCCCGTGCGTCATGCCTTTCGCGGGCTGCGGGCCGCGGACCGCACGCGTCGCCCGCGTCACACCTTCAACGCGTCGTAAGTGACACCCGTCAGCCGCTCCGACTCCTCCCAAAGCCGTTGCCCCGCCCGGTCGTCGAGGGTCCACTTGGCGCGCCGCGACTTCGCCGGGGAGCCACGGAGGCCGAGGAGCGATGGGCCGGTGAACGAGTCCGGGCGTACGCCGGGTGCCGTCGCCGCGTACAGCGTGGGGAGGGCACCGGCCTCCGCGGACTGGGCGACGAAGCGGCTGCCGATCTCCATGAACCGTTCGGAGGTCTTGCGGCCCTGCATTCTCGGGGCCACGGTCATGAGGTTGGTGGCGGCGTACCCGGGGTGCGCGGCCGCCGCCACGACGTCGGAGCCGATGGCGGCGAGTCGACGCGCCAACTCGTGCACGAACAGCAGGTTGGCCGTCTTCGAGCGCCCGTACGCGGTCCAACGCCCGTATTTCCGCTCGCTGTTGAGGTCGTTGATGTCGATGTTGGCCAGCGTGTGCACGAAGCTGGACACGGTCACCACACGGGCGCCCGGCGTGGCGAGCAGAGTCGGCATGAGCAGTCCGGTGAGCGCGAAGTGCCCGAGGTGGTTGACCCCGAACTGCGTCTCGAACCCGTCCGCCGTGCGGCCCTGCGGCAACGCCATCACGCCCGCGTTGTCGACCAGCAGGTCCAGCCGGTCGTACCTCCGTCCGTACGCCGCCGCGAACTCCCGTACGGAGTCCAGGTCCCCGAGATCGAGAGGTGCGAACTCCGCGTCTGCGTCCGGGACTTCGATGGCCAGGCGGTCGGCGGCCTCGGTGCCACGGCTCTCGCTGCGGCACGCGAGGACGACCCGGGCGCCCCGCCGGGCCAGTTCACGGGCGGTGAAGTACCCGATCCCGCTGTTCGCCCCGGTGACGACGACGGTACGACCGCTCTGGTCGGGGATGTCCCGTGCGTTCCAACCGCTCATGGTTCCAGCCTAGGGCCGGCCTGCGGGATGGCGCCCCTTCAGGGGCGCGGGGAACTGCGCGACCAGCCACGAACGACCCGCGGGTACGAACGAACCGGGCAGCGCTCAACGAGAGGCGTACTCCTCAGGCATGGGCCGCGTATCGAGATAGAACCACTCCGCGGTGGGTCCAGGCCCCTGCGTCGGCCCCGCGCCCGTGGACGCGTACGGACGCCGGGGCAGCCCGGTCCCGGCCGGCCGGTCCCACTCATCAGCCAAGTCCGCCACAGGCGAAGGCGCAGGCGAAGGCGCAGGCGAAGGCGCAGGCGTGCCAACCGGCTTCGCCGGACCTGGCATCAGCAGTTCCACCCGCAGCCCGAACCCCCGCTGCTGAGCGACGAACTCCTCCACCTGGTTGCGGCAGGCGTGATCCAGGTGGGTCACACCGGTCAGGTCGAGCCGGATGCGCGGCTTGCCCGCCTCCGCGGCGGCCTCCAGCGCCTCGATCAGCTGCGGCAGCCGCAGGAACGTGGCGTTGCCCGCCATGACGACCTTGGCGGTGTCCTCCTCCAGATGCTGCTTGATGACGGTCTGCGACATGCGGAGGGCCGCGAGGACGATGCCGGCGGCCAGGCCGAAGAGGACGCCTTCGAGAAGCGCGGTCGCCACGATGACCAGCGTGGTGAGGGTCATGACCGCGAACTCGCCCCGGTCCTGGCGCCACATCTTCGGGAACTCCTCGGGGGCGAAGAGCTTCCAGCCGCTGTGTACGAGGACGCCCGCGAGGACGGCGATCGGGATCAGGGCGAGAACCTGGGGCAGGAGCAGCGCGAAGGCCAGCAGCCACAGGCCGTGCAGCGTGCGGGACAGCCGCGTCTTGGCGCCCGCCTGGACGTTCGCCGAACTGCGCGCCACGACCGCCGTGATGGGGAGCGCGCCGAGGAGGCCCGCCACGGTGTTTCCGGCGCCCTGGGCGATGAGTTCGGGGTTGTAGCGGGTGCGCGGGCCGCTGTGCATACGGTCCACCGCGGCGGCCGTGAAGAGGCTCTCGGCCGAGGCGATCACCGTGAAGGTGAGGATCGCGGTGATGATCCCGACGTCGGCGAGTCCCGCGAACTCCGTCGGGCCGGGGACGTTCACGGACGCGAGCAGATTGCCCACCTGGAGCGTCTTCACGTCGACGCCCGGCAGGGAGGCCACCCCGATACCGATCCCGACGGCCACGAGCGCGGCCGGGACCTTCTTGACCGGGCCCGGCAGCTTCTTCCACAGGAAGCTGAGCACGATGGTGACGACGCCGAGTCCCGCGGCGATCAGCGCCTGGGGGTCGGCGAAGGTGTCGGCGATCAGACCGGGGAGGCCGGCCATGTTCTCGATCGGGGTGCCCGGGGCCTTGGAGTCGGACATCGGGTACAACTGGCTGAACATCAGCGGGAGTCCGATGCCCGCGAGCATGCCCTGGACGACGGCCAGGGAGATCGCCTGGAAGATCCGGCCGAGACGGACCAGGCCCAGGACGATCTGCAGGATGCCCGAGCCGAGGACGATCACACCGAGCATGGCGACGCCGTGTTCGAGGACCGTCTCCGCCACGAGGGCCGCCAACCCGGCCGCCGGACCGCTGACTTGGAGGGTGCTGCCACGCGCCGCGCCGACCACCAGGCCGCCGATGACACCGGAGATGATGCCCAGCTCGGCGGGGACACCCGAGGCCACGGCCACGCCGATGCACAGGGGGAGCGCGACGAGGAAGACGACGAGGGATGCGGTGATCTCGGTGGCGAGGTCGACCTTCGGGCCCTTGCCGTTCTTGTCCGACCTGGCGGCCTTATCCGTCTTGGCCGTCTTGTTCATCGGGGAGGTGGCCGACGGTGTGATGTCCGGGGCGTATGTGGGGTCGTAGGCGGGGGTGGCCGGGGCCGGGAAGTCCGGGACGGGTGGGGCGTCCGGGATCCTGGCGTGCGCCGGTACGCGTCCGCGTGCGTGCATCCCGCTCATGCGGCGTGCACCCGGAAGCTGCCGTCCTCGTCCAGCTCGTGGACCTGGCCGGTGTCGACCTCGTAGTACCAGCCGTGCAGCCGTAGGTGTCCCGAGTCGAGCCGTGGCTTGGTCACCGGGTAACTCCGCAGTGCCGCGAGCTGGTTGACGACGTTGAGCTGGGCCACGGCCGGCATCGACGGGTCCTCGAAGGCCCCGTCGAGCAGCGGCGCGAGCTCCGGGCGGGCCAGGTCCAGCCAGGCGTCCACCCCGGGCAGCGAGGACAGGTCGTCGCCGGACTTCAGGGCGCCCATCGCGCCGCAGTGGGAGTGGCCACACACGACGATGTCCTGAACGCCGAGCACCTCCAGTGCGTACTCGATGGTGGCGGCCTCACCGGAGGCGCCCTGCCGTCCGTGCGGTGGAACGATATTGCCCGCGTTCCGCAGCTCGAATATCTCTCCGGGCCGTGCGCCCGTGATCAGGGCGGGTATGACCCGCGAGTCCGAGCAGGTTATGAACAATGCCTCCGGATATTGGCCTTCGGCCAGCTTCCGGTATTCGCCGCTCTCGAAATCGACGCGCCTCTTGAACGAGCGGGCGCGGTCCAGCAGTGCCTTCACGGTTCCTCCCGGCAGGGGGTTCGACCAGGGCTTTCCCGTCGTGCTCTCACCGTAGAGGGGCGACTGCCAGGCGAAGGTTAAGGGAACACTAGAGCGCGACCAGGAATGGCCCATATTTCGTCCCGGGAAGCCCTCGGCGGGCCTTGGATCATCGTCAACGAGCCATCCAAGGACGGTTTTTGAGCGGCCGGTCACATTACCTCCGGTATAGCCGACGTGCCCATGACGGCTCTTGTAGCGTGTCCCCTCCACGGCACGGAATTCGTGCTGTCCGGATTCATGGGGAGAACAGGACCTATGGGCGTACGAGTGCTGCTCATCGAGGACGACGAGACGATCGCCGAGCCGCTCGCCGAGGGTCTGGGCCACTTCGGGCTGACGGTCGACCACGTCTCGACCGGGGCCGCCGGTCTGAGAGGGCCGTACGGCGATGTCGTCCTGCTCGACCTGGGGCTGCCCGACATGGACGGCATCGACGTCTGCCGAGGGATCCGGCAGTACTCCGACGTGCCCGTCATCATCCTCAGCGCGCGCGGCGAGGAGGCCGACCGCGTTCTGGGTCTGGAACTCGGCGCGGACGACTATCTGGCGAAACCTTTCAGCCTGCGCGAGCTGGTCGCCCGGATACGGGCCGTCACCCGACGCACCCAGCAGGGCCGTGGCCTCCAACAGGGCCTGACCGAGGGCGAGTTCATGGCAACGCCGCCGGGCGGGATGCCTGTGGTGGGCCAGTTCGGCACGGGAACGCCGGGCACGGGCCCGCTCGGATCCGGCCCCCTGGGATCCGGCCCGCCCGGATCGGGTCCCGTCGGCGCGGGGACCCTCGGGGCGGGCGTGCGGGTGACCGGCCTGCTCGGCGACGGGCCGGCCGTCGCCGCGGGGGCGCCTGGTACCCGGGCGCCGGATGCCGGGTCATCGGACGCGGGGCTTTCGGGCACCGGGTATTCGGGCGCTGGGTTTTCGGATGTCGGCTCGTCCGACTGGCGGTCCTCCCGCTCCGAGGGGGCGTACGAGTCGGGGTTCTCTACGAATGCCGGGGCCTCCGGGGCCTGGTCCCGGGACGCGGAACCCCGGGACGTGGAGTCTCGGGCCGCGGAATCCCGGGCTGCGGAACCTCGGGAGGAGAAGCCCTTCAGGGGCGAGTCGTTCGGCGGCGAACCGTTCGCGGGTGAGTCGTTCTCGGCGGGGCCGGACATCCCCGGGCGGGGCACCCACGGGCGGGACAGCGCGCGGCGGGACACCGCAGGGCGGGGCGGTTCCGGGCGAGGCGGCTCCGACCCGGGCAACACCGGGCGAGACATCGCCGGTTCGGAGAGGGCGGCCTCCGAATCGGGGTCGGCCCTCGCGGGGGCGGACACCGCATCGGCCGCGCGGCCCTCGTACGACCGGACCGATGGCACCGGTACGCGGTCTTCGTACGGCCGGACCGATGGCACCGGTACGCGGTCTTCGTACGGCCGGACCGATGGCACCGACACGCGGTCTTCGTACGGCTCGTCCGAAGGCACCGGCACGGGTTCCTCGCATGGCCCGTCCGAAGGCACTGACACGCGGTCCTCGTACGGCCCGTCCGGAGCGACTCGCGCGCCGGACTCGTACGACTCGGACTCATACGGCTCGGCGGGGGGTACCCGCGCGTCGAACTCGTACGACTCGGCCGGGGGCACCCGCGCATCGACCTCGTACGGCTCCTCCGGAGGCACCCGGGCGCCGGACCCGTACGACCTCTCGTTCGACCAGTCGTCGCGTTCCTTCGAGGCCGGGCCCGCCTTCGAGTTCGCGCCGCCGGTTCCGGCCGGGCGGCGGCCGAGGCGGGAGGCGTCGGCGGGGCCCGTCGAAGGGGCACTCGATGCCGAGCCGGAGTCGGAGCCGGTCGCCGAGACGCCGTCCGCCCCCGGCCCCCTCGTCGTCGACCGCCGCACCCGGCAGGTCTGGGTCGGGGACTCGCCGGTCTCGCTGACGCCGAAGGAGTTCGAACTGCTCGCGCTGCTCACCGAGGACCCCGGAGCGGTCTACTCGCGGCAGCAGATCCTGGACCGGGTGTGGGACCCGCACTACCAGGGCCCGACCAAGACGCTGGACGTCCATGTGGCCACGCTGCGGCGGAAGTTGGGGAACCCGGCGTGGATCCAGACCCTGCGCGGGGTCGGTTTCAGGCTGGCCGTGCAGAACCGACCGCCCTCGGCGGGCGGGTCAGCGGGTGGTGCAGCGGGTAGGGCCCCGGGCGGCTCGTACGGGGAACAGCCCGGCAGACCGAACGGTTCGTACGGCTCGTACGACGCATCCGGTTCGACCGGCTCGTACAGTGCCTCCGGCTCGTACGGATCGTTCGAGTCGTTCGGGTCGAGCGGCGAGTACGACGATCTGCCGGACGGCGGATCCCACGAAGCCCGGCCGGCGGCCTTCCGGTGACGCGTCGCCTCCTGCTCAGTTACCTGAGTCTCGCCGTGCTGCTGCTGCTCTGCCTGGAGATCCCGCTGGGGTTCGTGTACTCCCGGGGCGAGCGGGAGCGGGTCACCAACATGGCGAAGGACGAGGCGGAGTCGGTCTCCGCGTACGCCTCGCTGGCCCTGTCCATGGGCGGCCGCGCGGGGCAGGACCTGCCCGGCAGGGTGAGCCGCTGCGCCGAGCGGATCGGCGGGAAGGTGGTGGTCGTCGACCGGTCGGGCGCGCTGGTCACCAGCTCGCACACGCTGTCGGCGACGGAGACCCAGGGCCTCGCCGCCCGTCCCGGGATCGCGGCGGCGCTGCGGGGAACGGCCACGCAGGACGTGCGCACCTCCACCATCGGCGGTGTCCAGTACCTGTCCGTCGCGGCGCCGATCGCGCACGGCTCGTACAAACAGGGTGCCGTGTGGATCACGCTGCCCACGGAGATGGTGCATGCGCGGGTGCACCACGTCTGGCTGCTGCTGGCCCTCGGCGGGCTCGCGGCCCTCACCGCCGTCGCCGTCATCGGCTTCGCCATCGCCCGCTGGACCGGCCGCCCCATCCGTGAACTGGAGCGCGCCACGCACGAGTTGGCCGAGGGCGGCCCGTCCACACCGGTGGCGATCACCAAGGGGCCGCCGGAGGTACGGAGTCTCGCGGCGACCTTCAACCGTACGGCCGCCCGTCTCGAACACCTCCTCGCCTCCCAGCGCGCCTTCGCGGGCGAGGCCTCGCACCAGCTCAAGACGCCCCTCGCCGCGTTGCGGCTGCGGCTGGAGAACCTGGAGTCCGACATCGCCCTGCACGCCCGGAGCAACCTGACCGCCGCGATGACCGAGACCGACCGGCTCGCCAGGATGGTCGAGGGGCTGCTGGCGATGGCCCGGCTCGACGAGAGTGCGGCGGTACGCGAACAGGTGGACCTGGACCGGGTCTGCGCGGAGCGGCACCGGGCCTGGGCGCCGATGTTCGAGCAGCACGGCGTGCAACTCGTGCTGCTCGGCGACTACGGCGGTCCTGTCCTCGCTCTGCCCGGCGCGGTCGAGCAGATCCTGGACAACCTGTTGTCCAACTCCCTGCGGGTTTCGCCCCGTTACTCCACCGTCTCCATCGACCTGCGCAGGCCCGAGACCCACGAACGCCGCTTCGGCCACCGTCCGGCGGGTCCGGCCCGCGTCGAACTCCACGTCACCGACGAGGGTCCCGGCATGACCGAGGAGCAGCGCCGGCGCGCCTTCGACCGCTTCTGGCGCGCCCCCGACGCGCCGAAGGGTGGTACGGGTCTTGGGCTGGCCCTCGTCCAGCGCCTTGCCCATGCGAGTGGGGGTGACGTCCTCCTGCGTGCCGGTGCCTCGGCCTCTGGCGGGCTTGACGCGGTGGTTCGGTTGCCGCCCGTCGTTGGTGGCCCGGCGGTGCCCCCGAGACCGCTGGAGAGCGCGGCTCAACGGGTGTTCTGAGGGCTCCCGCGGGAGGGTGTGAAGTGCGGGTTCGCTGTGGCTGGTCGCGCAGTTCCCCGCGCCCCTTTGGGGCGTTACAGCGCCCGCACCTCGTACGGCGTTACAGCGCCCGCACCTCGTACGTCGCCACCCTCACCGTCTCGTCGTCCAGGCACTCGCCCGACTCCAGGTCGAAGCGCTGCTTGAGGAGTGGTGAGGCGACGAAGGGGCGGCCCTGATGCGTGCCCGTCAGCCCGCGGGAGAGGACGGCCGCGCCGGAGAACGGGTCGCGGTTGTCGATCGCGTACATCCGGCCCGTGCGGTCGAGGAAGAGCGCGACCTGGTGGCCGTCCGGGAGCAGCGCCGCCACCCCGCGGCCGGGCATCAGTACGGCCAGGTCGCAGACCGTGAACCAGCCGTCTGTCAGCTGGAGTTGGACCTTGGTGGCCGTCGTCGTGGTCGTCTCGGGGGCCAGGGTCATCGCTGGGCGCTTCCTTCCAGGGGGCGCGTGCCGATGGTCAGCAGCGGCAGGTCGGGCTTGATCTGGTCGCGCTCGGGGACGAAGCCGACGACCGGGTCGGGGGTGTCCGGCGCGTTCACGAAGGAGACGAAGCGGGAGAGCTTCTCCGGGTCGTTGATGGTCTCGGCCCACTCGTCGCGGTAGGCCGCGACATGCGCCGTCATCAGGGACTCCAGCTCCTCGCAGATGCCGAGCGAGTCCTCCACGACCACCTCGCGGATGTGGTCGAGGCCGCCGGGGATCCGCTCCAGCCAGGTCGAGGTGCGCTCAAGACGGTCGGCCGTGCGGATGTAGAACATCAGGAAACGGTCGATCAGGCGGATCAGTTCGGCGTCCGAGAGGTCCTGGGCGAGGAGGTCCGCGTGGCGCGGGGTCGCGCCGCCGTTGCCGCCGACGTACAGGTTCCAGCCGCTCGCGGTGGCGATGATGCCGAAGTCCTTCGACTGGGCCTCGGCGCACTCGCGGGCGCAGCCGGAGACGGCCGACTTGAGCTTGTGCGGGGACCGCAGACCCCGGTAGCGCAGCTCCAGGTCGATCGCCATGCGCACGGAGTCCTGGACGCCGTAGCGGCACCAGGTCTGCCCCACGCAGGACTTGACCGTCCGCAGCGACTTTCCGTACGCGTGCCCGGACTCGAAGCCCGCGTCCACCAACCGGGCCCAGATCAGCGGCAGTTGCTCGACGCGCGCGCCGAACATGTCGATCCGCTGACCGCCGGTGATCTTCGTGTAGAGGCCGAAGTCCCGGGCCACCTCGCCGATCACGATGAGCTTCTCGGGGGTGATCTCGCCGCCGGGGATGCGCGGCACGATCGAATAGGAGCCGTTCTTCTGCAGGTTGGCGAGGAAGTGGTCGTTGGTGTCCTGGAGCGAGGCCTGCTCGCCGTCCAGGACATAGCCGTTGGCGCCGATCGTGGGCGCCAGCGAGGCGATGATCGAGCCGACCGTGGGCTTGCAGATCTCGCAGCCGTCGCCGCCGCGCGCGTTCTCGCGGCCGTAGCGGTCCAGGAGTTGGCGGTACGAGGTGATGCGCAGGGCGAGGACGATCTCGTACAGCTCCTCGCGGGTCTGGGAGAAGCAGCCGCACAGGCCCTTGTCGACCTCGACGCCGCTCGCCTCCAGTTCGGAGGTGACCAGCTGGCCGAGGACCTTGACGCAACTGCCGCAGCCCGTACCGGCCTTGGTGCACTTCTTCACCTCGGGCACCGTCGTGCACTGGTGGTCGGTGACCGCGTCGCGGATCGCGCCCTTGGTGACGTTGTGGCAGGAGCAGATGATCGCCTCGTCCGGCAGCGCGGACGGGCCGAGCTGGACGGGCGCGCCGGCGCCGGCCGGGAGGACGAGCTGCTCCGGGGAGATCGGCGGGACCGAGCCGGTGAACGCGCGCAGCGTGCCGTACGCCTCCGCGTCGCCGACCAGGATGCCGCCGAGCAGTTCGCCGTTCCGGCCGATGACCAGCTTCTTGTACGTGCCGGAGCGGGAGTCGGAGTAGACGACGTCGAGGCAGTCCTCGGCGGTGCCGTGCGCGTCGCCGAAGGACGCCACGTCCACGCCGAGCAGCTTCAGCTTGGTGGACAGGTCGGCGCCCGTGAAGGACGCCTCGTCGGCGGCGATCGTCGCGGCGGCCGTCTCGGCCTGCTCGTAGCCGGGCGCGACCAGGCCGTACACCCGGCCGTCCGCCGCGAGCGCGCACTCGCCGATCGCGAACACATGTGGGTCGTTGACGGTCCGGCACTGCTCGTCGACCGTGATGCCGCCGCGCTCGCCGACCGTCAGACCGCAGTCGCGGGCGAGCTGGTCGCGGGGGCGGACACCGGCCGAGAAGACCACCAGGTCGGTGGCGAGTTCGGAACCGTCGGACAGCTTCATGCCGGTCACGGCGCCCGAGGCGTCCGTGACGATCTCCTGCGTGCCCACACCGGTGTGGACGCTCAGGCCCATGTCCTCGATGGTGCGCAGCAGGGCCGCGCCACCGCCGTCGTCGACCTGCACCGGCATCAGGCGCGGCGCGAACTCCACGATGTGGGAGGTGAGTCCGAGCCCCTTGAGCGCACCGGCCGCCTCCAGACCGAGCAGACCGCCGCCGACCACGGCACCGGTCGTCGCCTTGGCCTTCGCGTACTCCTCGATCGCGAGGAGGTCCTCGATCGTGCGGTAGACGAAGCAGCCCTCGGCGTCCTTGTTCGGGACCGGCGGCACGAAGGGGTACGAGCCGGTGGCGAGGACCAGCGTGTCGTAGTCGACCGTCAGGCCGGAGCGGGCCGTCACCCGCTTCGCGGCCCGGTCGACCGTCTCGGCCGGGTCGCCGATGTGCAGCTCGATCCCGTGGTCCTTGATGAACTCCATGTCCGTCATGGACAGTTCCTCGGGCGTGGTCCCCGAGAAGTACGAGGTCAGCTGCACGCGGTCGTACGCGGGGCGTGGCTCCTCGCACAGCACGACCACGCGGTGCGTGGCGGTCAGGCCGCGCTCGGCGAGCGCTTCGAGGAAGCGCTGGCCGACCATGCCGTGGCCGACGAGCACGATCGTGGGGGTGGCCTCCGTGGCCTCCGGGGTGGCGGTCATCAGGAGCCTCCATCGTTGGTGAGCAGGTGGAGCAGGGGGCCGCCGTCGGAGGGCAGCGGCTCTGCTCCCTCCCAGGCGCGGGCGAGCGCGCCGACGGTGCCGAGCTCGCCGACGAGCACCCCGCCGACCAGGCGGTCGTCGCGGACGACGACCTTGCGGTACGTGCCGCGGGTGGCGTCGGTGAGCTGGATGACGTCGTCGCCGGGAAGCGGGGTGTGCTCCCCGAAGGCGGCGAGGTCGAGAGGGGTGCCGGAGGCGAGGGCGGGGCGGGCGAGGGTGAGACGGGTGAGGGCGCGGGTGCCGGTGTAGCCCGCGGGGGCTCCGGGCGAGCCCGTACCCGGATCCGTGCCCGAGTTCGTCCCCCGGTCCGCCGCGGCCAGCAACTCGGCCAGGACATCGGCCTGTTCGAGGGCGGGCGCGGCCAGACCGTAGACGTTTCCGTCGTGCTGGGCGCAGTCGCCGATCGCCCGGATGTGCGGGTCGGAGGTGCGCAGCTGGTCGTCGACGATGACGCCCTTGTGCACGGCGAGGCCCGAGTCCTGGGCGAGGCCCACCCTCGGGTGCACCCCGCAGGCCAGTACCACCAGGTCGGCGTCGAGCGCGTACCCGTCGGCCATCTCGACCGAGCGGACCGCACCGCCGACGCAGCGCACATCGCGCACCCGGCACTCGGTGTGCACCTCGACGCCGAGGTCCTTGAGATGCCGGAGCACCAACTTGGACGCGGACGGGTCGAGCTGACGCTCCATCAGCCGCTCGGACTGCTGGGCCAGCACCACCTGCGCACCGCGCTCGGCGAGCGCCCGGGCCGCCGAGACACCGAGCAGTCCGCCGCCGATGACGACGGCCCGGGTGTCCGGCCGTACGGCCTTGGACAGGCCCAGGCAGTCGTCCATCGTGCGGAACGCGTGGACGCCCGCGGGCAGTTCGTGCCGGTCCGGGCCGAACAGGCCGCGCAGGGGCGGAAGAACCGGGTTCGAACCGGTGGCCAGGACCAGCGTGTCGTATGCGATCACCGAGCTGTCGGCGAAGTGCACCTGCCGCTCCGCGCGGTCGATGTGCACCGCCCGGCCGCGGGTCAGCCGCTCGGGCGTCGGCAGGGCGATGACCTCTGGGGCGTACCGCCCGGCCAGGACCTCCGCGAGCAGGACCCGGTTGTACGGGGTGTGCTCCTCGTCGCCGACGAGCACGGCGGACATGCCGAGCTCTCCGAGCCTGCGGGCGAGCCGTACGCCCGCGAGGCCGGCGCCGATCACCACCACACGCGTATTCGAGGTCATGTATCGCAGCGTGCGGTGCCGGTGTTACCCGGTCGCATCACCTCTGTTTCCCGCGGGGAACGCTGCCCTCAGCGGGGCCGGGGCGCGGATGTGAGGGTTTTCGGCGGGCGGGACGTGGGCGATGTGAGGTCGCCCGGAACGGGGCCGGGGTGCGGCTATCCCCACCTCCGGGTTCCGTGCGAGCACCATCGACCGCGGGGCCGGGGCGGGGAAGTCTTGAGGCACCGGGCCACCCGGGCGCGGATCGCGCCCGGAGCCCTCGCACGGACAGGCCCGCGCGGGCAGGCACGCACGGACACGTACGGGCGCCGACACGGACACACACGGTCACATGCGGATACAGGGGGAGCGAACCATGGACACCGCCCAGCAGCTCGGCCGTGCCCCCGCCGCGTTCCAGCCGCGCCTCGCGACGACGCTTCTCGCATGACCGTAGCTATACGTGACCGTAGGTCCACGTGATGCCCGACCCCGGGTTCACGTGGACCCCGACCGTAGGTTGACGACATGCGCCGACCGACCGCCGCGCTCGCGCTCGACGTCCTGAGGCGTCCGATCGCCGCCTTCACGCCGAAGGCCCTCGCCGTACTCCTCTACGCGCTGATCGCGCTCCCGTTCGCCCTCGTCGGCTTCGTGCTCACGCTCGTGGGGCTGGTCGTCGGCGGGGCGCTGTCCGTCACCACGCTGGGGCTGTGGGTGCTGGCACTGACCGTGCGGGGCGCGCTCGCGCTCGGTACGGCACAACGAGCCCTGGCGCGGCGGCTGTTGGGCCTGGAGATCGAGGAGCCGCCGACACCTCCCGCACGGGGCGTACTCGGCAGACGGCGGGCCCTGCTCCTCGGCCGGGCCGGCTGGCGGGCCGTCGGCTGCGCTCTGGGCACACCCGTCACGGCCGTCCTCGGATACGTGGCGGTCCTGGGCGCGTACGCCTACGGGGCCCAGACCGCCCTGCACCCGCTGCTCAAGCGCTGGAACCACCACACCGTGCGCGACGGCGACTCCGTCCGGCACGTGTCGCTCGAAGTCCTCGGCGTCCAACTCGACTCCTGGCCACGGTGGTTGATCCCGATGACGGCCGGGCTCGTCCTCCTCGCCGCCGCCCCCTGGCTGCTGCGGCACGCTCTCGCCCCGCACCGCGCGCTGCTCGCCGCCACGCTCGGCCCGAGCGACGCGGAGCGCCGCATCCGCACGCTGGAGGAGACGCGCGCCCAGGCCGTGGACGACGCGGCGGCGACCCTCCGCCGTATCGAGCGCGACCTGCACGACGGCACCCAGGCCCGGCTCGTCGGGCTCGCGATGCATCTGACGATGATCAGGGAGCTGGTCGGAGCGGACGCCGACCGCGAACGGCTCCTCGCCGTCGTCGACACCGCGCAGGGCAACGCCAAGCAGGCCATCGCCGACCTGCGCCACCTCGTCAAGGGCATCCACCCTCCCGTACTGGACCAGGGCCTGGACACGGCCCTCGCCACCCTCGCGGCCGACAGCGCCCTGCCCGTGGAGGTCGTCACGGACATCGAGGCCCGCCCCGCGCCCGCCGTCGAGTCCATCGCCTACTTCTGCGCCGCGGAACTCCTCGCCAACGCGGCGAAACACAGCGGGGCGGCCGGCGCCACGGTGACGGTGGCCGCCCGCGCCGGGCTGCTGCGGCTCACCGTCCACGACGGCGGACGCGGCGGCGCGGCGATCGGCGCGGGCTCCGGGCTCACCGGCCTGCTGACCCGCGTACGGACCGTCGACGGCACGCTCACCTGCGACAGCCCGCCGGGAGGCCCTACGGTGGTCACGGTCGAGCTGCCGTACTGAGCCGCCGTACTGAGCTGCGTTTTCAAGCTGCCCAACTGATCACGGGGGCCATATGCGCGTCGTCATCGCCGAGGACTCCGCCCTGCTGCGCGACGGGCTGGCCCAGCTCCTCCAGCTGCGGGGCGTCGACGTCGCCGCGGCCGTCGGGGACGCCGACGCGCTGCTCGCCGCCGTGGCCGAGCACCGCCCGGACGCCGCAGTCGTCGACATCCGGCTGCCGCCGACCCAGACCGACGAGGGCCTGCGGGCCGCCGTACGCCTGCGCGCGGACCACCCCGGCACCGGGGTGCTGATCTTCTCCCAGTACGTCGAGACGAAGTACGCGGCCCAGCTCCTGGGCACCAACCCGGGCGGCGTCGGCTACCTGCTCAAGGAACGCGTCGTCGACATCGGGGAGTTCGTGGACGCGCTGGAACGGGTCGCCGCCGGCGGCACCGCCCTCGACCCGGAGGTCGTCGCCCAGCTCTTCGGCGCGAGCCGTCGCGCCAACGCCCTGGACGCCCTCACGCCCCGCGAACGCGAGGTGCTCGCGCTGATGGCCGAGGGCCGCACGAACCACGCCGTCGCCACGTCCTTCGGCGTCTCGGAACGGGCCGTCGAGAAGCACATCGCCAACATCTTCACCAAGCTCGGCCTGCTGCCCTCCGACACGGGGAACCGACGGGTGCTGGCGGTCCTGCGCTACTTGGAGACGGCGGGCTGAGGGCCTGGAGGCGGCGGGCGGGGGCGCCTGAGACAGCGAGCAGGAGCGCCCATACCCGCCGGCCCCGAACCTCTGAAGATCCTCAAGGTTCACAGGATTCGTGGACGGCACATCTACCTCGTCCATAGTGTCGCGATCATGCCCGACATATCGCTGACCATGGTCGTCGTCCTGTGCCTGACCGCTCTCGCGGCGGGCTGGATCGACGCGGTGGTGGGCGGCGGCGGGCTCCTGCTGCTCCCCGTACTGCTCCTCGGGCTGCCGAACTCGGGCTCGGCCGCCCAGTACGCGCTCGGCACCAACAAGGCCGTGGCGATCGTCGGCACCACGGGCGCGGCGGTGACGTACGCGCGCAAGGCGCCCGTGGACGTCGGCACGGCCGTACGGATCGGTCTCGCGGCTCTCGCCGGATCCTCGGGCGGCGCGCTCGTCGCCGCCGGGATGAGCACCGACGTGCTGAAGCCGGTGGTCATGGTCGTCCTGCTCGGCGTCGGCGCCTTCGTGATCCTGCGGCCCGCCTTCGGTACGGCGCCGTCGACCGCGCCCGTCTCCCCACGCCGCGTCCTCGCCGCGATCGGCCTCGCGGGCCTCGGCATCGGCTTCTACGACGGACTCGTCGGCCCCGGCACGGGAACGTTCCTGGTGCTCGCCCTGACCGCGCTGCTCCACCTCGACCTGGTGACCGCCTCCGCCACCGCGAAGATCGTCAACTGCTGCACGAACGCGGGCGCGCTCGCGATGTTCGCCTGGCAGGGCACGGTGTACTGGCAGCTGGCCGCCCTGATGGCCGTCTTCAACCTCGTCGGCGGAATGGTCGGGGCGCACACCGCGCTCAAGAAGGGCAGCGGGTTCGTCCGGATCGTGCTGCTGACGGTGGTCTTCGCACTGGTGGCGAACCTGGCGTACCAGCAGTGGCTGGCATAGCGGCCGACGTGGACGCAGGCCCGACCGGCTTCTACCGGCTGCCCGTCAGATGGGCGAAGACGACTACGTTCCCCTGGTAGCCCGTCGCCTCCGAGTAGCCGCCGCCGCAGGTGATGACCCGCAGCTCCGGGCGCCGCGCGGCCCCGTACACCTTCTCGTCCGGGAAGTCCCGGGTGTCGTACACCTCGACCGCGTCGACCGAGAAGAGGGCGACCCTGCCGTCGCGGCGCTCGACCTCGATGGTGCTGTCCTTCTCCAAGGCGCCCAGGCGGTAGAAGACGGCGGGCCCCTCGGCGTTGTCGACATGGCCGGCGACGATCGCGGTGCCCGTCTCGCCCGGCGCGGTACCGGCCTCGTACCAGCCGGCGAGGTTCGCCCGGTCGGCCGGCGGCACGTCGAGGCTGCCCTGTGGGGTGAGGCCGAGGCCCAGGAGCGGGGCGTCCACCCGGATCGAGGGGATACGGACGCGTTCGGGCGGGGCGGGCGGCAGCGCGGCGGCGGCGGGCCGGTCCACATGAGCGCCCGCGCGCCCCTGCGCGGCCGAGGGCTGCGGCGGGGCGTGCGTCGCGGCCCCACTGCGCAGCAGCCAGGCACCGGAGAGGAGGGCGACGAGGGTGACGGCGACCATCGACACGGTGGTGAGCCGGTGCACGTACGTCTCCTCTTCTGCGGGGGTGGGGGTTCCCGGGGTCCTCGAATCCGCTGGGCCCCTGGTCCCCTGTTCGTATGGGCGCCCGGTCCCGCGTCCCCCTCCGGGACGCGAGGGGCGTCGGGCCCGGAGGGGGAGGGGACGGCGGTACCGGCGGACGGACAGCGGAGGTGTCCGTCAGATCCCGTCGCCTCTCGCCCGGCGATGCAGGAGCCAGGTACCGCCCGCGGCGGCGACGGCCAGGGCCGCCACTCCCGCCGCGGTCTGCACGGGGTCGGGGCCCAGTGCGCCGCCGACCCCCGTCTTCACGCTTCCTCTCGGGTGGACCTGCTGGCCGCTCTCCTCGGTGGAGGTGAGCGTGACCACCAGGTCGCCCGTCATCCGCTTGCCGCTCGAACAGCGCGCGACGATCTCGTACGTGCCGGGCTGGGCGGACGGCGGCACCCGGAACAGCCCGACCGCGTCGCCCTCGTGCGCGCTGGGCAGCAGCGTGAAGGCACCCGCGCCGACGGCACCTGCGTCACCCGACACCGCGTCCGCCGCACCGCACGCCGCCGTGTTCACCGTGACCTCGGCGCCGGGCGCGACCGTGGCCGGGTACAGCTCGATGGACCCGGCTCCGGCTCCGGCGCCGTACGCGGGGGCGGCGGCGAGCGCCACCGCGGCGACGGCGAGCGCGGTACCGGTCAGCGGACGGGCTGTGCGCATCGTTGCTTGCTCCTCCGAGAGGGCACGACCCGCGGCACCCCCATGTGCCGCTGCGTCGGTCACGCCCCTGCCCTACCGAGGAAAGTGGCAGTCGGGGTCGTACGCCTCCTGATGAGACGTCAGAAATGACGTGAACGGGTGTCAGACTGGAGTTCCTGGCGGCGTGGGCAGCTCCGTTTCAGCAGGTCACGGATATGTCGTCGGTAAACCGCCGGATCAAACCCGAAGGGCGCGGGCCGCGCCTGTGAACGGGTGACCGCCTTGTCGAAAACGGTCGCGGTGCGGGTGAAGGGCGTTCGCCCGGGCGTGAACGTGCGGGTAGACATCCTTTGCCCCTAAAGCCTCTTTGGTCACAGTGTGATCACGAGATGTTCACTTTCTCGTGGACTTGGTGATTCTTGTACCGAGAAATTGTCATGTCTTGGTCGCTGGTCTGGGGTGGGTTGTGGGGTTGGGGTGGGGGGCACACCGTGCTGGCGGTGTGGAGAGAAGACCTGGGCGAGCGGTGGTCACCGCTCTTGCTATTGCGCTGCTGCTGGGCGCCACATCTGTGACAGGGGCGCTGCCGGTTGCGCAGGCGGTCGCGGACCTGCCGGAAGCAGCTCTGTCGGAAGGGCAGAAAGCGCTGGCCGAGGCCGAGGCATCGGGGACGCGGGTCGAGGTGACGGGCGAGCGCTCGGAGCGCACGACCGTCTACGGCAATCCGGACGGCTACACGTTCACCCTGGAAGAGTCCGCGGTCCCGGTACGGGTGCCCAAGCCGGGTGGCGGCTGGCAGGTGCCCGATGCCACGTTGGAGGTGCGGTCCGACGGAGCGGTCGCACCGAAGGCGGCCGCGGTGGAGATGGAGTTCTCCGGTGGCGGTGAGAGCGACCCGCTTGTGAAGATCACCGAGCGGGGGCGATCACTCCAACTGGGCTGGAGGGGCAAACTGCCCACACCGGAGCTGCACGGCGCGAGTGCGCTCTACCAGGAGGTGCTTCCAGGGGTCGACCTGAAGGTGACGGCCTCAACGGAGGGTTTCCGGCATGTGCTGGTCGTCAAGACGCCGGAAGCGGCTGCAAGCGACGAACTGAGGCAGATCGACTACTCCCTCAAGGCTCGCGACCTGGACATCCTTGAAGGAAAGGCCGGCAATCTCACTGCGGTTGACGATGACGGCAACCGAGTCTTCCGCGCTCCGCCCGCTCAGATGTGGGACTCCGCCGGTGCGGCCGCCGGGACACAGTCGATGTCTTTGACTGCATCGGCTGCCGGGGCCACAGAAGCAGGGGCTGCAGATCCTGCGAAGAACAGTGACTCTTCGGAGGAAGGCGTTGAGCCGGGCCCCAGTGACACCGTGGTCAGAATGGACGTTGACGTCACGGAGGACGCGCTGTCCGTGGTGCCGGACGTGAACATGCTCTCCAAGACTGATGCTTCTGCGTTCCCGCTGTACATCGACCCCAACATCACCTGGAGCGAGTCGGAGCGCACGCTGCTGCGCGACGACGGGTATGAGTCGTACGGCTGGGGCAACGGAGACGACGGCCTGGGCAAGGGGGTCGGCGAGTGCGGTGTCTGGAACAACTACTACTGCGGGCCGGGCTATGTGCAACGCCTCTACTTCGAGTTCTCCCCGGCCAGTCTGAAGGGCAAGAGAGTCCTGGACGCCTCATTCAAGGTGACCGAACCCTGGGCGTTCCAGTGCGACCCGCGCTGGGTGGACCTGGTCCGTACGAAGGACAACATCTCCTCCTCGACGACGTGGACCTCGCGTCCGATGGGCTGGGACCTCATGGGGGACCGATACGTCTCTGCCGGGCGAGGCTCATTGTGCGATCCGGACTCGCCGGACGCGCCTATCGAGTTCAACGACAACCCTGACGAGTCCAACGAGAATCTCACGCCTACCGTCCGGGACTTCGCGGCCGGCAAATTCTCCCGCTTCACCCTGATGATCAAGGCGCATGACGAGTCCGACACCGGCGCGTGGAAGCGCTTCAAGAACGATGCGGTGCTGTCGGTGGACTTCGTCGGTCTGCCGGACAAGCCGACCGGTATCGGAGTGAACATCGGTAACAAGCCGGTATGCGAGACCAGTTCTTCGGATCCCCTGATCGCGTCCTCTCTCGAGCCTCAGTTGATGGCTACGGCACAGACCAAGTCCGGCGGTGAGAAGGACGCACAACTGAGGGTGTACTTCGACCTTGATCAGCGGAACAGCGATGGAACATGGTCGGACGCCGCTGCGGGGACGGGAGACTTGAGCCCCTCCACGGGCTATACCGGTGATGGGAAGACGGTCACCAAGAACTGGTCGAAGCTCACCGAGGGCACGCTCTATCGATACAGGGCGTGGGTGCGCTCGTACTACAACGGCGGGAGTTACCTCTCCGGCCCGTCGAACGCTTCGACGACAGGATGGTGTTACTTCAAGCCCGACCCGACCCGCCCGAAGGCCCCCACGATCACCGTCGGTTCGCCGTACAGCGAGTGCACTCCCAGCGTCTGTTCGGCGGGTGGCGGTCCGGGTGTGAAGGGCACGTTCACCTTCGGTCCTGCAACGGGCGACAACAACGTCGCCTACCAGTACAAGCTGTCGTCGGAAGACGCGTGGTCGTCCGCGATCACCGGCTCGACCGTGACGAGGGATATCGTCCCTGAACGGTCCGGTACGTACTCACTGTATGTGCGTGCCAAGGACAGCCTCGGCTGGGGCGCACAGAATGTCGTGGACTTCCTGGTGGCCGCAGGCGAGCCCACAGTCGGGCGCTGGCATTTCGACGAGTCCAGCGGCGCCGCGCTGGACTCCGCGACCACCGACGGGAATGACGACGCCTCGCTGGGCGGTGACGCAGCAAGAGACGACCGCGGGCGCCGCGGCCTGGTCACCCACGACGCCGAGGGCCAACCGCTGGAGAGCGCCGTCACCGACAAGGGGTTGGTTCTCAACGGCAGCAGCGGATACGCGGCCACCGATGGCCAGGTGCTGGAGACCCGCTCGTCGTACACGGTGGCGGCCTGGGTCCGTGTCGATCCGACGGCGAATCACACGTTGACGGTGCTCAGCCAGAGCCCGACGGCGAGTCCCTGGACACAGAAGTTCAGTCCCTTCTACCTGTCCTACGGGGTGGATGGCAGCGACTACTGGAGCATGCGGGTGCTGTCCACCGATCACACGTATCACGAGGTCAAGTCCAGCCATTCCTCTTCGCGTGGAGTCTGGACCCACGTGGCCGGTGTCCATGACGTCACCACCAGGACGATCAGTCTCTACGTGAACGGCGTTTTCCAGGGCAGTACGGATGCCGGGACCTCATGGGAGGCGGATGGACCGTTGCAGATCGGCCGCGTGCTCCATGCCGACACGTACAAGGATTTCATGCACGGCTCCATCGACGAGCCGGCGGTGTGGCAGCGTGCACTGACGCCGAAGGAGATCCGTGACGAGGCCCGGCTGCTGATCTCGGACAAGTACGCGGGCGCGGAACTGGTCGCGGACTTCTCAGCGGCTCGCGGGAGCGGCACCACCGTCGCGGATACGACGTCCGGCTACGGCAAGACACTCACGCTGGCGGGGGGTGCTTCGCTCGACGGCGAGAACATTGCCCTCGACGGCGTTGACGACGCGGCTGCGGCCGGAGGCCCGCTTGTTGACGACAGTTCGTCGTTCACAGCCACCACTCTGGTGAAACTGGATGCGGCCAAACTCCTGTCCAAGGACATCGGTTACACGGGACAAGTCATCGGGCAGCGCACCACAGACGGCTCGGCGTGGGGCATGTGGTACGAGCTGACCGGCAAGGACACCGTTCTCGATGAGGAGACGATGGAGGAGGTCACAGCTCCGGTCGGCAGCTGGCACTTCGGTCGCCTGAACGCCGACGGCACCTTTTCCTCGGTGGTCTCCGACGAAGTCGCCGCCATGGACACCTCGGTGCGGCTGACCGGCGTTCACGACTCCGTCGACGGGACGATCAGCCTCTATCTCGGGTACGAGCGGAACGGCGACCTCACGGCGTACACCGCGAAGGTCGGCAGCGGTGACTTCGCGGTCGGAAAGGCCTTTGCCAGCGGTGCGTGGAAGCACTTCCTGCCTGGACGAATTGCCGAAGTACGGCTGTGGTCCGGGGCGATGGCGAGCTCCGACCAGATCGAGGTCCGCGTAGGCGACTGACGACAAGCGTGGGCGGGTCGCGAGCGGCACCCGCCCACATCCAGGGCATGGCTGGTCGAAGGCAGGCCTATGGCTTGCGGGGCATTCGGGTGGGGATGGGCAATCAATGGGCTTTGGCATAGGCACCTCAATGCGGCGTCGCGGTGAGGCGGGGCGTCGTTTCACACGCTCCCTGGTACCGGCGCTGGCGCTGTCGTTGCTGGCGGCGGGAGGCCTGGCACCCGTTGCGCAGGCAGAGGACGGGAAGGGCCTGGGCCGGCCGGACGTGCCTGACCAGCGCGTGAGTAAAGTCGAGAAGTTCGATGGCCCCGGGGCGAAGCAGGCACGCGAGAAGGTAGCGAAGGCAAAGAAAGCCGACGCCGAACGGTCCAGACGGGCCCAGGCCGAGCAGAAGACCGGCTGGCCCAAGCAGGGCGAGGCGGTCGTCGAACTGCAGGCCAAGAGGCGTGCACAGGCTGAGCCTGGCGGTCTGCCTGTCAGTATCCGGGGCGCGGGAGGAAAACACAGCGCGGGAGCCGGCACTACGGCACGGATCACGGTCCTCGACCGAAAGGCCGCGAAGAAAGCAGGCATCACAGGGGTGCTGCTGACCGCGGAGGCGGACCGTACTGGCACGGCCCAACTGAGCGTCGACTACAGCGGTTTCGCGTCGGCGGTTGGTGGTGCATGGTCCCAACGGCTGCGGCTGGTGCGCTTGCCTGCCTGTGTTCTGACGACGCCGGAGAAGCCGAAGTGCCGTATCCAGTCACCGCTCAAGTCGGACAACGACTTCGCTGATCAGACGCTGTCGGCAGACGTAGCATTGGCCGAGGCCGAGAGTGGGCTGTCCTCGCAGTCAGCGCGCAGCGCTGCCGCCGCCTCGGACACGACAGTCCTCGCAGTCACCGCCGCCGGCGCGGGAGCGGGCCCGTCGCCCAACGGATCCGGCGACTACTCGGCGACCGAACTGTCGGCCTCTTCCGCATGGCAGGCAGGTGGCAGCTCGGGCTCCTTCACCTGGTCCCACGACTTCTTCCTTCCGCCTGCCGCGGCTGGCCCCCCACCCGAGATATCGCTGTCCTACGATTCCGGCAGTATCGACGGACGCACCGCGACCACCAACAACCAGGGCACGGCGGTCGGCGAAGGGTTCTCCCTGACCGAGTCCTACATCGAGCGCACCTACGGCTCCTGCGACGACGACGGACATGGCGACGTCTTCGACCGGTGCTGGAAATACGACAACGCTCAGTTGGTCATCGACGGCAAGTCCACCCGCCTAGTGAAGAAGTCCGGCACCTGGGACAGCACGTGGCGGCTGGAGAACGACGACGCCTCCACCGTGACCCGCTCCACGGACGCGGCCAATGGCGACAACAACGGTGAGCGCTGGACCGTGATCACCGGTGAGGGAACCAAATACGTCTTCGGTCTCAACAAACTCGACGGAGCCGGCGACCAACGCACCAACTCCACCTGGACCGTCCCCGTCTTCGGCGACGACTCCGATGAGCCCGGATATGGCAACGGAGACGCCTTCGCCGACCGGTCGGAGACGCAGGCCTGGCGGTGGAACCTCGACTATGTGGAGGACACCCACGGCAACGCCACCACGTACTGGTACGAGAAGGAGTCCAACCACTACAAGAAGAACAAGTCCACCACCGCGAACGCCTCATACACCCGTGGTGGCTATCTGAAGGAGATCAAGTACGGCCTGCGTAAGGGAGAGTTGTTCACCGACGACGCAGATGCCAAGGTCACCTTCGGCCACGCTGAGCGCTGCACGGCGGACGACTGCTCGTCCTTGACCGAGGACACGGCCAAGAACTGGCCGGACGTGCCCTTCGACGCCCTCTGCAGCAACGGCGACGACGAATGCAACTCGGCGGGCCCTTCGTTCTTCAGCCGCAAGCGGCTGACCGGCGTCAACACCTTCTCCTGGAACACGTCCACCGGCGCCTACGACGCGGTCGACTCCTGGGCGCTCAATCAGACGTATCGAGATGGCGGCGACATCGGGGACACCTCCGACCACGTTCTCACCCTGGATTCGATCAAGCGAACCGGCAAGACCGGCGATACGAACATCGCTGTGAACCCGATCTCATTCACCTATCAGTGGCGCAAGAACCGGGTGGACGGCACCACCGACAACATCTTGCCGCTGACCCACCCACGCATCTCCACAGTCACCTCGGAGACCGGGGGGATCACCGCGGTGACGCTGTCTTCGCCAGAATGTGTTCGCAGCGAGGTGATCGACGCGGCGGAGGACACCAACACCCGATCCTGCTATCCGCAGTACTGGAACATCAATGGCGCTGAGAACGCGTCCGTGGACTGGTTCCACAAGTACCGGGTACTTGCCGTCGGAGTCTCGGACCCGGCTGCGAACAACGATGCGGTGGAGCACGCATACGACTACAGCGGCGCGGCCTGGCACTACAGCGACGACCCGTTCACACCGGAGAACGAACGGACCTGGTCCGACTGGCGTGGCTACAGGCAGGTCACCGTCCACGCCGGTGCGACCCAGACCACGCGGTCCAAGACCGTCTCCCTCTACCTGCAGGGTATGGACGGCGACAGCAAGAAGGACGGCACCACCCGCTCGGTAAGCATCGCCCCGTTGGCTGCTCCAGCTCTTGGCATCGCAGGCATCACCGACAGCGACCAGTACGCCGGCCAGTTGCGCCAGCAGGTCACGTACGACGGCGCGAGCCCGATCACCTCGGTGGTCAATGACTTCTGGTCGAAGCAGACGGTCACCCAGAGCGTGCCCGATGCCGCCGACCACGTGGCCCGCTACGTTCGCACCGACAAAACAACCACACACACTTATCTGACCGGGCCGAAGACCTGGCGCGCTCGTGCCGTCGCCACCACCTATGACGACTACGGCATGGCGACCTTCGTTGATGACTCCGGTGAGGCAGGCAAGGGAGGCGACCAGACCTGCACTCGCACGTGGTACGCCCGCAATGCCGATGCGGGAATCACCAGTCTGGTCTCCCGCTCCCGCACGGTCGGTCAGTCCTGCTCGGTCACCGACGCCGGCCTGAACCTCCCAGCCACGTCTGCGACACGGGGCGATGTGCTGGCGGACACGGCCACCGTCTACGACAACCCGGCCGCCACTACCTGGGTCGCCACCCAGACGCCCACCAAGGGCGCGGCTTCCTGGACCGGCCGTGCCACGGGCTACGCCACCGCGGCGGCCTCCGACGGACAACGTCCGCCCTCCGGTTGGCAGACCACGGCAAAGACGGAGTACGACACGCTCGGACGACAAGTGTCCGTCACAAATGCGGACGACAAGACGGCGACCACGGAGTACACCCCTGCGGCTGCGGGCCCTCTGTCCAAGACCATCGTCACCAACCCCAAGACGCACAAGATCACCAGTTTCCTGGACGCTGCGCGTGGGGTCGCCCTGCGCGTCTATGACGCGAACCTGAAGAAGACCGAATTCGCCTATGACGCGCTGGGGCGCCTGACCGCGGTCTGGCTGCCCAACCGCAACAGGGCCGGCGGATACAGCGCCAACACCACGTACGACTACCGGCTCAGCGCCACCACACCGTCCTGGGTGTCGAGCTCGACCCTGAAGAAAGACGGCACGACGTACAACACTGCCTACCAGCTCTACGACTCACTTCTGCGTCCCCTGCAGACACAGACACCCACCCCGCAAGGCGGTCGCCTACTTACCGACACCCGCTACGACACCCGCGGACTGGCCTACGAGACGTACGCGGACATCTTTGACACGAGCTCAACGCCAGACGGTACGTACAACCGTGCCGAGTCAGGCGAGTCCCCTGCGCAAGCCAGGGCCGTCCATGACGGTGCGGGACGCCTGTCCACGACCACCGTGCAGGTGTACGGCGTGGAGAAGTGGTCGACGACCACCAGCTACACCGGCGACTCGACCGCTTCCACCGCTCTTCAGGGTGGCTCGGCCACCCGGACCATCACCGATGCGCGCGGACGCACCATCGAGACCCGCCAGTATGCCGGCGAGAGTCCGGCTGACGCCGCCTTCGGCACCGGTCCAGGGTCCCCGTACGCGGCAACCCAGTTCACCCATGCGCTGGACGATCAGCAGGCCTCCATCACCGGCCCGGACAAGACCAAGTGGACGTACGGCTACGACCTGTTCGGCCGCCAGATCACCGTCGACGACCCCGACAAGGGCAGGACGGACATTGAGTACGACGTCCTTGACCGAGTAGCCAAGAGCACCGACTCTCGCGGCAAGAGCATCCTGACCGCTTACGACGAACTGGGCCGAAGCACGGGCACCTGGGCCGGGTCGAAGACGGACGCCAACCAGCTCACCGACTACACCTACGACTCCGTCCTCAAGGGTCAGGCGGTCTCCTCCACGCGGTACGTCGGTGGCAAGGGCGGTCAGGCATACACGACCACGGTCACGGAATTCGACAGCCTGTCCCGCCCGGTCGGCACCAAGCTCGACCTTCCGGCCGGTGATCCACTCGTCAAGGCCGGCGCCCCCGCCACGCTGACGCACAGCAGCCACTACAACCTCGACGGAACCCTGCAGAACACCCAGGAACCGGCTCTCGGAGGGCTGTCCTCGGAGATCGTAGAGTACGGCTACAACGCCCTCGGCCAGGTGACGTCCATCGGTGGCTCGACCGGCTACCTACTGGACACCGAATACTCCGCGCTGGGCCAGGCGATCCTGCTGACTGTGGGCACCGCCAACACGGAGGAGCACAAGAAGTCCTACATCTCCAACAAGTACGAAGAAGGGACGAGCCGACTGCTCCGCAGCTACGTCCGAGACCAGACTCACTCGTACACACTGCAGGATCTGAACTACAGCTATGACCAGGTCGGCAACGTCACTTCCATCGCTGACACCGCAGACCTGGGTGGCACCAGCGCCGCCGAGACCCAGTGCTTCGCCTATGACGGCTACAGCCGGCTCGCGGAAGCCTGGACGCCGTCCTCGCAGAAGTGCTCCGACGCTCGCGGAGCCGACAACCTGTCCGGCCCAGCGCCGTACTGGACCGGCTACACCTACAACGATGCCGGTCAACGCACCAGCGAGACCCAGCACAAGACGGGCGGCAACACCAAGACCACCTACTGCTACGACGACGCACGCCCACACGCCCTGCGCGGCACGACCACCAAGGCCGACTGTGCGAACCCGGCCAACACGTACCGGTACGACACCAGCGGCAACACCACGGTGCGCAGTGTCGGGGGGACCACGCAGACCCTCGACTGGAACGCCGAGGGCAAGGTCACCAAGGCAACGGGCCTTGATTCAACGGCGGGAGCCATCAAGGGGCTGGCCGGCAAGTGTGTGGATGTCCAGAGCAGCCAGACCGCGGACGGCACCCCCATCCAGCTCTACACCTGCAATGATTCCCAGGCCCAGGAATGGGACCGTGCGGGCGACACGCTCAAAGCCTTGGGTAAGTGCGCCACCGTCAATGGGACCAAGGTCGAACTGTCCACCTGTGATGGAAGCCAGGCCCAGGCCTTCGTCCAACGGGCGGACGATGCGTCCCTCTACCACCCGGCGACCGGTAAGTGCCTGGACGTACCGTCCTCCGACGACACCGACGGTACCGACCTGCAGATCTACGGGTGCAACGGCACTGGGGCTCAGCAGTGGACACCGTCCGCGACGACCACCTATCTGTACGACGCGAACGGCGAGTTGCTCATCCGCAACACACAGGACGGTGAGCGTGTCCTGTACGCCGGAGCGACGGAGCTCCACCTCACTGCCGACAACACCCTTTGGGCTCAGCGGTACTACGGCTCTGCAGCAGTCCGCACCAACCAGAACGGCACCAACAAGCTCACCTACCTGGCCGGTGACCACCACGGCACGTCCAGCCTGGCCATCAGCGCCGACGCCTCCCAGACGGTCACCAAACGCCACATGACCCCGTTCGGAGCGGAACGCGGCACGCCCAGCGGGGGGTCCTGGCCCGACGACAAGACCTTCCTGGGCAAGACCAACGACACGACAACTGCACTCGTCCACGTCGGGGCCCGCGAATACGACTCTGCCATTGGACAGTTCATCAGCGTCGACCCTCTGTTGGAGACGGACAAGCCTCAAACTCTCAACGGCTACAGCTACGCTGCCAACAGTCCCGTCAGCTTCACCGACCCCACGGGACTTGGGCTCGCGTGTGGTACCGGCCCCAACCAAAACGCATGTCCCACACGCCCTGACGGCACCCAGGGCAATGGACGCCCTGGCGAAGCCGTCGATCAGAGCAAGCCGAAGCCGGTTCGCCCCTGCAACATCAATTGCGGTGGGACTCCACCGATCAGCAACACCCAGCCCGTACCGCAGCCCAGCCCGGGGCCTGCCCCGGTACTCGGCCCCTACAAGCAGGTGAATGATCCCGCGCTGAAAACGGTGAAATTCGCCTTGTCCTTCTTCCTGCCGGATGTTGAGGCCTGGAAGGGGTGCAAAGAAGACCCGGGTATCTCCATGGACTGCGGGTCTGCCCTGGGGGATGTACCGCTCTTCAAAGCGTTGAAGCTTCTGAAGCTCGCCAAGGTCAAGAAGGCGGACGATGCCGTAGACGCCGGAAAGAAGGCGGACAACGACATCAAGGGCAAGGCTCCTGCGAACTGTAAATGCTTCTTGGCCGGCACCGATGTCCTCATGGCCGACGGCACCACGAAGGACATCGAGGACATCGAGCTCGGTGACAAGGTACTGGCCACCGACCCCGAGACCGGCGAAGCCGGCCCCCGAGAAGTGACCCGCCTTATCCGCACCGAGGACGACAAGCACTTCAACGAGCTCTCCATAGCCACCGAAGACGGCATCCAGGAGCTCACGGCGACCCATGAGCACCCTTTCTGGTCTCCGTCCGAGCAGAGCTGGATCGAAGCGAGCAGCCTTACGCCGGGAATGACCCTGCTCACGGACGACGGTGACACGGTCATCGTCACCGGCAACCGCGCTTACACGCAGCACGCTCGCACGTACAATCTCACCGTTGATGATCTGCACACGTACTATGTGCTGGCGGGGGCTACGCCGGTCCTGGTTCACAATTCGAATGGGTTGTGCGGAACTGCGGCGCTGGACAATGGAGACTGGCAGCACATTGTCGACCGTCACCGGCCCGGAGGTGCACTGGTGGACGACGCGGCTGGAATCTTCACCGGTAAGGAGAAGCATGTTCGCCAGCGAATAGCCGACACAATCAATCGGGGAACGCCTAAGCCCAATACTCCGGATCCTGTTACAGGTGCGGCCCGCCCTGGTCAGATTTACGAGTGGGATTTCGGAACCCCTGTCGGGAGGGCTGGCTCGGCGAATGGTGGAGGCGAGCTAACTGGCGTCCGCGTAATCGTTAACGACGGAAAAGTCGTGACGGCATTTCCGTACTAGGTGAGCAGCGAGTGAGGAAAAGCGTGATTCATCTCTCCTTCTATCTCCCGGAGCCGGGTTCGGCCTGGATCAAGACCTGGGACGCCGCCAGGCAGGGCGATCCGGCTGCCGCCACGGAGATGGACCTCCGCTACAAGTACTTCGGGGTGAACTTCGAACTGGCGGTTGATGACGCCGAGATCGTCTCGAAGAAGAGATTTGTGACGCTCGTCGACCTGGCCTTGTCCCTTTCTGGTGCGGCGAAGCGAATCTCATTGGGTGAGGATGCTGCGTTCGGGTTTACGGAAAGCGATGAGGTTATTCACCTGCGCCAGAATGGTGATCTCATCGCGGTGAGCTCATCGAAGCGTCCCGTGCAGGCGTTCGTGGGGCGCGAGGAACTCGTGCGAGAGATTCTCATTTTTCTGAGAGCGGCACATTATCGGCTGATCGCTGAAATTCCCGGATTGTCTGCAAATCCAGTTATTCAGCGAATTCCTCCGGAGTAGGTCGCCTGTCTCGGAGGAAATGAAGAATGAAATGCAGAGGCCCCGCTGGAATGTTCCAGCGGGGCCTCTGCGGTCGTTTGACGGCAACGCTGACGGCAACGTCGGCGGACGACGGCTGCGGTGGGTGGGGCGTCAGGGTCGTCGGTGGGGCTGAGTGCGTCGCCGAGGGTGTCGATGGCCTGGCGTTGGAGGCGGAGTCGGACGTGGGCGTAGACGCCGGCTGTGACGCCGATGTGGGCGTGGCCGAGGAGTTCCTTGATGACGACGAGATCGACGCCTTGTTCCAGGAGGAGGGTGGCGGTCGAGTGGCGGAGGTCGTGGAAGCGGATCGTCCGGGCCCGGCCTTGTGGAGGAGGCGGCGGAAGCGGCGGGTGAGGTTGGTGGGGTCGAGCGGCTGGCCGTTCGGGGTGGTGAAGACGAGCCGGTTGTCCGTCCAGCCCGTTCCGGCCGCCTGGCACTCTTCCTGCTGCTGTTCCTGGTGGATCTTGAGGGAGCTGATGCATTTGGTGGGGAGGGCGATGCGGCGTTCGGAGGCGAGGGTCTTGGTGTTCAGGACAGTCAGGCCCTGGCTGCGGGAGCGGTGGATGGTGGCGGTGCCGCCGTTGAGGTCGAGGTCTTCCCAGTGGAGGCCGAGGAGTTCGCCTTTGCGGAGTCCGGTGCGCAGGGCGAGTTCGTACAGGGCATGAAGCCGGTTGTCGCCTGCCGACTGGAGGAACCGCCGGGCTTCGGCGGCGGTGAGCGGCTGGAAACGCCGGGGACGGGACGTGGTCGTCTTGAAGTTCCGGGCGACGTTGCGCGGCAGTTCGTCCTTGCAGACGCCGTATGCCAGGGCGGACTTGAGGACCGCGTGGACGTACGTCACGGTCAGCGGCGACGCCGCTTCGCACAGCACTGGCAGATGGCGCAGCAGGACCGCCGAACAGTGTCTTTTCTCTGGGCACAGCACTGGCAGGTGATGCGGAGTCCGTCAAGGGCGTCCCGCTGGCGCGGGCGGCCGCGCGCCGGCGGTCGGTGACCGCCGCCCGCTCCTGTCTGCCGCCCCGCTGGCGACGGATGCCGACCAGTCGGCGCGCAGAGCCCGGGAGCGTAAGCCGGACCACCAATCGGAAGCCCCGGTCCGACCGCTCAGCTGCAGACTGGCCGGGCACCTGAGAGGCTGCCCGGCGGGCTCGCGCAGTCCTGGACGCCCATGGTTGCTGCCTGGCTGGGGGCAGTGACGATGGAGACAACGAGGCTGATTCCGGTGCGGGGTTGAGCGAGACACACGTGGCGGGTGATCGGTCGTCGCGCCCGCCGTCGTGGCTGACTTTCTGTGGCTGAGGCCAAAGCCTCATGACCATGGGCCCGGCACGCACGTAAGGGCCCGTCCCTGCCGGGGCTGACGAGTGCGGGGGAGCCTCGATCGGCTGCGCCCGGCAGGGACGGGAGTCGGGTGGGTCAGCGCGGTGCGGCGCCTGGGCGAGCGAGGCGGGTCACGTCTGGCGCCAGGTCCGCCACGGGCGGGTGATGATCTCCCGGTAGGTGTGGTGGGACGGGTTCTGACCGCAGTGCCGCAGCACCCAGTCCTGCGGTTCGGTGAAGTCCTCGCTTGTCGGTGAGGTCTCTCCGTCCACGGCGCACTGCATCGCGTACAGGACCGGCTCCGCGTCCGGCTCGCGGTCGGGCTGGAGCGTCCAGGTCTCGTAGCGCAGGACCGAGCGAGGTGTCACCGTCCCCACCTCCGGTTGGCCGCGGCCAGCTTCGCGCTCAACTCCTCCGTCGGAGTCGGTGGACGTACGTCCTCGGGCGGCACGTCCCACTCCCGGCCACCGCGCGGTGGCCGAAGCTGCACGTAGGGCCCCGCATGTCCCATCACCACGCCCACCTTGCCGCTCCGCCGGTCGACCACCAGTGCGCCGGCATCGGGCGAGACGGTGTGCCCGTCGGCATCAGGGGTGGGGGCCGTCATCGTGACCACCCCGGCGAAGCGGCGCGCGACCGGGCGTCCAGTCGCCGGGCGGGAACACATGGGGTGGCGCTCATTCGCACGGTGACGCTCCTCGGCGGCGTTGATGCATACCCCCTGGGCTTGCTGGTGCCGCAGGGTCGACACCGATCCTCACGCCGGTCACCGGGACGAAGGAACCTCCACCAAACCCCACTTCGGGACGTCCTGCACTGTGTAGAACGTCCCTAGTGCCGTCCTGAGACGAAGGGGGAGACTCGTGCCGAACGAGAGACTACGAGCCGTCATGGCGGCGGGGGGCTGGACGTACGCCGCACTCGCTCAGCAGGTCGAGGTCGACCCCAAGTCGGTCGAGCGCTGGGTGAACCTCGGGCGTATCCCACGTCGTGCCACCGCCCTCCAAGCGGCCAAGGCCCTGGGAGAAGACGTGCACGCACTCTGGCCGGCGCTCCGCCAGGCCCGTCCCGCCCGCGCCATCAGCCCTGAGTTGGTGGCGCTCTACGAGCAGCGCGCCGACATCCCCGTCTCGGCGTTCACCGACCTGATGGCCCAGGCCCGGGAACGGATCGACATCCTCGTCTACGCGGCTGTCTTCCTCCACGAGGCGTACCCGCGGCTGAAAGAACTCCTCACCGAACGCGCCGCCGAAGGCTGCACCGTCCGCATCGCGATCGGGGACCCCGGCAGCGACAACGTCCAAGCCCGCGGCCAGGAGGAGCGGTTCGGCCACGGCATCGAATCCCGCTGCCGCCTCGCACTCATGCACTACAGGCCGCTCGCCGGCACCCCCGGCATCGAAGTCCGCACCCACGAAACCACGCTCTACAACTCCCTCTACCGCGCCGACGACCAGCAACTCGTCAACGCACACGTCTGGGGCGTCAACGCGTATGCCGCCCCCGTGTGGCATCTTCGCCGACACGAGACAGGCGGCATGTTCGACACCTACGCCGAGAGCTTCGACGCCGTGTGGACGACAGCAACCCCCGTACGAGAGGAAGGCTGACCGTGGCCCGCACCGAGTACTACGACGACCCCAGCGCGCCCGAGCCGAACAGCATGGTCGTCGCCGCATCCGCCGTCGTCACCGACGATCGCGGGCGCATCCTCCTCCAGCGCCGCCGCGACAACGGCCTGTGGGCTTTGCCCGGAGGCGGTATGGACCTTACCGACTCCCTGCCGGGCACGGCCGTTCGCGAGGTCAAGGAAGAGACCGGCCTCGATGTCGAGATCACCGGTCTGGTCGGCACTTACACCGACCCGAAACACATCATTGCCTACACCGACGGCGAGGTCCGACGCCAGTTCAACGTCTGCTTCACCGCCCGCATCACCAGCGGCCAACTGGCAATCTCCGACGAGTCCACCGAACTCCGGTTCGTGCCGCCGGAAGAGATCGAGCAGTTGCCGATGCACCACACCCAACGACTCAGGCTCCAGCATTTCCTGGAACAGCGCGAGAAGCCGTACCTGGGCTGAACCGTCTGACGGCAGTAGCGACGGCAACAACCCCGCACAACCACGGACACCCACGCACTTCACCGGACCAGCAAACTGCGCTTGACCTGCGAAAAAGCAGGTGGAGGGGTCCGCGTAGCACACGTACTATGTGATGGCTGGGGCAACACCGGTACTCGTTCACAACAGCAATTGTGGCATTGGTCGTGATCTGATCGGTGACGAGAGGTCGGGGCATATTCTTGATAATCACGGGTACCCCGGGACACCAGGCAAGGATGCATTCCCGGATGGGTGGTCTGATGACCAAACTCTGGATTCTGTTGCTGACGTAGTGACAAGTTCAAATAGTCAAAGGGCCTGGTACAAGGGATCTGCCAAGCATGCCGAGATAACTCTGCGGACCAAGGCGGGAGACCCTGCGGTTCAGAATGTGATCGGAACTGTGGGAGGGGTGAGAATCCTGGTGCGTTACGAACCTCTCACGGGAAAGTTTCTCACGGCATTCCCGGATTGAAGAAGCGGATCGATCGATGTGAATGCTGGTCTATTTGATACGGGCGGAGGGTCATGGAGGGAGACAGAAATCTGATGGAAATATTGCGCCGACTGGATGATCCCGAATGGCTAGAGTTTCCATCTGGCTACAGTGGCACTGAAGCCGCAGCTTTATTTAGTCGCCTGGTCGGGCAGATCGATTCTCACTTCTCGACGCGTTGTGAAATCGATCGAGATATTCAGGACTCCGCTCAGTATGGCCGAATTGATGTTCCGGGAGAAGTCGCAGTTTGCGGGACGAGGATCGTTGTCCTAGTGAGCAGGTTCAAGCCGCTGGCTATGGTGGCCGCAGATAATCCTGGTGCCTTCTTCGGTACGGACGATGCGCGCGCCGAAGGTGAACTCGACGCGAGTGACCTTGAAAAGGTAGGGCGAGCTCTTTCCGGACTGGGGTACGTCGTGATTCCGGAAGAACTTCTTACGAACCGCTATGACGGAGCTGCGCGCCTGCTTTTTCACGGTTCCGGCGAGCCTAGTTGGTGGGACCGGTTCTTCGGTTCCTTCTAATCGACCTAAAGTGTCGAGTTCCGTATGTTTGGGGCATTGTTGCGCGCACGGAAATTCTTCAATCGGCTGGTGAGAAGGAGTTTTCAATAATAAACGTCAGCCCCGCCGAGTTGTGCTTGGCTGGGCTGATGGTGAGTCACGGCGGCGGTGAGCGGTTGGGGTTCGCCGTGGTCCGTGGCGGTCTGCCGCGGTGTGTGCCGGGTAGCCGCCGAGGGTGGTGGCCTGGATTTGGGGGCGGCGTTGGATGTGGGCGCGGCCGAGGAGTTCCTTGGTGGCGTGGAGGAGTTCGACGTCACGCACTCGCGGTCACCGCCTCTCCGGGAGTGCCGCTATCGACCAGCGCGGTGAGGCGTTCGGGGTGAGGAGGGGGACCGATGCCGCCCAAGGCCCAGTGAGTGAGCGCGAGCGTGGTGGCTTCGGGCGTAGGGAGTGTCGATGCAAGGTGATGCATCTGGCTCGCCAGGACTACGGCTTGACCTCAATTTTGGTTGAGGTATGAGGCTGGGCCGCATGAACTCCACCACAGAGGTTCCAGTCCCCCTCCCCGCGCCCGTCTCCCTCCCGGAGCCCGTCTCTCCCCCTGAACCCCTGAAGATCGCCGTGATCGTCGGGAGCAACAGGGAGGGCCGGTTCGGGCCGGTCGTCGCGGAGTGGCTGCTGGGCCGGATCCGGGACCGGGCCGACCTCGCGGTGGACGTCGTCGACACCGCCGACGTACACCTGCCGACGGCCCTCTCCCACTCCCCGTCCGCCGAGGTGACCGCCGAGCTGGGCAAGGTCACCCCCCACCTGGCCGCCGCCGACGCCTTCGTCGTCCTCACCCCCGAGTACAACCACTCCTTCCCCGCGTCCCTCAAGGCCCTCATCGACTGGCACTTCCACGAGTGGCGCGCCAAGCCCGTCGCCTTCGTCTCCTACGGCGGCCTCTCGGGCGGCCTGCGCGCCGTCGAGCAGCTCCGCCAGGTCTTCGCCGAACTCCACGCCGTCACCGTCCGCGACACGGTGTCCTTCCACAACGCGGGCGCGTCCTTCGACGACCAGGGCCGCCACAAGGACCCCTCGGCCCCGGACGCGGCGGCAAAGGTGATGCTGGACCAGCTGGCGTGGTGGGGGCTGGCGCTGCGGGAGGCGAAGTCGGTCCGGCCGTACGGGGGGTGACCGGAACCGAGCCGCCTCAGGGCACGGCCCTGGCACGGCCTGAGCGCCCGGCTCCGGCACAGCGTCAGTGCCTGGCTCCTGGCACGGCCTGAGCACCCCGCCCCGGCATGGCCTCAGCGCCCGGCCTTGGCACGGCCCCGGCCTTGGCTCCAGCCCCGGCGCCGGCACGGCCCCGCCCCGGACTCGGCCCCGGCCTTTCGTCTCAACCCCCCGCCCGGGCCCCGTACTCGCCCAGCGCCTCCGCCACCGCCCGGTGTGCCACGGCGGCGAGTACGGGATTGGTGATCCGGTAGTGGTGCTCCGCCACCAGGCCGAAGCACAGGGCCCAGCCGCGGCCCCGGGCCCAGGTCGCGTCGTCGACGTCGGCCGCCTCGCGGAACAGGCCGCGGGTCTCGGAGGTGAAGACGGCCCAGGCAGCGAGTACGTCGGCCGCCGGGTCGCCGACGCCGAGGCCGCCGAAGTCGATGACCGCGCTGAGACGGCCTCCGTGGGCGAGCAGATTGCCCGGCAGGAGGTCGCCGTGGAGCCAGACCGGGTCGCCGCCCCACCGGGGGAGCCGCAGGGCCTCTTCCCAGGTGGCGGTCGCGAGGTCCGCGTCCAGCGTGCCGGCCGCGCCCAGGTCGCGGATCGCGGCACGGACGTCGTCCTCACCGTCGTCGGTGAGGGGCCCGCCACGCCAGGACGGCGGCCCACCGGTGGCGTCGACCTTCCGCAGCGCCGCGACGAACCGGCCCAACTCGACGGCGGCGTCGGCGAGTTCGGTGTGCCCGGTGAGAGGCGCGTCGTAGACATTGTCGCCGTCCAGCCAGCGGAACACACCCCACGGCAGCGCGTACCCCTCACCGGGCGCCCCCTTGGCGAGCGGTACCGGCACGGCCAGCGGGAGGTGCGGCGCCAGCCGCGGCAGCCACCGCTGCTCCTTGTCCACCTGCCGGGCCCCACCGGGCAGCCGCGGCAGCCGTACGACCATGTCGTCGCCCAGCCGGTACATGGCGTTGTCGGTCCCGGCGGAACGGACCTCCCGGACGGGCAGTTCCGCCCACTCGGGGAACTGCTCCGCCACCAGCCGGCCGACGAGTGCGGCGTCGATGTCGAGTTCGTCGGCGTGCATCTTCGTCTTCGGCGGCATGGGGCTCCGTAGTCGGTCGTAATCAGTCGTGGGGCAGTCGTAGGGCAGCCGTCAGGAGGCGAACAGGCCGTGGTCGACGCCGATCCGGTGCAGCTCCTCCGACGGATACGGGGTCCGCCTGCTCTCGTCCTGGAGCGTGCGGCTGAAGTCCGCGAACACCGTGGCCAGCGGGGCGTATCGCGTCACGATCGCCGCGGCGGCATCGGGGAGTTCGGCGGGGTTGGCGCCTTGGGCGCAGGCGCGGATCATCTCTTCGCGCTCGTCCCTCCCGTACGCGTAGACGGCGGTGATCAGCCATTTCACCAGGTAGGTCATCGTGTAGCAGCGGTCGTACGTCCGGTGCCGCTCGAAGAAGCGGGTGTGTTCCGGGGAGAGGCCGAAACCGGAGGACAGGGCCAGGCCGTAGTCGGCGAAGTACAGGCGCCGGCCGTCGGTCAGGATGTTCTCGAAGTGGGCGTCGAAGTGGATGAGCCCGCGCGAGTTCATGAAGGACGTGCCCGCGTGCAGGGCCTCGTCCACCCAGGAGCACGCCCGGTCCGCCGACTCGCCGCCCTCCTCGATCCGTTCGCCGAGCCAGTCGTGGAGGGTCCCCGGGACGTACTCCAGGAAGAGGGTGAGGCTCGCCGAGGCCTCCCGGAGCCCTTCGAGCCGCTTGCGTACTTCCGGGCTGCCGTCCCAGAACGCGACGACCTGGTCGACGTCGGCCAACTCCTCGGGGAGGGCCGGTGCGTCACCCGAGCCGTCCGGATTGCCCGAGCCGCTCGCGTAGTCCGGCAGTACGCGCCAGTGGTACGTCAGCGGAAAGCCCTGGAAGTCGTTCGCGAGCACCCAGTTCGTGGTCATCTCGTGCACGGCCAGTTCCTGCCAGGCGCCGAAGCCGGGCCCGCCGATGCCGTAGTGGCAGATGGCGGGCAGCCCGTAGACGTTCGCGGTCGAGCCGACGTTCTCCGGCAGCGTGTCCGCCGGGGTCAGGGGCACGCGTTTGACGAAGACCTGGGTGCCGTCGACGTCCAGGAGCGCCGACCGTCCGCCGATGCCGGAACCGAGCGGCGCCGCCCCGTGCACGAGGCCGTTCAGTTCGGCGTCGCCGTACTTGGCCAGAGCCGCGGAGACGGCGCTGTACGTGGCCAGGCGCGCACCGTGCGACCTGCTGGATGTGTCACCGCGGTACCGGGATTCGGGCATTGGTTCAGAGTTTCACAGGAGCATGACCGGGGGCACCGGAATTCGCCACGGGATGATCTCGGAGCCAGGACGGCTCTATCTTGCTTGGGGAAAGGGCGGAGGGGCCGGTCTCGCCGGCCCAACAGGGCCGCACAGGCAAGGAGTTGGATGTATGGGTGCGCAGGGCGGGCCGGACGCGACGGACACAGCGGACACAGCGGACGCAGGTGATGCATCGGAGGCATCGCACGCATCGGACGCACCGTCGGACGCATCGCACCCATCGGATGCATTGGACGCACCGGACACCGCCAAGAGGCTGCGGGCGATCGGCGACGAGCTGTCGGACCGTTTCTACGAACGGGCCGACGTCGTGCGGACGTTGCTGGTGACGCTGCTCGCCGGACAGCACTCGCTGGTGCTCGGCCCGCCCGGGACGGCGAAGTCCGAGCTGGCCCGGGAGCTCACGGGCAGGTTCGAGGGGGCGGCGTACTGGGAGATCCTGCTGTCGAAGTTCACCGCGCCGACGCGGATGTTCGGCCCCATCGACGTCGCCGCGCTGGCCCGGGGCGAGTACCGCCAGGTCTACGACGGCCGCGCCACGACCGCGCACATCGCGTTCATCGACGAGATCTTCAAGTGCTCCACGGCGGCGCTGAACGAGACGCTGGGCTTCCTCAACGAGCGGATCTACCACCCCGAGAGCGGCGGCGAGCCGATCCGATGCCCCCTGATCGGGGCCATCACGGCGAGCAACGAACTGCCCAGCGGGGAGGACACAGCCGCGATCTACGACCGGCTGCTCGTGCGCATCGAGGTCGGCTACCTGGCGGACCCCTCGAACTTCGCCGCGCTGGTCCGCTCCGCCGTCGGCCGCCCGGCTGCACCGACCCGGACCACGGTCGAACTGGCCGCGTTGCAGCACGCCGTGACGGAAGCCGTCCCGGCCGTGGACGTCCCCGACGCGATCGTGGACGCGGTGTGCACGCTGCGGGCCGCCCTGCGCCGCAAGGAACTCGTCGCCTCCGACCGCCGCTGGCGGCAGGCGGTGGGCCTGCTCCAGGCGTCCGCGTACCTCGACGGCCGCCCGGCGGTCGCCGAGACCGACCTGCCGGTGCTGACCCACGTCCTGTGGGACTCCCCGGCCGAGCGCCCGACCGTCGAGCGCGAGGTGCTGCAACTGGTCAACCCCGACGCCAAGGAGGCGCTCGACCTCGCCGACGACATCGAGGAGCTGGAGGCCCAACTCGACGCCATGGCAGGGCAGTCCCGCGAGGCACTGAGCGAGTGGGTCATCAAGAAGGCCCACAACAAGCTCGCCATGGCGGGCAAGCGGCTGGAGACGCTCCGCGAGGAGGCCGCGGGCGCCGGCCGCTCCACCGCCGCCATCGACCGGGTCACCGGCCGCCAGCGAGCCGTCCGCGCCCGCGTCCTCACCGAGGCCCTCGGCATGGACGCGAGCATGGTGCAGGCGCAGCTCTGAACGCCGGGGAGGGATCAGGACGACGACCATGGGTGAGACGCCGAGTGAGACGACGGGCGGGACACCGGGCACGCTCGACGAGCTGGCCCGCCGGGCCGGGAAGTGGCTGAGCCTGTCCGCCGCCGCTCCCGAGCGGCACGCCGCGGCCGTGGTCGCGGACCGGTTCGACCGGATCACCTGGCGCGACACCTACGAGCAGTCGGCCGCACTGCGCGAGCTGGCGGAGGAGCTGAGCGGGCACTACGACCACGCCTACGGCCGCACCCACGACGACGCCTACGGCCGCACCCACGACGACGCCTACGGCCGCACCCACGGCGACGCCTACGGCCGCGCTTCCGCCCGCTCCCACGACCACACCTCCGCCCGCCCCTGCGACCACACCACGGATCTCCTGACCGACGTGTTCCTGGCCGCCTACAAGGTCAACCCGCGCCTGCGCGAGCGCGCGGAGATGAGCCCCTCCCGACTGCTCAACCATCAGGTCGTCACGTCACTGGCGGAGTCACCGGAGTTCACCGAACTGCGCCGCGAGACGGCCGGAGACCCCTACGCCGCCGCCATGGCCGTACTAGCCCAGGCCACCGCGCTGCGCCGGATGCTGGACCACTCCAGGGACGCCCAGGACAAGGCCGAGCAGGCGAGAAAGGCCCAGCAGAACACCGAACGCGCGGCGACCGCCGTCGCCGAGGCGCTCCAACAGGCAGCCGACGAGCCCGACGAGCCCGAAGGGGCCGAGGGGGCCGACGAGGACGGCGCCCCGCCAACCCCGGCCGCCGCCGACGCCGTACAACAGAGGATCGAGGCAGCCGAAGCCTCCGAAGCCGCCGCCCAGCAAGCAGCTCAGGGTGCAGACCAGGCCCTCGCGGCGGCAGCCCCCGGCATCCGGGTCGCCGCGCGGAACGCCGCGGCGAACGCCGCCGAGGGCGCCCGCGCCGAGGCCGCGCTGATGCGGGCATGGGGTGTCGGCCCCGGCGAACTGGAGCGGATGCCGTTCGACCAACGGGCCCGGCTGGCCGAGCGGTTGCGCACCAGTCGGCTCGCCGAGTGGGCCGAACTCATCGGCCGCTTCCGGCAGATGGCGGGCGCCGAGCGTGCCCGCAAGGTGGAGAACGCCACCGGCGAGCTGGTCGGCGTCACGCTAGGCAACGACCTCTCCCGCGTCATCCCCTCCGAGCTGGCCAACCTCGGACTGCCCGCGCTGCGTGCGGTGTTCGCCGCGCGCTACGCCGCCGGGGAGCTGATGCTCTACGACAGCCAGGGCGAGCAGGCCACGGGCCGGGGCGCGATCATCGCGTGCGTGGACACCTCGCACTCCATGTACGAGGCGGGGCCCGGCGGAATCACCCGGGAGGCGTGGGCCAAGGCGTGCGCCCTGGCGCTGCTCGACCAGGCCCGGCACGCGGGGCGTGACTTCGTCGGCATCCTGTTCTCCGCCGCCGACAAGCTCAAGGTCTTCCGCTTCCCGGCCGACCGGCCCGCCGACGTCGCCCAGGTCCTCGACTTCGCGGAGACCTTCCTCGGCGGCGGCACCAGCTACCAGAGGCCGCTGTCGGCGGCCGGTGCCTTGCTGGAGGAGGAGTTCAACGACGCCGCCCGTATGCGCGGCGACATCGTGATGCTCACCGACGACGACTGCGGCGTCACCGAGGAATGGATGCGCGGCTGGAACGACGCCAAGCACCGGTTGGGCTTCCGGGTCTTCGGCGTGGCCATCGGTGCCTCGCGCGTCGCGGAGGCCGACTCGGTGCTGGACGCCCTGTGCGACAACCTCCGCGCCGTCGAGGACCTCACCGACGTCCACGCCGCCGCCGATCTCTTCCGTGTGATCTGACCGTCAGGGACGGGCGTAGGGCCGGGTCATGATCTCCATGTTGTGGCCGTCCGGGTCGGCGAAGTAGGCCCCGCGGCCGCCGAACAGGTCGTTGGTCCGGCCGGGTTCGGTGTGGCGGGGGTCCGCGTAGTACGTGACCCCGAGGACCTCCAGGCGGGCGATCATGGCGTCGAAGCGGGCGTCGGGCACGAGGAACGCGTAGTGCTGGGGCTGGATCGGTCCGTCCCTGAACTCGTAGTAGTCGAGGGTCACGCCGTTGTCGAGGTCGACGGGCAGGAACGGCCCGAAGGGGGCGCTGACCTTCAGCTCCAGGACCGCGGCGAGGAACTCGGCCGACAGGTGCCGGTCCGTCGCGTAGACGACGGTGTGGTTCAACTGGGCTGTGGTCGTGGGCAGTTCGGGGGTGTTCGGGTGCTGCTGGTCATGTGACATCAGTGAGGTGTCTCCGGGTCTTCGAGTGCGCGCGTCGACGGGCGTGTGTGGACGCGCAGGGACGCTCTGGGAGATGGCGCGTCGCCCGCTCGGGCGGGGCGCCTGCCGCAAAGACACGGAGAAAGGGCGGGGCTCTGGCCCGCCTCGCGCTCACGCCGAGGCCGGGAACCCCACTCGTGCATGGCCCAAGGCCGACCCGGCAGTCACCCGACCGACCCTAGTGGCGGGGTGGGGCCGGGGCAACGCGGTTTCTCGGCCGAGCACGAGCCCGAGCCCGGACGGGTGCGGGCGCCGGGCCTCGGTGGCGCGGACGGCGGCGTGGGGCGGCGCTCGCGGCTCCCACCTCCTGCCGTGTCGCCCAGGCCGCCGCCCAGCCGCGGCCTTCGCCCCGCCCCGCGCCGCCCCGGGCCACCGCACAGGCGCAGCCCTCGCCCCGCCCCACGCCTCCGGCGTCAGTTCACCGACACCGCCGACCAGGCCGCCCCCACCGCCCGGTACTCCGTGCTCCCCGCCCCGTACAGATCCTTCGCCGCGCTCAGCGTGGCGACCCGCGCGCCCGTGTACTTCGTCGACGACGTCATGTAGACCGTGAGCGCCCGGTACCAGATCGCGCCGAGCTTGGCCTTGCCGATGCCGGTCACCTTCGCGCCGTTGCAGGTCGTGCCGTTGTGGGCGACGCCGCCGATGGTCTTCGGGCCGCTGCCTTCCGCGAGCAGGTACGCGAAGTGGTTGGCGACGCCGGAGGAGTAGTGGACGTCCAGGTCACCGACCGTGGAGGTCCAGCAGTCCGCGGAGTTGCCGTCCTTGGAGGGCTGGTCCATGTAGCGCAGGGCGGAGCGGCCGAAGCCGGACTTCACGATCTTCTCGCCGATCCGCCAGTCCCCGGGGTCGGCGGGGTTCTTGGCGTAGAACTCCACCAGCGTGCCGAAGATGTCCGACGTCGCCTCGTTCAGACCGCCGGGCTCGCCCGAGTACGTCAGCGCGGCCGTCTTGGACGTCACGCCGTGGGACATCTCGTGCCCGGCCACGTCCAGGGACACCAGCGGTCCGAAGGTCTTCCCGTCACCGTCCCCGTACGTCATGCAGAAGCAACTGTCGTCCCAGAAGGCGTTGTTGTACGCGCTGCCGTAGTGCACCCGGTTGAACGAGCCCTTGCCGTCGCCCGCGATGCCGGTGCGCTTGTGGACGTTCTTGTAGTAGTCCCAGGTGGTGTCGGTGCCGTACTGCGCGTCCACCGCCGCCGAGGCACGGCTCGAAGTCGCCCCGGTTCCCCAGTGGTTGTCGGCGTCGGTGAGGACGGGCGCGGGGGCGCGCTGGTAACAGATGATGAGGATGCAGGAGTCGGTCTTGTTCTTGGTGTCGCCCGTGTACGTGTTTCCCCGTGTGGGGTCGGAGAGTTGGTACGTCGAACCGGACCGCGTCGTCTCCAGCGGGACCTTGCCGCTGTAGAGGGAACGGCCGTCCCCGGTCGCGGTCTCGATGCTGTCCCAGGCGTCGATCTGCTTGCCGGTCACCGCGTCCGTGAGGACCACGCGGGCGACCGGGTTGCCGAGCGAGTCCTTGCCCCCGGCCTCGGTGCGCCAGGCCAGCCTGGGAGTGCCGTGCAGGGCGTCAACCACCAACTGGGGCTTGGCGGTTATCTTGCGGAGCGTCTCGCCGACGTTCGCCAGACGCAGTGCGGCGGCGGCCAGGTCGGCGGCCTTCGGGGCGGACACCGACGGCGTGATGCTCGCGAGGGAGAGCGGACGCGTGGTGGCCCGGTCGGTGGACCGGTAGTCGCCGGCTGCCGTCAGGTGGACCACGAAGTCGCCGCCCAGTACGGGGAGTTGGCGGTAGGTCCGGTCGTAGCGCACATGCTGGGTGCCGTCCGCGTCGACGACCACGTCACGGGCCCTGGTGCCCTGCGCGGAGGTGAGGCCCAGCCGGGCGGCCTGGTCGGCGAGCACCGCCGCCGCGTTGCCGAGGACGGTGTCCCGGGTCGGTTCGTCGGCCGTCACCGCGCTCGGGGCCAGCGCCCCCGCCAGCAGAGTGGTGGCCGCCGCCGATATACCGACGGTGGCGAGGCGCGAGCCTCGGATGTGCCGTGTCCGACTCATCGAACTCCTCGGGAAGGCACGCGAAACGCGTGGTGGTGGGGGGAGTGGGGAGTGGCTGGTGGGGGGTGTCCGCACAGTTCTAGGTGGCCCGGACCTGGCATGTCCATAGCGGACTGCCGGGGGATGTGTGGGGATGTGTGAGGGGTGAGAATCGTTTCTGCAAAGGCCAAAGGCCAAAGGTCCGGGCACGCCGGGAGAGGCAGGTGGGAACGAGCCCGGAGACGCTGGGCAGAGCGAGCCCGGAGACGCTGGGGGAGCAAGCCCGGAGACACCGGGGAGAGGAGACCACCGGGTGAGCGGCCGACTGCCCTTCTTCGTCTACGGGACCCTGCGCCCCGGCGAGCACAACCACGACCTCTTCCTGCGCGGCCGTACGCGCTCGGAGGTGCCGGGACGACTCACCGGCGCGGTGCTCTACGACGGGCCGGGCTACCCGTACGCCGTCGAGGAACCCGGCGGCGTGGTGTGCGGAGAACTCGTCACGGCCGACCCCGACCAGTACGGCCAACTCCTCGGCACCCTCGACCGGTTGGAGGAGTACGCCCCGGGCGACCCCGCCAACCTCTACGAGCGCGTGGCCAGAGAGGTGACCCGCGAGGACGGCACGGACGTACGGGCCTGGGTGTACGTGGCGGCCCCGTCGGTCGCGGCGGCGCTGCGGGCGAGGGGCAGGCGCATCGACGGGGGCGACTGGCGGACGCGCTGAGGCGGGGGATCACATGATGCGGAGCGGCCGCCCACCCACGCGACCGGACTTGCGACCGGACTTGCGACCGGACTTGCGACCGGACTTGCGACCGGGCTTGCGACCGGGCTTGCGACGGCACTCTAGGGACGCAGCCGCGCCGCCATCACCGCCACGTCGTCCTCCGCCGTGCCGCCCGGGACGAGGCCCGCCAAGAGGACGGCCAACTGGTCCTCCAGGGAGCCGTCGCTGGGGAGGCGCTGTCGGGTGAGGCGGCCCAGCCACTCGTCGACGTCCTGTTCCCTGCGCTCGACCAGGCCGTCGGTGTAGAGGAGCAGGGTCCGGTCGGGAGCGCAGCAGCCGGTGACCATCTCGTAGCCGCCGAACCCGGTGCCCAGGGGCGGACCCACCGGCACGGGGAACAGGCTGACCCTGCCGTCGGCGTCCAGGATCGCGGGCGGCAGATGCCCGGCGCTGGTGTAGAGGCACTCGCCGTTCTCCGGATCGGCCAGAACCAGCAGACAGGTGGCGGGACGGTCGGTGCCGGAGCGGGTGATCAGCTCGTCCAGGCGTTCCAGCACGGCGTGCGGCGGCAGATCGTCGGCGGCCACGACCCGGAGCATCGCCCGGTAGTGACTCATGGCAACCGCGGCCTCGATGCCGTGGCCCATCACATCGCCCATGACCAGCAGCGTGCGCCCGCGGGACAGCGGCATGATGTCGTACCAGTCACCGCCCACCAACGCGCTGTCCCCGGCGGGCAGATAGCGCGAGGCCACCTCGATCCCGGGGTGGGGACAGGGCCCTTCGGCGAGCAGCGCGCGCTGCAGCTCCACCGCGATGCCGTGCTCGCGGGCATAGCGCTGGGCGTTGTCGAGGCCGATCGCGGCGCGCCCCACCAGGTCCTGGGCCATCACGACGTCCTGGTCCTCGAAGGGCGGTGAGTCCCCGACCCTGACGAGCACGACCACTCCCATCAGATTGCCGCGTGCGGTCAGCGGCACGACCAGGTCGGAGTGGACACCGACCGCGCGATGGGCCGGGAAATGCTCCATGTCGGGTATGGAACGGCTCAGTTCCTCGGCGCTGAGCTGGTTCTCCACCACGGGACGGCCGCTGTCCAGGCAGCGCTGGACGCTCGACCCGTGCCGGTAGTGCAACTGCTCGCCCACGGTCGCGCTGATCTCCACCAGATAGTCCTGGAGATGGGGCACGGCCGCGACCCCCGCCATCCGCAGCAGGACCGGACCGTGCCGCTCGGTCGGCGGACGGTGTTCGGGGAGGTGCTCGGAGCCGTGCGGGGCCGGGTACATCATCACCGCGGCCATGTCGGTGAGCTCCGAGGAGAGGAAGTCGGCCAGCTCGGCGCAGGTGTCGTCGACGCGGAGCGTGGTGCCGATGCGGGTGGCGGCGCGGTCCAGCAGAGCCAGCCGTTTCCGCACCCGCTCCAGCTCCCTGTGCTGATGGCGCACGCCGTTGATCACCATGATGACCACGGCAACGCCCACGACGTCCCCATCGGCCTCAAGGCGGTGGTACGCGCCACGCCAGCTGTGGTGCTCCAGGCCCGCCCCGGAGAGCGTCACGCCGTCGTTGATGCCCTCGCGGGACCGCCCGTCGGCCAGCACCTCACGCAGTACGCCCTTGCCGCGACCCGTGAACGGCAGTACTTCCTCGACGGCCCGGCCCAGGTGCTCATCGGCGGGCTTCCCGCTGAGGCGGGCCAGCGCCGGGTTGACGTACAGATAGCGGAGTTCGGGATCGAGGATGCCGACACAGGCGGGGGTCGCGTCCAGCACCCCCAGCAACAGTCCGTCGCCCAGGCGGTCCATGAACCCATCCTGAACCGAGGCACGCACCCGCGCATGTCGGAGATACCCCGGGGCGGCATGCTCTGGGAGGGGCTGCGCCCCTCCAGGGGCGCGGGGCTGTGTCGATATGCGGCTCCGCCGCGTGGGCGCGATCAGCCACAGCCGGCCCGCAGCGGACTGACAAGCTCAGCCCACCCGCTCAACCCTCTCCACCCGCACCGCACAGGCCTTGAACTCCGGCATGCGCGAGGTCGGGTCGAGCGCCGGATTGGTCAACGTGTTGGACCGTCCCTCGCCCGGCCAGTGGAACGGCATGAACACGGTGTCGGGCCGGATGGAGGTGGTGATCCGCGCGGGCGCGACCGCGCGTCCGCGCCGCGACACCACGGCCAGCGGCTCCCCCTCCACGGCCCCGACCCGCTCGGCCAGCCGGGGATGCAACTCCACGAACGAACTCGGCGCGGCGGCGTTCAGCTCGTCCACACGCCGGGTCTGCGCACCGGACTGGTACTGCGACACCACCCGCCCGGTGGTCAGCAACACCGGATACTCCTCGTCCGGCTCCTCGGCCGGCGGCCGATGGTTCACGGCGACGAACCGCGCACGCCCGTCAGGGGTGGCGAACCGGTCGAGAAAAAGGCGCGGGGTGCCGGGATGGGCCCCGGGCTCCTCGACACCACCCTCCCGGCCTCCGGCGGAGCCACCCGCCGAGCCACTCCCGGAGCCGTCCGCCGAGCCGTCCGCCGGACACGGCCAGAACACCCCGTTCTCCTCCGCCAGACGGCGATACGTGATGCCCGAGTAGTCGGCGGGCCCGCCCGCGCTGGCCCGGCGCAGTTCCTCGAAGACCTCCTCCGGGTCCGTGGGGAATCCCTTCTCCACGCCCAGCCGGTCGGCCAGTTCGTGCATCACGTGCAGATCGCTGTGGACGCCCTCCGGAGGAGTGATCGCCTGCTTGCGCAGCAGGACCCGCCCCTCCAGATTGGTCGTCGTGCCGCTCTCCTCGGCCCACTGAGTGACGGGCAGGACGACGTCCGCGAGTTCGGCCGTCTCGGACAGCACCACGTCGGCGACCGCGAGGAAGTCGAGGGACTTCAGCCGCTCCTCGATATGGGCGGCTCGGGGCGCGGACACCACCGGGTTCGAGGCCATCAGCAGCAGCGCGCGGATGTCCGTACCCATGGCGTCGAGCAGCTCGTACGCGCTGCGGCCGGGCCCCGGCAGCGAGTCGGGGTCGACGCCCCAGACCTCGGCCACATGGCGGCGGGCCGCGGGATCGTCGAGCTTGCGGTAGCCGGGCAACTGGTCGGCCTTCTGGCCGTGTTCACGCCCGCCCTGTCCGTTGCCCTGCCCGGTGAGGCAGCCGTATCCGGAGTGGGGCCGCCCCGGACGCCCGGTCGCCAGACAGAGGTTGATCCACGCGCCGACGGTGTCCGTGCCCTTGGAGTGCTGCTCGGGCCCGCGCGCGGTGAGCACCATCGCGGACTCCGGCTCGCAGAACAGCCGCACGGTCTCCCGGAGTTCGGGGACGGAGACGCCCGTGATCCGCTCCACGTACTCCGGCCAGTGCGCCATCGCGGCGGCCCGCGCCTCCTCCCAGCCGCTGGTGCGCTCCTGGATGTACGCCTCGTCCGTACGCCCTTCCGCCACCACCAGGTGCAACAGCCCGAGGGCCAGGGCGAGATCCGTGCCCGGGCGGGGCGCGAGGTGCAGGTCGGCCTGCTCGGCGGTCCGGGTGCGGCGCGGGTCGATGACGACCAACGTGCCGCCGTTCTCCTTGAGTTCGGTGAGATAGCGGAGCGCCGGCGGCATGGTCTCGGCGAGGTTGGAACCGACCAGGATGACGCACCCCGTCTTCGGGATGTCCTCCAGGGGGAAGGGCAGTCCCCGGTCCAGGCCGAAGGCCTTGATACCGCCGGCCGCCGCCGACGACATGCAGAAGCGGCCGTTGTAGTCGATCTGCGAGGTGCCGAGCACGACCCGGGCGAACTTCCCGAGCGTGTACGCCTTCTCGTTGGTCAGCCCGCCCCCGCCGAACACCCCGCACGCGTCCGGGCCATGCTCCGTACGCGTGCGGGACAGCTCCTCGGCGATCCGGTCGAGCGCCTCGTCCCAGCCGGCCGGCTCCAGCACTCCAGCCCTCCGGATCAGGGGCGAGGTCAGCCGCACCCCGGGGGAGAGCAGCGCGGGCGCCGTACGGCCCTTGCCGCAGAGGGCGCCCCGGTTCACCGGGAAGTCCGGGCGCTCCGTCACCTCGACCGGACTGCCGCCGCCGTCCGGCGTGGGCGTCAGATTCATCCCGCACTGCAAGGCGCAGTACGGGCAGTGGGTGGGCGTGGCGGTGGTCTGCATACCGGTCAGCGTGCGTCGGCCGTGTTACGCGGCGGGACGCTCCCCGTTACACGGCAGGCACGGGGACCTCCCCGCCGGAACCGGCGGGACGTGAGGACGTCCCGCCGGCCCCGCTCAGAAGCGGCGCCCACTCAGCCGCCGGTTCGTCGCTGGTCCCGCCGCCGGCCCAGCCGCCGGTTCATCGGCCGGCTCAGCACACGTACGCGTAGTACGGGACGTCGCCCGGGTCCAGACCGATGCGCCCGACTCCGCCGGGGCCGATCTGGATACAGCGCGGGTCGAAGCCGTCGACTTCGACAGTGGCGGAGATCGTGTAGTTGCACACGTTGTGGATGTCGGCCCAACCGTCGCCGTAGGCACCGAGCTTGGCGCACCCCGGCTCCTTCGCCACCTCGTCGTCGTCCGCCACGGCGGTCGTCATGGCGGCCGGAGCCGAGAACAACGCGGCCGCCATGGCGGCGACGAAGGCGGTACGCAGACCAGTCATCATGTGTCCTTTCTCTTGGGCCCGTTCGGATCTGAGCCCCTCAAAAAGACACTATCCGTAATCAGTTGATTACGGAGCGCTGCGTAATCGCTTTCACGCGGCAGGGTGACAGGCGCGCGTCAAACCTGGCGACACGCGTGATCTGCGTCTCGTCGGCTATCGGCCGGCCGCCGCCAACGCCCTTTCCACGCCCGGCTCTTGGGGCCCGAGAAAGTGGGGGTCCGGTTCGAAGACCGCGTCCAGAAGCGCCTTCCCCGCCGCGAAGACCTCCCGGGCGCCCCCGTAGTACCAGGTCGCGTCGTGCACGGCGTCCACCCCGACCCCGTACGACGTGACGCCCGCCTCCTGGCAGAGCGCGACCGCCCGCCGGATGTGGAAGCCCTGGCTGATCAGTACGGCCCTGTCGACGCCGAAGATCTTCTTGGCCCGTACGCAGGAGTCCCAGGTGTCGAAGCCCGCGTAGTCGCTGACGATCCGCGCGTCGGGCACGCCACGCTCCGTGAGGTACGTACGCATGGCGTCCGGCTCGTCGTAGTCCTCGCGGCTGTTGTCGCCGGTGACCAGAACCACCTCCACGCGCCCGTCCCGGTACAGCTCGGCCGCCGCGTCCAGCCGGTGCGCGAGGTACGGCGACGGCTCGCCGCGCCACAGCCCCGCCCCGAAGACGACCGCCACCTCGGTGCGCGGCACGTCCGCCGTGGTCCGCAGCCGGTCGCCCGTGACCACATACATCCACGTCGACGGAAGCAGTGCGAGGACGCACCCGGCCATCACCGCCTGCACGGCCCGGCGCTGCCCCGTCCGGGTCCGCGGCAGACGCGGTCTCGGCAGGCGCGGTCTCGGCAGGCGCGGCCACGGCGGCTTCGGCAGCTTCGGACGACGCATCGGACGGTCCCTCCCCAGGTGGCCTCGCCCCTGAGGACGCCCAATACGGTGATCCGGTTCGCCCGGCGCACCGTGACCGGCTTCACCCGGGGAGCCGTAACCGCAGGTCACCGCGCCTCACAGTCCCCGGGCACCCCACCGTGAACCGCCGGAAAACACCCGTCATTCCGGCGCAACGGGGCGGCAACCTCCGACCCGCACCATCGGTGCATGACGGCGTCGAACCCTCTTCGCGACGAGTCCAAGCCCCGCCCCGGCGGCCAGCCGCTGCGTGGCGCCCACCTCGACAGTACGGCGCAACTCATGAACCGGATCACCAGCCAGCTCGGCCTCGTGTCCCTCGACGGCACCCGGCGCCCCGCCCCGCCCGCGCTCGTCCTCGTGGGCCACGGCAGCCGTGACCCGCGCGCCCTGAGCACCATCCGGACCCTCCTGGACCGGATCCGTGACCTGCGCCCCGGCCTGCCCGTGCACCTGGGACACATCGAGCTGAACGAGCCCCTGCTCCCCGACACGCTCGCGGATCTCGGCACCGGCGACGCCGTCCTCGTACCGCTGCTGCTCAGCCGCGGCTACCACGTCAAGCAGGACATCCCCGAGGCCGCGGCCGCCGCCCGGGCGAACACCCGCGTCGCCGGGCCGCTCGGCCCGCATCCGCTCCTCGTGGAGACGCTGTACGAGCGCCTGACCGAGGCCGGCTGGCGGGCGCCCCGGGACGAGGCGGAGCGCAGGGCGAGCGGGGTCGTGCTCGCCGCCGCCGGATCCCGCGACCCCGACGCGGCCGTCGACACCCGCCGCACCGCGGGCCTCCTGGCCGAGCGGCTCGGCGTCCCCGTCGTCCCCGCGTACGCCTCCGCCGCGACCCCCACCGTCCCCGAAGCCGTACGCGCCCTCACCGCCCGGGGCCGCCACCGCGTCGCCGTAGCCTCCTACTTCACGGCACCCGGCCGCTTCTCCACCGAGTGCGCGGCCGCCGCCCCCTGGATCGCCTCGGCCCCCCTCGGCGCCCACCCGTCAATGGCCCGCCTGATCCTTCACCGCTACGACCAGGCGATGGCGACCGCGATCACCGAGACACCGGCCCTGGCCTCGGCGTAGGCGCTCCGCTTGGGCCGGTGTGTCGGCTGCGGGTCCGTCGTGGCTGGTCGCGCAGTTCCCCGCGCCCCTAAAAGCATCGGCACCGACCGTGCCCCGAAGGGGCGCGGGGAACTGCGCGATCAGCCCAACTCAACCCGCACCCGCACCCGCAAACGAACAACCCCCGGCAGACGCGCAGGCGCACAACACCCCCGCCCCAATTGTCAGCCGCTCCGCTTACTGTTCAAGACATGGAAGGCACCAGCACCGGCACCACCCAAAACCCGTACGACCACCACATCGCACCCCCCGGCTACGACCCCACGTCAGTGGAACGCTGGGCCACAGAGCCGGACAAACGCCCCGGCCGCACCGCCTTCCAGCGTGACCGCGCGCGCGTACTGCACTCCTCGGCCCTGCGCCGCCTCGCCGGCAAGACCCAGGTCGTCACCCCCGGCACCCGGAGCCAGGTCTGGGACGCGAGCCCCCGCACCCGCCTGACCCACTCCCTGGAGTGCGCCCAGGTCGGCCGCGAGCTGGGCGCCGCCCTCGGCTGCGACCCCGACCTCGTCGAGGCGGCCTGTCTCTCCCACGACCTGGGCCACCCGCCCTTCGGGCACAACGGAGAGCAGGCACTGAACGAGTTCGCGGAGGACTGCGGCGGCTTCGAGGGCAACGCGCAGTCGCTCAGACTGCTCACCCGCATCGAACCCAAGCGCTTCGTGAGAAGCGAGACCGTGACATCGGCCTCCCCCGCGCGCGAACGCGACTTGCGCGGGGGCACCCCCATCACTGCGGGCGGCGACCTCGTCAGCGTCGGCCTCAACCTCACCCGCGCCGCCCTGGACGCGGCCACGAAGTACCCCTGGCCGCGCGGCGCCCACCCGACCGACCCGAAGTCCCCCAAGTTCGGGGTCTACGACGACGACCGCCCCGTCTTCGACTGGGTCCGCGAGGGCGCCCCCGGCACCCGCACCACCTTCGAGGCCCAGGTCATGGACTGGGCCGACGACGTGGCGTATTCGGTGCACGACGTCGAGGACGGCCTGCACGCGGGCCACATCGACCCCAACTGCCTGCACGCGGAGCCCGAGCGGCAGGAGATCTTCGCGGTGGCCGTCGGGCGGTACGTCCCGGTGGACACCGACCCCGCCGAGCTGGGCGAGGCCCTCGACCGCCTCCTGGACCAGGAGTGGTGGCCGCACGGCTACGACGGCTCCGCGGTCGCGCAGGCCCGGCTGAAGGACGCCACCAGCCAGCTCATCGGCCGGTTCTGCCTCGCCGCGGAGGGCGCGACGCGCGCGGCGTACGGCACGGGCCGGCTCACCCGGTACGCGGCCGAGCTGGTCGTCCCGCACGCGGCCCGCCTGGAGTGCGCGGTCCTCAAGGCCGTCGCCGACCGGTACGTCATGCAGCGCGCCGAGCAGGAGCGGCTCCGCGCCGACCAGCGGATCGTCGTCGCCGAGCTGGCGGAGGCGCTCACCGCCCGCGCACCGGACGGCCTGGACCCGCAGTTTCGAGCCCTGTTCGACCAGGCGTCGGACGACCGTGCCCGCAAGCGGGTGATCGTCGACCAGATCGCGTCCCTGACGGACGCCTCCGCGCGATCACTGCATGCGAGGCTCACGGGGTAGCTGTGGCGTCCGGACGGGAAGGGCGTGACCCTGCGTGGCCTGATCGGGCCACTCCCTCTTCCCCCATCACGCTCCGTGCGGGACGCTCGCATGTGGCGACATCCTTACGAGGAGGCATCAAGTGGTCGACGCAGATCAGACATTCGTCATCGTCGGAGGCGGGCTGGCCGGCGCGAAGGCGGCCGAGACGCTCCGGGCGGAGGGCTTCACCGGGCGCGTGATACTGATCTGCGACGAGCGCGACCACCCGTACGAACGCCCGCCGCTCTCCAAGGGCTATCTGCTCGGCAAGGAGGAGCGCGACAGCGTCTTCGTCCACGAGCCCGCCTGGTACGCGCGCAACGACGTCGAGCTGCACCTCGGCCAGACCGTCGACGCCATCGACCGGACAGCCAGGACCGTCCGCTTCGGTGACGACGGCACGCTCGTCCACTACGACAAGCTGCTGCTCGTGACCGGCTCCGAACCGCGCCGCCTCGACATCCCGGGCACCGACCTCGCGGGCGTCCACCACCTGCGGCGCCTCGCCCACGCGGAGCGCCTCAAGCACGTACTCACCGCCCTCGGCCGGGACAACGGCCACCTCGTCATCGCGGGCGCGGGCTGGATCGGCCTGGAAGTCGCCGCCGCAGCCCGTGAGTACGGCGCCGAGGTCACCGTCGTCGAGCCCGGGCCGACCCCGCTGCACTCGGTCCTCGGCCCCGAGCTGGGCCAGCTCTTCGCCGAACTGCACCGCGAGCACGGCGTCCGCTTCCACTTCGGCGCCCGGCTCACCGAGATCACCGGCCAGGACGGCATGGTCCTGGCGGCCCGCACGGACGACGGCGAGGAGCACCCCGCGCACGACGTCCTGGCCGCCATCGGCGCCGCCCCGCGCACCGGCCTCGCCGAGGCCGCCGGCCTCACGATGGCCGACCGCGCGCACGGCGGCGGCATCGCGGTCGACGAACGGCTGCGCACCTCCGACCCCGACATCTACGCGGCCGGTGACGTGGCAGCCTTCCACCACGCGCTGTTCGACACCCGCCTGCGCGTCGAGCACTGGGCGAACGCCCTGAACGGCGGCCCGGCGGCGGCCCGCGCGATGCTGGGCCGCGAGCTGACGTACGACAGGGTGCCCTATTTCTTCTCCGACCAGTACGACGTGGGGCTCGAGTACTCGGGCTGGGCGCCCCCGGGCACGTACGACCAAGTGGTGATCCGGGGAGACGCGGGCAAGCGGGAGTTCATCGCCTTCTGGGTGAAGCAGGGACGGGTGCTGGCCGGGATGAACGTGAATGTGTGGGACGTCACGGACCCGATCCAGCAACTGATCCGGAGCCGGACACAGGTGGACTCCGAGGCACTCGCGGACCCGCACGTTCCGCTGGACAGTCTGGTCCCATGACCGACGGCGGCGCTCGACTGTCACACCGTCCCCGTAGAATCCAGGCGTGGCTGGAAGGATCAACGACGAGGACGTGAAGGCGGTTCGGGACGCGGTCCCGATCGACGCCGTGGTCTCCGAGTACCTCCAGCTGCGCAACGCGGGCGGCGGAAACCTCAAGGGTCTCTGCCCCTTCCACGACGAGAAGTCGCCCTCCTTCCAGGTCAGCCCGAGCAAGGGGCTCTTCCACTGCTTCGGCTGCCAGGAGGGCGGCGACACCATCACGTTCGTGATGAAGGTCGACCACCTCACCTTCTCGGAGTCGGTCGAGCGCCTCGCCGGCCAGGCCGGCATCACGCTGCGCTACGAGGAGGGTGGCTACAACCCCTCCCACCAGCGCGGCGAGCGCATCCGCCTGGTCGAGGCCCACAAGGTCGCCGCCCAGTTCTACATCGAGCAGCTCGACACCAGCTCCGAGGCCGACACGGGCCGCAAATTCCTCGCCGAGCGCGGTTTCGACCAGGCCGCGGCCACCCACTTCGGCGTCGGCTACAGCCCCCAGGGCTGGGACCACCTCACGCGCCACCTCCGCGGCAAGGGCTTCTCCGACAAGGAGATCCTCCTCTCCGGCCTCTCCCAGGAGGGCCGCCGCGGCCCCATCGACCGCTTCCGAGGCCGCCTCATGTGGCCGATCCGCGACATCGGCGGCGAGGTCGTCGGCTTCGGCGCCCGAAAGCTGTACGAGTCGGACAACGGCCCGAAGTACCTCAACACACCCGACACACCGATCTACCGCAAGTCCCAGGTTCTCTACGGCATCGACCTCGCCAAGAAGGACATCGCCAAGAGCAGCCGGGCCGTCGTGGTCGAGGGCTACACGGACGTGATGGCCTGCCACCTCGCCGGCATCACCACCGCCATCGCGACCTGCGGCACGGCCTTCGGCGGCGACCACATCAAGATTCTCCGACGGCTCCTGATGGACAACGGCTCGGCGCGCGTGATCTTCACCTTCGACGGCGACTCGGCCGGCCAGAAGGCAGCACTGCGCGCCTTCGAGGACGACCAGAAGTTCGCAGCCGAGACGTACATCGCGATCGCCCCGGACGGCATGGACCCCTGCGAGCTGCGCCTCGCGAAGGGCGACGCGGCGGTCGCCGACCTCGTCGAACCGCGCACCCCGCTCTTCGAGTTCGCCCTCCGCCAGATCATCCTGCGCTACGACCTGGAGACCCCCGCGGGCCGCGCCGCCGCCCTCGACGAGGCGGCCCCGATCGTCGCCCGCATCAAGAACAGCGGCGCCCAGCACGAGGTCGCCGTCCAGCTCGCCGGCATGCTCGGCATCCTCGACACGCAGTTCGTCGTCAAGCGCGTCGCCCAGCTGGCCCGCTGGGCCCGCGACCGCGGCGGCAAGGGCCCCGCGCCCACGAGCACCGGCCGCCCCCCGCAGAGTTACGAGAACACCGGACCCAGGCCGTCCTCGGGCCCCGCCCTGACCCTCCGCAACCCCGTGTTCGCCACCGAGCGCGAACTCCTCAAGCTCGCCCTCCAGCGCCCCGAACTGGTCTCCCCGGCCTTCGACGCGTACGGCGTGGACGAGTTCACCGCCCCGCCGTACGCGGCCGTCCGCGAGACGATCATCGAGGCGGGCGGCGCGGAGTACGGCGTCCAGGATCCGCAGGAGTACCTGATCCGCGTCCGCGAGGCCGCCTCGGACGACGCGGTCCGCGCCATGGTCACCGAGCTGGCCGTCGAGGCCATCATGCGCAAGACCGTCGACGAGCACTACGCGGGCGAACAGCTGGTCACGGTCCGTCGCCGCGCCGTCGAGCGCCGCGTCCGGGACGTCCAGGGCACCCTCGCCCGCGCCAGCGCCCAGGGCGACCCGGCCCAGCTGGCCGCCGTGCAGAACGAGTTGTGGGTGCTCCAGCAGTACGACCAGGCGCTGCGCGAGAAGGGCGCGAGCGCGCTCTGAGGCGGGCGCACTTCTCGGGCCTTCGCGGGCCTTCTCGGGCCTTCTTGTGCACGGGCCGATTCGGCGGCGTACGACGGGGAACCCGGCAACGTGACCATCGGCTGTGAAGGCATCCGGCGCGAGCCGCGAGATGTACGTCAGCTCGAGACCGGCGCCGGCCGCCCAGTGGCGCAGCCGTTCAGACCCGGCAGCACTGTCACGGCGGGCCGTCACGCGTGCCCCGCGATCGGAACCGGAGACTCGGGGATCGTGCCAGATCAGGGCACGCACGGGCACACGAGTTTTCCGCGAGGGTAACCACGCGGTCACGGACCGGACTCAAAAAGTCACCGCACGCCCCTCGTGGCGACGATGTGTCGTACTCCACACTGGGTTCCGGTGCCTGAGTCCTCGGAGCGCGGCCGACCCGAACGCGACGGGTCCATTGTCCCCGCGGTTCCGCTCAATGACTTCGGGAGGGACAGCGGCAAGGCCGTCGGCCCCATCCCTGACGTACCGCTGCCGCACGCCTCAGCAGCGACATTCCTGGAGGTCGCCCCCGTGCAGACCCAGACCCTCACCCAGACCGACAACACCGGCGACACGGACGCGGATTCCGACGTCATCGGTGCCGTACCCGCGCAGAGCCGTGTCGCGCACCACCCCGAGACGGCGGCGGAGCCGGAGAGCTCGCCGGCCGAGCCCGACGAGCCGCCCGTCACCCTCGTGGAGACCGAGGCGCCGGAGCCGGTGGAAGTGCCCCGCGGGCGTACGGACACCGGCGGGCCCTCGTCCGACCTGTTCCGCCAGTACCTGCGGGAGATCGGCCGGATCCCGCTGCTCACCGCGGCGGAGGAGGTGGAGCTGGCGCGCCGGGTCGAGGCGGGCCTCTTCGCGGAGGAGAGGCTGCGGCTGGCTTCCGACCTGGACAGCCAACTCGCCCTGGACCTCGACAAGTTGGTGGTCATGGGCCGGATGGCCAAGCGCCGGCTCATCGAGGCGAACCTCCGGCTGGTCGTCTCCGTCGCCAAGCGGTACGTGGGGCGCGGGCTGACCATGCTCGATCTGGTCCAGGAGGGAAACCTGGGCCTGATCAGGGCGGTCGAGAAGTTCGACTACGCCCGTGGGTACAAGTTCTCGACATACGCGACCTGGTGGATCCGCCAGGCCATGTCCCGTGCCCTCGCCGACCAGGCCCGGACGATCCGGGTGCCCGTCCACGTGGTCGAGCTGATCAACCGGGTGGTCCGGGTGCAGCGGCGGATGCTGCAGGAACGGGGGTACGAGCCGACGCCCGAGGAGGTCGCGGCGCACCTCGACCTCCCCAGCGAACGGGTCAGCGAGGTCCTGCGCCTTGCCCAGGAGCCGGTGTCCCTCCACGCTCCTGTGGGCGAGGAGGACGATGTGGCTCTCGGGGACCTGATCGAGGACGGGGACGCGACGAGTCCTGTGGAGTCGGCGGCGTTCCTGCTCCTTCGCGAGCACCTGGAGGCGGTGCTCTCCACGCTCGGCGAACGTGAGCGGAAGGTGGTCCAGCTCCGCTACGGCCTCGCGGACGGACGCCCCCGCACGCTGGAAGAGATAGGCCGCATCTTCGGCGTCACCCGCGAGCGCATCCGCCAGATCGAGTCCAAGACGTTGAACAAACTCCGGGACCACGCCTTCGCGGACCAACTGAGGGGTTACTTGGACTGACGGGTTCTTTTCTCGCCCCCGCCGCCCCTACCCATTCCCGTCACTACTCGGGGGCCAGCCCCCGAACCCCCGCTCCTCAAACGCCGGAGGGGCTGATTTTCAGCCCGTCCGGCGTTTGAGGACGAGGCCGTTCAGGCCGATAAGCGGGGGTCTGGGGGCGGAGCCCCCAGGGACGGGACGGGTAGGGGCGGCGGGGGCGAAAAAAGTCCGCCGGCCCCCGAGGGGCTCAGTCCACATCCACCACGGCCTCCGCGAACTGCGCCTTGTACAGGCGCGCATACGCCCCCTCCGCCGCCAGCAGCTCCGCATGCGCACCCTGCTCCACGATCGACCCGTTCTCCATCACGAGAATGGTGTCGGCATCCCGGATCGTCGACAGACGATGCGCGATGACGAACGACGTCCGCCCATGCGCGAGCTTCGCCATCGCCTTCTGGATCAACACCTCGGTACGCGTGTCCACCGAACTCGTCGCCTCGTCCAGCACCAGAATCACCGGATCGGACAGGAACGCCCGAGCGATCGTGATGAGCTGCTTCTCACCGGCGCTCACCCCCGACCCCTCGTCGTCGATGACGGTGTCGTACCCGTCGGGCAGCGTACGGACGAAGCGGTCCGCGTGCGCCGCCCGAGCCGCCTCCTCGATCTCCCCACGGGTGACCTCACGCGACGCCCCGTACGCGATGTTCTCCGCGATCGTCCCGCCGAACAGCCAGGTGTCCTGCAGCACCATGCCGATCCCGGCCCGCAGTTCGTCCCGGGACATCTTCGCGATGTCGACCCCGTCGAGGGTGATGCGCCCGCCCGTGACCTCGTAGAACCGCATCAGCAGGTTCACGAGCGTGGTTTTGCCGGCGCCCGTGGGCCCCACGATCGCGACCGTGTGCCCCGGCTCCACCTTCAGCGACAGGTCCTCGATGAGCGGCTTCTCCGGGTCGTACCGGAAGGAGACGCCCTCCAGTGCCACCCGGCCCCGGAGTTCCTCAGGGCGTGCCCCGGTCACCGGGTCCGCCTCCTGCTCCTCCGCGTCCAGCAGCTCGAAGATCCGCTCGGCCGAAGCGACCCCGGACTGCACGAGGTTCGCCATCGAGGCGACCTGGGTGAGCGGCATGGAGAACTGCCGGGAGTACTGGATGAAGGCCTGGACGTCGCCGATCGAGAGGGCGCCCGAGGCGACGCGCAGTCCGCCGACCACGGCCACCAGCACATAGTTCAGGTTCGACACGAACATCATCAGCGGCTGCATGACCCCGCTGTTGAACTGCGCCCGGAACCCGGCCTCGTACAGCTTCTCGTTCTCCTCGGCGAACTGCGCCGCCGACTCGTCCTGCCGCCCGAAGACCTTGACGAGGTTGTGGCCGGTGTACATCTCCTCGATGTGCGCGTTGAGCTTGCCGGTGGTCCGCCACTGCTGCACGAAGTGCGGCTGCGACCGCTTGCCCACCCGGGTGGCGACGAAGAACGACAGCGGCACGGTGACCAGCGCGACGAGCGCGAGCAGCCACGACACCCAGAACATCATCGCCAGCACACCGATGATCGTCAGCAGCGAGTTGACCAGCTGGCCCATCGACTGCTGAAGGGTCTGTCCGATGTTGTCGATGTCGTTCGTGGCGCGGCTGAGCACCTCACCGCGCTGCCGCTTGTCGAAGTACGACAACGGCAGCCGCGACAGCTTCGTCTGCACGTCCTCGCGCATGTTGTACATCGTCTTGTTGACGGCGCGGTTCACCAGCCGCGTCGCCACGGTCATCAGCAGACCGGCGACCAGGAACGCCACGAGCGCGAGCCCCAGCACCTCGCCGACGGCGCCGAAGTCGATGCCCTCGCCCGGGGTGAAGTCCGTCCCGGAGAGCATGTCGGCCATGCCGCCGTCGCCGCGCTCCCGCATCGCCGCGAGGGCCTCGGCCTTGGTCTGACCGGTGGGCATCTCCCGCCCGACGACCCCGGCGAAGACGAGGTCGGTGGCCCGGCCCAGGATCTTCGGCCCGAGGACCGAGAGGCCGACGCTGAGAACCACGGCGACGAGCATCACGTACAACGTGGTGCGTTCCGGCTTGAAATGCGCCAGCAGCCGCTTCCCGGACTTCTTGAAGTCCATCGAGTGATGGTCGGGGCCCGTCCCGGCCATCATCCGCCCCATGGGCCCGGCCATCAGGCTGCCTCCGCTTCCGTCAGCTGGGAGAGCACGATCTCCCGGTATGTTTCGTTGTCCGCCATCAGCTCGTGGTGGCGGCCCGCCCCGACGACCCGGCCCTCGTCGAGGACCACGATCCGGTCGGCGTCCCGAATGGTCGACACCCGCTGGGCGACGATCACGACCGTCGCCTCGGCCGTCTCCTGCGCGAGCGCCCTCCGCAACGCCGCGTCCGTCGCGTAGTCGAGCGCCGAGAAGGAGTCGTCGAAGAGGTAGATCTCGGGGCCCTGCACAAGGGTCCGGGCGATGGCGAGCCGCTGCCGCTGACCGCCCGACACGTTCGTGCCGCCCTGCGCGATCGGCGCGTCCAGACCGTTCTCGAGACCCTCCACGAAGCCCTTGGCCTGCGCCACCTCCAGCGCGTGCCACAGCTCCTCGTCGGTCGCGTCCGGATTCCCGTACCGGAGATTGGTCGCCACCGTGCCCGCGAAGAGATACGGCTTCTGCGGTACGAGGCCCACGGTGCGCGCGAGCAGCCGCGGCTCGACCGTGCGTACGTCGACGCCGTCCACCAGCACCTCGCCGTCGGTGGCGTCGAACAGCCGGGGGACCAGACCGAGGAGCGTGGACTTGCCGCTGCCGGTCGAGCCGATCACGGCCGTGATTTCGCCCGGCCGGGCCACCAGGTCGATGGTCCTGAGCACCGGCTCCTCGGCGCCCGGGTAGCGGAACCCGGCGCCCCGGATCTCCAGATGCCCGTGCCGCCGCAGCTCCAGGACCGGCGCCTTCGGCGGAACCACACTGCTGGAAGTGTCCAGAACCTCCTGGATGCGCTCGGCACACACCTCCGCGCGCGGCACCATCATGAACATGAAGGTGGCCATCATCACGGACATCACGATCTGCATCAGGTAGGCGAGGAACGCGGTCAGCGCGCCGATCTGCATCCCGCCGCTGTCGATCCGGTGGGCGCCGAACCACACCACCGCGACCGACGAGACGTTCACCACCGTCATGACGATCGGAAACATCAGCGCCAGCATGCGCCCGGTGCCGAGGGACACCTCGGTGAGGTCGGCGTTCGCCTTCCGGAAGCGCTCCTCCTCGTAGCCGTCGCGCACGAAGGCCCGGATGACGCGGTTGCCGGTGATCTGCTCGCGCAGCACCCGGTTCACCGTGTCGAGCCGCACCTGCATCGTGCGGAACAGCGGCCGCAGTCGGCGCACGATGAGGCTCACCGAGATCCCGAGCACAGGCACGACGGCGAGCAGCACCCCGGACAGCGGTACGTCGAGACCGAGCGCGAGGACGATGCCGCCCACGCACATGATCGGCGCCGACACCAGCAGGGTGAACGTCATCAGCGTGAGCATCTGCACCTGCTGCACGTCGTTCGTCGTGCGGGTGATCAGCGACGGCGCCCCGAAGTGACCGACCTCACGCGCGGAGAACGACTGCACCCGGTCGAAGACGCCGGCCCGGATGTCCCGTCCGACCGCGGAGGCCGTACGGGCGCCGTAGTAGACGGCCCCGATGTTGCAGACGACCTGGGCCAGCGAGATCCCGATCATCAGGGCGCCGAAGGACAGGATGTAGCCCGTGTCGCCCTCGACGACACCGTTGTCGATGATGTCCGCGTTGAGCGTGGGCAGGTAGAGCGTGGCGCAGGTCTGCAGGAACTGCAGCAGTACGAGCAGGCCGATGGGTTTCTTGTAGGGCGTGAGATAGGTACGCAGGAGTCGTATGAGCACGCTGGGTCTCTCGGGGTCGGCGGCGGGGCGGTTGGTTGCCCTTGGCCCCTATCGTCGAACACTCCACCCGTGTTACCTCAACTGATTAAGCCAAGAGAGGTCCAAGAGCCGACCGTGCCTCGGTCCGCGGCCGTAGGCCGTTCGGGTCGGCCGGGCTCCGGGAGAGGCCTCAGGGCCGGAAGGCGCCCGGGTGCGTCTGGTTCCGTACCGACACGTACTGCTGCCGCACGGCCTGGCCCACCGCCAGCTCCTCGCCGGGTTCCAGGATCTGCGCGGCCGCGCCCTGCCAGACGGGCGGCAGCCCCGGCTGGATCGTGCCCTGCGAGGTCCCGAGCGCCCAGGCCGCCTGCCGGGCGGCGCCGAGCGCCGCGTAGTCCGCGGGCTGCGGCACCACGATCTGCGTACCGAGCAGCGCGGGCGCGCAGGCCTGCACCGCGCTCAGCTCGGCGGCCTGGCCCAGCAGGAAGATCCGCCGCACCTCCACGCCCCGCTTGCGCAGCACGTCCAGCGCGTCCGCGAGCCCGCACAGCATGCCCTCGAAGGCGGCCCGCGCCAGGTGCTCGGGCTTCATGGACTCCCGCCGCAGCCCGGCCAGAGTCCCCGCCGTGTGCGGCAGGTTGGGGGTCCGCTCGCCCTCCAGATAGGGCAGCAGCACGAGCCCGTGGGAGCCCGGGGTGGACTTCATCGCCAGGTCCGACAGGGCCTCCAGGTCCGGCACGCCGAGCAGTTCGGCGGCCCCGCGCAGGGCCCGTACGGCATTGAGCGTGGTGACGACCGGCAGGTGCATCCCGGTCGCATCCGCAAGGGAGGTGATCATTCCGGAGGAGTCGACGAGCGCCTCGTGGTGCACCGCCATCACGGAACCGGAAGCGCCGAGCGACACCACCGCGTCCCCGAGCCCGATGCCCAGACCGAACGCCGCGGCCATCGTCTCGCCCGTCCCCGCCGAGATCAGCAGCCCCTCGGGCGTCGTCCCCGCGGCCTCCCACGGCCCCAGCACATCGGGCAGCAGCGCCTGGTGCCCGAGCGCCAGCTCCACGAGATCGGGCCGGTACGCACCGGTCGCCGCCGACCAGTAGCCGGTCCCGGAGGCCCCGCCCCGGTCGGTGGTCCGGCGGGCCGGGCGGCCGAGCAACTGCCACACCAGCCAGTCGTGCGCCTGGAGCAGCACGCTGGTGCGCAGCGCCGCCTCGGGTTCGTTCTTCGCGAGCCAGCGCAGCTTCGTCACCGGCTGCGCCGCCTGCGGCACACAGCCCACGGCCTGCGCCCAGGCCTCGCGCCCGCCGAGGGCGTCGACCAGGTCGGCGGCCGCGACCTGCGCCCGCTTGTCACCGCCGACCATCGCCGGGCGCACCGTGTTGCCCTGGGTGTCCACCGGCACGAGCCCGTTCTGCTGAGCGGACACGCCAATGGCCTGAACGCCTTCGAGGAGCCCACCGCCCGCGGCCTCGCCCAGGGACAGCAGCCAGGCCTGTGGGTCGACGTCCGAGGGCCGGCCACCCTCGGACATGCCGTCCATCGGATGCGGGGCATACCCCTGCCTGAGCACGGCTCCGCTGTCCGCGTCGCAGACAACGATGCGAGTGAAATCGGGCGAACTGTCCAACCCGGCGACTATCCCCATGGCGGAAATTCTGCCGTACGACCGGAGCAGGCCGTACCGGTCCGGCGGAGGCGGCCGTACCGGTTACGTGTTGCTGGTGCCCCAGTCGTCATCGGTTCGCGTGCCGTTCGTGTTGCGCTCCCGCAGGTGGCGGACCCTGTCGGCCACCGAGTCGGGGACCCGGTCACCGACCTTCTCGCTCACCACGTGATACGCCTTGCCGGCGAACTCGCGCCCCTGCTGGGCCGCGGACTCGGCGGTGTTGCGCACCGCCGGGTTCTGAGCGACCTGCTGGGCGGTCTTCCTCAGCTGCTCGTAGCGCTCGCGCCCGGCACGCGTGCCGAGCACGTATCCCAGGGCCAGTCCGGCGACGAACGTGAGCCGGTAGCGCATGGCGGCCACCCTTCTCTTGTGAGTCGGTACCTTGCGGCGGCGTCGGTCGCAGGCGGCGCTTACCGATTGGCGGAGCACCCCCCTGCTTGCGCTAATGTATGTGTCGCAGCGAGCGCACGCCCCCTGGCGAATACCCAGGGAGGTACGTTCGATGCAACGAGGCGATCCCCTGTAGCTCAATTGGCAGAGCAGCCGGCTGTTAACCGGCAGGTTACTGGTTCGAGTCCAGTCGGGGGAGCTTCGGTCTTCCGTAGCTCAATTGGCAGAGCAGCCGGCTGTTAACCGGCAGGTTACTGGTTCGAGTCCAGTCGGGAGAGCAGGCGAACGAGGACCCCGTCGGGGTCCTTTTTCATGTCCTCGGGAACCGCTCCGCCCCAGGTGGGGTCCTTCAGGGCAGGCGAAGTCGACCATCCGAAGCAGGAGATCGTATGAGCGGCTATGCTGCGGCAGACGGCGCGCACAAATGTGCGCGACGCGCCGTAATGGGGCGGTAGCTCAGCCGGTTAGAGCAGCGGACTCATAATCCGTCGGCCGTGGGTTCGAGTCCCACCCGCCCCACCAGGCGCTACGCGTGAAGAATCGATCCGACCAGCAACTTCGCTGGAGGATCGGGGGACTTGAGGGATCGTGGCGGCCCTCCTCGATGATGGTTTCAGGGCATCGGGCAGAGAATGAGGCCGCCGAACCCTCCAAGTCGGACATCGTGGGTCATTGCTGGACTTGGCGGAGCCATCTGGCGCGTACCGCGCATCGACCTCGCGACCGCGATGTGCGGTCCCACTCCTGCCGGACCTGGTCCGCACGCGGCTCTTCGGTGGCGGTCGTCTCCGCCTGGGCAGGCGATGACCCCGGCGGTTTGGGCCAGGGCGAACTGGGCGTCGACCGGGGAGATGCGGCACGGCGTCTCGATCGGGTGAGCGGTGGCGTTCGGGGCGTACTTGGGTGCGGTTCGGTTCGGTTCGGTGCAGTGAGGTGCGGTTCGGTTCGGTGCGTGAGGTGCCGTGCGGCTGTGGATGCGCAGTCGGCCTCTGGTTCTCGTCGATGGCTGTGAGGCGGGAGCCTGTTGCGTCGCTGTGGGCGACGGGGACTCGATGCCGGGACCGGTAGGGGGTGTCCGGACTTGGCGTCGTGGGCGGGGCTGCGGATGGCGGTGAGGGCGTTGGTCTCGGTGGCGGCGATGTGGCGGTGGTACCACCTCGGAGTCACGACAGGGGGGTGCACCAACCCGACGACGACTTCGGTGGTGTGGGGAATCGGGCGGTCGTAGCGGGGACGGGCGGGCGTCGCGGACGGTGACGCGGTGGCCGAGGAAGCTTCTGCTCGGTTGAGAGCGGTGGTGATGCCGAAGGCGGCCGGAGGTCGGTATCTGGGGCGGGGCTGGGCTGGGCGGTGTGGGTGTGGCCGAGGACCGAGGGTCGAGAGCTTGCTGGCGCTGGCGCTGGGGCAAGCGCAGGGCTCGGGCAGGGGCGGGCTCTCCGTCGACATCGCTCCTGACGGTGCGTCCGGCTCTCGGCACGGCGTTGGCCCTTGCCACGACCGTTCGGTCCGGGATCTCGCTGCCCGGGGTGCAGTAGTACGCGAGTACGCGCCGCCGTCGAAGAGAAGGCTCGGGGCGCGGACGAGGAGGTCGGCGGCCCGTCGGTGACCTGCGCCATGGCGGCGGGCCACGGCGGCCGCTCTGCCCGCACTGCTTCGGTATGTGCGGCCGGTCAGATGGGGAGGTGGGTCAGGCGGGGCAGATCCCCCGGCCCTCCGCGCTGGACCCTCCGGCTTCGCCGACGACGGTGAGGTTCGCCCGGCCGCCCACCACCGTGCGCAGGCGCCGCCCCGCTTCAATTCCCTGTCGCCGACTTCCGCCGAAGCGACTCGGTCCGTTGCTCGCGAGCGGCATGCGGGCCGGTGCGGTGCGGTGAAGCCGGGGCGATCCACCGATGGTGGGCCTTTGCCCGGGTCTCCACCCGGGGAGCGTGGGGGGGGGGGGGGGGGGGGGGGGGGCGCGGGGCCGCCCGCCGCCCCCGCCCCCCCCCCCGCCCCCCCGCCCCCCCCCCGCCCCCGCCCCCCCCCCCG
>NZ_JBITFQ010000006.1:0-266938 GCF_044456225.1 Streptomyces sp. NPDC050988 | reverse complement strand
GGCGGCGGGGGGGGGGGGGGGGGGGGTGCGCGGGGGGGCCCCCCCGGGGGGGGGGGGGGGCCCGGGGGGCCCCCCGGGGGGGGGGGGCGGGGGGGGGGGGGCCCCCCCCCCCCCCCCCCACGGTCCGCGGGCGCCCTGCCTCTTGGATCGTCACGGCGAGCAGCGGCCGGTTGGGCGCCCTCGCGGGGGCATCCCAGGCGACTCGGGCTGCTTCCACGCCGCACGCCGTACGCCGACCCTTTGGGCCGGCGTACGGTCTGGTCATCGGGATGCGGTCGGGCCGTTCAGAGACTGGCCTTTTCGGAAAGGCCAGTCCATTGCATCCCGAGTGGCTCAAGGATTGGGTCGAAGTCACTCAGAAGTTCACAAGATGAGGAACTCAGGATCCTGATCTCCTGGTCCTTGAATTCGGTTTCGGTGAGGACGCCCTGGTCCTTGAGTTCTCCGAGTTGTTTCAGCTGGTCGATTTTGCTGGTCATGTCGATGTGTGACTGTGCGGGCCCATCGCCCCTGCAGGCGGCGGGACAAGCGGTTCGGCACGGTGGTCGCTGTACCGGCCACCACGGCTCGCCGAAGGTGTGCGCGACAAACACCTCTCGGGTCGGCGCGCCCATATCGGTCGCCCATATCGGCGCACACCGCACCCTTCCATTGGATCACTGTTTGAATTGCCTCGCATCTCGGCCTCGATGCCGCCTTGCGTATATTCCTGCGTTGTGCCGTCCTGTGCTGCACGTGTCAAACTGATATGTGCGTCACGGCCCCGGCCGCACCACAGTGGCGAGGCCCATGTGGGAGGAGCTCGATATGACCACAACCGGAATGCACCACGGGCACGGAACCAGAAGCGGCAGCGAAGGGGCGTGGGTGACGGGCTGGACCGGATTCGCCGGCGTCATGATGATCTTCGGCGGAGCGATGGCGATATTCCAGGGAATTGCCGCTATCGCCGAGGATGATGTCTTCGTGGTCACCAGCGACTACGCGTACAACTTCAACCTGACGAGTTGGGGTTGGATCCACCTCGCCCTCGGCGTTCTCGTGGTTCTCGCGGGTGCCGCCCTGTTCCGCGGTGCGATGTGGGCACGAGTCATCGGTATCGCCCTCGCCGGCCTGTCGATGATCGCCAACTTCATGTGGCTGCCGTACCAGCCCGTCTGGGCCGTCGTCCTGATCGCCGTCGACGCCTTCGTCATCTGGGCGCTGTGTGTCGGAAGGGGCCGGGAGGCTCGCACCGAATAGTCGGCCGCGCCGTTCCGAGCGGCCCGGCGGTCGCGTACTGCGCCGTTCGGCGCGGGACAGCCCCCCGAGTGGCTGACGCGGGACGTGCCGCCGGGCCGTACGGGTTCCCCCTTGTGTTTCGTGTTGTCGGCGGATTCCCTCGATGTCCGCTTCGGCACTCACAGGGAGACACGAGTGGAAACCAGTGGCAGTGACGCTCGCCGGCCCCTTGCCCACCCGCTCCTCAAAGGCCAGAAAGCATTGGTGACGGGCGCGAATTCCGGCATCGGCAAAGCCACGGCCATCGGCTTGGGGCGGGCGGGTGCCGATGTGGTGGTGAACTACGTGGCAGGGCGGGACGCCGCCGAGGACGTGGTGCGCGAGATCGAGAGTTTCGGCGTCCGGGCCTACGCACATGAGGCGGACGTGTCGCAGGAGAAACAGGTAAGCGACATGGTGGACCGCATGGTCCAGAAGTTCGGGACCATCGACGTCATGGTGGCGAATGCGGGACTCCAACGCGATGCCGCCCTCACCGATATGACCATGGCCCAGTGGAAAAAGGTGCTGGACGTCAATCTGACCGGACAGTTCCTGTGCGCCCGTGAGGCGGCCAAGGAATTCATGCGCCGGGGCGTGGTCCCGGAGGTCTCGCGCTCCGCCGGGAAAATCATCTGCATGAGTTCGGTCCACCAGATCATCCCCTGGGCCGGGCATGTGAACTACGCGTCGTCCAAGGGCGGCGTCCTGATGCTGATGGCGACCCTCGCGCAGGAGCTCGCGCCGCACAGGATCCGGGTCAACGCGGTCGCCCCGGGAGCGATTCGCACGCCCATCAACCGCAGCGCCTGGGACACCCCCGAGGCCGAGGCCGAGCTTCTGCGGCTCGTGCCCTACGACCGCGTCGGCGACCCGGACGACATCGCGAACGTGGTGGCCGCTCTGGCCTCCGACCTCTTCGACTACGTGGTGGGGACCACGCTCTACGTCGACGGCGGCATGACGCTGTTCCCCGGGTTCGCCACGGGTGGCTGAGACGCGCCGCCCGTCAGCCACCCGGTACGAGCCACCGAGGACCATGTGAACAGCGCGATCGACCACTTTCTGGCGGACGGCCCTCCACAACTCCTGCCGGCCCGGGAGCTGATGGCCTTCACCCTGGGCTCCCACATCCTGCTCGTGCCCTTCGGCGTGGCACTGCCCGCCATCACCCTCCTGATGCACTACCGCGGACTGCGCAAGGGCGACGCAGTGGCCCTGCTGCTCGCGCGGCGCTGGTCGGCGGTCATGGCCGTCCAGTTCGCCATCGGCATCGTGACCGGCACGGTGCTCTCCTTCGAACTCGGCCTGCTGTGGCCCGGGATGATGGGCCGGTGGGGCGACGTCTTCGGCCTCGGCTTCGGGGTCGAGGCATGGGCGTTCTTCCTTGAGGCGATCCTCATCGCCATCTACCTGTACGGCTGGCGCCGGCTCAAGCCGTGGACGCACTTCTGGCTGGGCCTGCCCCTGCCGCTGGCCGCCCTGATGGGGGCGTTCGGCATCGTGGCCGCGAACGCCTGGATGAACACCCCGCGCGGCTTCGACCTCGACGCCTCCGGCAATCCCGTGGGCGTGGACGTACGCAAGGCGATCTTCACGCCGATGCTCGGCCCGGAGTACTGGCACTTCGTGGTCGGTGTGGTCCTGACCGCCGGCTATGTCGTGGCCGGGGTGTACGCGGTCGGCTGGCTGCGGGGCCGCCGGGACCGCTATCACCGGCTCGGCTTCACCGTGCCGTTCTCCGTCGCCGCGATTCTGACCCCCGTGCAGTTCGTGCTGGGGGACTCGATCGCCCGTTCCGTCTTCCACGAGCAGCCGGTGAAGTTCGCGGCGACGGAGCTCGTCTGGAAGACCGACACACACGTGCCGGAGTACATGTTCGGGCGTCTGCATCCGGACGGGACGATCTCCGGCGGGATCAAGATCCCCCAACTGGACTCGATCCTCGCCGGTTTCAGCCCGGACACCAAGGTGACGGGCCTGACCTCGGTCCCCGCGAGCGACCGCCCGACGGCGACTCAGGCCACGATCGCCCACTGGGCGTTCGACATCATGGTGACCATCGGCAGCCTGCTCATGCTGCTCGCGCTCTGGTACGGCTGGTGCTGGCTCCGCCGCCGTGACCTGCCCAGGTCGCGGTGGTTCTTCCGGTGCGCGGCTCTCGCCGGCGGCGCCTGCCTGCTGACCGTGGAGTGCGGCTGGATCACGACCGAGGTGGGCCGGCAGCCCTGGATCGTCTACGAGAACATGCGGGTCTCGGAGGCGGTGACGGACACCCGTGCCTCGACCCTGTGGGTGATGCTCGGCATCGTCGTGGTGGTCTACGTACTCGTCTTCGGCGCCTTCCTGGCCGTCCTCCTGAAGATGAGCAGAGGGTGGCGGCTGGCCGACGAGGGAGCTCTCACGGGAGCCGGCGCCGGGGACGTGGAGGGCGACACCCCCTACGGGCCCCGGCCGTTGTCCACGACCGCGGGCGTGGACGGTGGCCGCGAATGATCGAGGACGCCGTCGCCTGGGTGCTGCTGGCCGCGGTGGCCGCCTACGCGTGTGCAGGCGGCACGGACTACGGCGCCGGGTTCTGGGACCTGCTCGCGGGCGGCGCCGAACGCGGCAAGCGCCCGCGGTGGCTCATCGACCACGCCATGGCACCGGTGTGGGAGACCAACAACGTCTGGCTCATCTTCGTCCTGGTCGTCATGTGGACCGGCTTCCCGGTCCTCTTCCAGACGGTCTTCACGGCGATGTGGCTCCCGCTGGCGCTGGCGGCCGTGGGGCTTGTCCTGCGCGGCGCCGGTTTCGCCCTGCGCAAGCCCACCCGGCGCCTCGCCCGGCGCAGGGTCTACGGCGCCGCCTTCGCCGTCTCCTCGGTGGTGACGCCCTTCTTCCTCGGAGCGGTGGTCGGCGGGCTGGCCACGGGCCGGGTGGCTCCCGGGACGAAGGCGTCCGCCGACGCGTGGTCCAACGGGACGTCCGTGATCGCCGGCCTGCTGACCGTCGCCGCGACCGCCTTCCTCGGGGCCGTGTTCCTGACCGCCGACGCCCGCCGCTTCGACGCCGCCGACCTGGTCGGATACTTCCGGCTGCGGGCCTGGGCCAGCCTCGGCGTCATCGCCGTACTGGCGGTGGTCGGCCTCGTCGTGACCGACGACGACGCGCGTTACGTCCACGACGGACTGACCAGCGGAATCGGTCTCGCCCTCGTTCTGGCCGCCGCCGTCGGCGCGTTGGCCACCGCCGGACTGCTGTACCGCACCGCCACGGGCTGGGCGAGGATCACCGCGGTCGGCAGCGTGGCCCTCGTCGTGCTGGCGTGGGGGCTCGCCCAGCGGCCCTATCTCATCCCCACCTCGCTGACCGTGTCCCAGGCGGCCGGCGCGTCGACGACGCTGCGCTGGCTGATGCTGGTCACGGTCATCGCCGTGGTGCTCGTCGGACCGCCCCTCGTCCTGCTCTACCGGCTGGACACCGCCGGCGCCCTCCAGCCACTCACCGAGGCGGACCTGCGGCGGACGGCGGCCGGACGGGAGCCCGAGAGTCCGTGAACGGGGGCGCGAATGGGGCGTCGAATGGGGCCACGAACGAGGCCGCGAATGGGGCTGCGATTGGACCGCCGATCGTGCTGGTCGTGGGCGTGTCCGGTTCCGGGAAGTCCACCGTCGGCAAGGCGGTCGCCGAGCAGTTGAGCCTGACGTTCGTCGAGGGCGACGGCTTCCATCCCGCCGCGAACCTCGCGAAGATGACCGCCGGCCACGCCCTGGACGACGCCGACCGCGAGCCCTGGCTGCGTGCCCTCGCCGCCCGTGTCCGTCGCTCCGTCGAGGCCGACGAGGGGCTGGTCGTGGCCTGTTCGGCCCTCAGACGGGCCTATCGCGACGAGCTACGGGCGGCCGCGGGCGGACGGCTGTGGTGCCTCTACCTCGCCCTGGACCGGGACACCGCGTGGGACCGCGTGTCCCGGCGCACCGGTCACTTCATGCCCGCCCGGCTGGTCGACTCGCAGTTCGAGACGCTGGAGCCACTGGAACCGGACGAGCCGGGCATGACCGTGGACGCCACGGCCGGTCTTCCGGTCGTTCTGGCCCGGGTGCGGGCCGCCGTCCCGGGCTTCGGCGAACCCACGACCGACTGACGGGCCGGGCGGAAGGGGGGAGAAGCGGGGGAAGGGGGGAGCTGCCTGGCGGAAGCGGTCCGGGCCGACGCGATGCGTCACGACGCGGGCGCCGGCAGCCAGTACGACGATCAGGTCGAGGTCGAGGTCGAGGCCGAGGTCGAGGTCGAGGCCCAGGAGCAGTTGGTCTCCTACGTCGTCGGCCGCTACCGGCGTCCAGCGCGGCCAGGACGGCCGGTACCGGGATCCGCCCGGAGGCGACCAGCCGCGCGTCGCCACGGCAGAGGGCGGCGGCGAAGGGCACGGCCCACAGGTTCTCGTAGACCAGGATTCCGGCGGAGTCGCCGGGCTCCAGGGCGGTGCCGGTCATCACCCGCCGGGACCGTCCAGGTCGCCGGATCAGGTTCGTACGGATCTTCTTGGACCATGACCAGTGGCCCGCCACCACCAGACCCGGACAAGAACTCCGCCGGCCCGGACAAGAACTCCTCCGGCCCGTCCGGGGACTCCGCCGGCCCGTCCGGCGACAAGGAGCTTTCGGCGCGCGAACGCCACGAGTTGGACGAGCTGCGGCATCGCGTGAGCGCGCTGGAGAGCGGTGGGCCCCGGGCGGCCGCACGGCACCACTGGCTCCGGTCCACCGGATCGGTCCTCCTGATCCTCCTCGCCTCGCTGCTCTCCCTCCTCGCCGTCGTCTCGGTCTGGGCCAACAGCATCGTGCGGGACACCGACCGCTACGTCGCCACCGTGGGGCCGCTGGCGAGCAATCCCGATGTGCAGAAGGCGATCACCGACCGCGTGACCACCGCCGTCCTGGCGCAGGTCGACGTGGAGGCGCTGGTCAAGGAGTTGCAGAAGGCCGCGGACCAGAAGGGTGTCCCGCCGAACGCGGCCAAGCTGATCGACAACCTGGACGGTCCGATCGAGAGTGGGCTGAAGAGCCTGGTCAGCGCGACCGTGGAGCGAGTGGTCTCCAGCGATGCCTTCGACACGGTCTGGGTGAACGCCAACCGTGAGGCGCACAACGCCCTGGACAAGGCCCTCACGGGCGAGGCGGACGGCGCGGTGTCCGTCAAGGACGGCCAGGTCACCATCGACGTAGGACCGATCGTGGCCCAGGTCAAGGACCGGCTGGTCAGCGCGGGCTTCCAGCCGGCCGCCCTGATCCCGAACGTGCACACGGAGTTCGTGGTCTTCGCGTCCAAGGACGTCGGCCAGATCAAGTGGTACATGAGGGTGCTGGAGATCATCGGCAGCTGGCTCCCCATCATCGCCGTGCTGATCGCCGCCGCGGGTGTCTACCTGGCCGTCCACCGTCGCCGGGCCCTGATCTGGGCCGCGCTGGGGGTGTTCGCCGCCATGCTGCTGCTCGGCATCACGCTCAGCCTCCTGCGAACGGTCTATCTCAATCATCTGCCTGCCGGGATGTCCGAGGCCGCGGCCGGCGCGGTGTACGACGCGCTGGTCAGGTTCCTGCGGGCCGGTGTGCGGGCGGTCGGCGCGCTCGCCCTCGTGACCGCCATCGGCGCCTTCCTCACCGGTCCGGCCCGCGTCGCCGTCCTCGTCCGTACGGGCTGTGGCAAGGGCATCGGCGCTCTGCGTGACGTCTCCGTGTCGGCGGGACTCCGGCTGGGCCCGGTGGGCCGGTTCGTGCACCGCTACAAGCGGTGGATCGGCTGGGCGATCCTCGTGGTCGCCGCGATCGTGCTGTTCACCTGGAACTACCCGACCACGGCGGTCGTGCTGTGGACGGTGGTGATCGTGCTGGCCGCCTTGGCGATCCGCGAGTTCTTGGACACCGGCGACGACGACAGCGCCGTACCTACGCCGTCCGCCTGACCGCCCGCTCGCACCGGCGGGCGCTCACCCGGCGCCGGATCGCCCGCCGGCACGCGGTTCGAGGCCCCGGACGAGGGAGCCACGAGCCACGCCCTTCGAGTCCGAGGTCCCGCAGGCCGCGCAGCACCTCGTTCGCGGCTCCGGTCAGCGCGTCGTTCGCGGCTCCGGTCAGCGCGTCGCACTCGATGGCGTCGCCCTCGGGGTTGCGTACGACGCCGGTCCGCGGCCGGGGCGCCCATCAATCCGTCGACGCGGCGGTCCCAGGGCCCGCCAACTCGGCGTGCCGGAACCCGGCGCCTGTCGGAGGGTGGGGACATGCGAATGCCCGACGAGCTGAGCGAGGCAACGCCGGACCAGCTGAGCGAGGCCGGTTTCCGGTTGCTCCACCGCCACCTGAGCGGCAGGGCCCCGGGCGGCGCCACTCGCCGGGGCGCCCTGGACACGATCACCGGGGAACAGGTGCTGGCGGCCGTCCGCGAGGTGCGTTCGGGGCGTACGGTGTCGCTCGCGGCCCCGGTGAACACCCGGCCAGGACCTGACGACGCCGATCCGGCCGAGCACCGGCTCATCGCTCCGCCGGACGCCCGGCCGGTGGCGGAGGGCCTGGAGTTCGCCCGGGACCGCTTCGCCATGAACGTCCACAGTGACGTGGACAGCCACCTCGACGCGCTGTGCCACGTCATCTACGACGGCACCCTGCACGGCGGTGTACCGGCGGCGGGCGCCCTGTCGCCGGACGGATCGAGCGCGCTCTCCGTCGAACTGGCCCGCGACGGCATCGTCGGACGCGGGGTCCTCCTCGACGTTCCCCGGCTGCACGGCGTCCCCTGGCTCGAACCCGGAACGAACGTGAGCGCCGAGGATCTCGCGGCGGCCGAAGCGCGGCAGGGGGTACGGGTCGGCCGCGGCGACATCCTCCTCGTACGGGTCGGACACCGCCGGCGCCGTGAGGAGCTCGGCCCCTGGGACGTGGCCGACGCCCGTGCCGGGCTCCATCCGACGGCCATGGAGTTCCTGGCCGAACGCGAGGTGGCCGTGCTCGGCGGCGACGGCAACAACGACACGGCCCCCAGCGCGGTGGACGGGGTCGCGTTCCCGGTGCATGTGCTCGCCGTTCACGCGATGGGACTGCAGCTGCTCGACTACCTGCGGTTCGAGGACCTCGCGGAGATCTGTGAGCAGGAGGCCCGCTGGTCGTTCCTCTGTGTGATCGCCCCTCTCCGGCTGCCCGCGGCCACCGGCTCGCCGGTCAATCCCCTCGCGATCCTTTGACGGTCGTCGTCGCTGCCCAGTGACCGTCCGGCGTCCCACCGGTCAGGTGGCCCGGCGGCCTCCTCACCCGTACGGCACAACGGTGCTCGCGCCCCCGGTCCGGACGGCCGTCGTGGGCGGCACTCTGGTGGGGCGGTCACGCCTCGGGGTGTGGCGCCCGGATCCGCCCTGGGGGCAGCATGCGCGCGAGCAGAGAACCCGGCCCGCCCACGGACGGCGTGCGGAGCCGTTGGCGCGGGCGCGCGGCCGGGCTGCGGGCAGGACTGCTGCGGCTGCGCGGTACCGCCGAGGAGCGGTTCCCGGTGATCACCCGGCTCACCTCCCACCTGATCGCGGTGAACCTGCTGGACTCCGCGACACGGCTGGCGGCCCAGGCGTTCCTGACGGCCGTACCGCTGCTCTTCCTGGTCGCCGCCTTCGCCCCGCAAGGGGTGCGCGACCAGATCGTCACCTCGGTGCACGACGTGCTCGGCATCAGCGGCGCCGCCGACCAGCAGTTCAAGCAGGTCTACCAGGCCGATCCCGCCACTCTGCAGCAGAGCACCGGGGTGGTGAGCGCGCTGATGGTGCTGCTCTCCGCCACCGCCTGCAGCCGCGCGATGCAGCGCCTGTGCCAACGCGCCTGGCTGATGCCGAGCGCGGGCGCCCGGGTCGCCGCCTGGAGATGGCCCGTGTGGATCGCCGTCTGGATCGCCGTGATCGCCCTGCAAGGTCCGCTGCGGGAGGGATTCGGCGTGGGGATGTGGCTGGGACTGCCGCTGCTGCTGACGGTCGAGGTGGGCGTGTGGTGGTGGACCCAGCACCTGCTGCTGGCCGCGCGCGTCCCCTGGCTGCCCCTGCTGCCCGGGGCGGTCCTCACCGCGGTGGCGCTGACCTCACTGACGGTGATCGCGAAGCTGTACGTGCCCACCGCGCTCAACCGCAGCCTGGACCGGTACGGGTCGCTGGGCGCGGTCTTCACCGTACTGTCCTGGCTGATCGCGCTCTGCGTGGTGGTGGCCCTCTGCATCACCGCCGGCGCGGTCATCGCCCGGGAACCCGCCGTGTCCCGACGTCTCGGATCACCCGATCGGGCCAACTCGCCGACAACGTAACCCGGCGATACGTTGGTAGTCGGATCTGGAGTTCCCCTCACCCGGCGGATCGGAGCATGCTCCGAGGACGGTGGCCGGTATGACGGACGAACGGCATTACGACGTCATCATCATCGGGACCGGTGCGGGCGGTGGCACCCTCGCCCACCGGCTGGCCCCCACCGGAAAACGGATCCTTCTTCTCGAACGCGGCGACTATCTGCCCCGCGAACGCGACAACTGGGAGTCCTCCGCGGTCTTCGTCAAAGGGAAGTACCGCGCTCCGGAGTTCTGGTACGACAAACACGGAAACCAGTTCCCGCCCGAGGTCAACTACTACGTGGGCGGCAACACCAAGTTCTACGGCGCCGCACTCTTCCGTATGCGCCCGGAGGACTTCGGTGAACTCCGGCACCACGACGGCATCTCCCCGGCCTGGCCACTGACCTACGAGGAACTCGAGCCGTACTACACGCGGGCCGAGCACCTCTACCTCGTCCACGGCCGGCACGGCGAGGACCCGACCGAGGGCCCTACCAGCGCCCAGTACGCCCACCCGCCGGTCCAGCACGAGCCGCGCATCCAGCAGCTCAGCCACGATCTGGAGAAACAGGGGCTGCACCCCTTCCACCTCCCGATCGGGGTGAACCTCACGCAGGACGACCGGGGCCGGGCCACCCGCACCAGCGCCTGCATCCGCTGCGACCGCGTCGACGGCTTCCCGTGTCTGCTCGGCGCCAAGTCCGACGCGCAGGTCATCTGCGTAGACCCCGCTCTCGAACACGCCAACGTCGAGTTGGTCACGCACGCGGACGTACGGCGCCTCGACACGGACGCGACCGGCCGCACCGTCACCTCGGTCGTCGCGACGGTCGGGGACGGGGACGCCGCCACCGTGAAGTTCAGCGCCGACCTCGTGGTCGTCGCCTGTGGTGCCGTCAACTCGGCCGTCCTGCTGCTGCGTTCGGCCGACGACCGGCATCCGCGGGGCCTGGCCAACAGCTCGGACGTGGTGGGCCGGCACTACATGCGCCACAACAACCTGGCCCTGATGGCCGTGTCCCTGGAACCCAACGACACCAGGTTCCAGAAGACCCTGGCACTGCACGACTGGTATCTCGGATCCGACGACTGGGACTACCCCCTCGGCGGCATCCAGATGCTGGGCAAGTCCGACTCCGAGCAGATCCACGGCGAAGCGCCCCGCTGGGCCGGGGCCATGGCCCCCGACATGCCCTTCGAGGTGCTCGCCCACCACGCGGTCGACTTCTGGCTGTGCGGGGAGGACCTGCCCGCGGCCGACAACCGCGTCACCCTGGACCGGGACGGCGGCATCCACCTGGCCCTCGACGAGACGAACAACATCGCCGGGCTGAAGCGCCTGCGGCACGAACTGCACAGCATGCTCGGCCACTTGGGCATGCACGAACACCATCTGCTGCCGCACAGCATCTACCTGCACAAGGGCATGCCCATCGGCGCCACCGCGCATCAGGCGGGCACGGTCCGCTTCGGCCACGACCCCGAAAGCTCCGCGCTCGACGTCAACTGCAAGGCCCACGACCTCGACAACCTCTACGTCGTCGACACGAGCTTCTTCCCGAGCATCGGGGCGGTCAACCCGTCGTTGACCGCCATAGCCAACGCACTGCGCGTCGGCGACCACATCGCGGAGCGACTGCAATGAACTCCAACCACTCGGACGCAAGCGACATCCGCCACCGCACACCCCGGGAGCGGGCCGAACACGGCAAGGCCGCCCGGTCGGTCGCGCCCCGCTCCAGCCACGCCGAGTTCGCCCCCACGGCCAAACGGCCCGACCCGGTGGACATCATCGAGGCGCAGTCGGCGACGAGGGTTCCCGAGCTGGTCCCCATCCGCTACGGCCGGATGACCGAGTCGCCGTTCCGCTTCTACCGGGGCGCCGCCGCCATCATGGCCGGAGACCTCGACGACACCCCCCGGAGCGGGATCAGGGCGCAGCTGTGCGGGGACGCGCACCTGCTGAACTTCCGGCTGCTCGCCTCGCCCGAGCGCCGCATGATGTTCGACATCAACGACTTCGACGAGACGCTGCCCGGCCCCTGGGAGTGGGACGTCAAGCGCCTGACCGCGAGTTTCGTCATCGCGGGCCGGGCGAACGACTTCAGCGACAAGGAGCGGGCCCGTATCGTGCGGGCGACCGTGCGGTCCTACCGCGAGTGGATGCGGCGCTTCGCCAGGATGGGCAACCTCGACGTGTGGTACGCCCAGTTCGACGAGGCGTGGGTGCGGCAGCAGTTCGGCCCGCAACTGAGCGCCCTGGCCCGCGACCGCTGGTCGCAGGCGGTGACCAAGGCACGCGGCCGGGACAGCCTCCAGGCCTTCGGCAAGCTCACCCGCGTCGTCGACGGGCAGATCCGCATCGCCGCGGTTCCTCCGCTGATCACGCCGCTCCAGGACCTGCTGCAGGGCGTCGAACGCGATGCGCTGGAGAAGGAGGTCCACCGGCTCATCGAACGGTACGGCCACACAGTGCAGTCGGACCGGCGGGCCCTGCTGCAGCAGTACCGGGTCACCGACATGGCCCGCAAGGTCGTCGGGGTCGGCAGCGTGGGCACCCGCTGCTGGATCGTGCTCCTGCTGGGCCGGGACGACAAGGATCCGCTGCTCCTTCAGGCCAAGGAGGCCGACCAGTCGGTGCTGGCGCCCTTCGCCGGCGCGAGCGCCCACGCGACGCAGGGCGAGCGGGTGGTCTCCGGCCAGCGGCTCATGCAGGCCACCAGCGACATCTTCCTCGGCTGGGAGCGGGTCGACGGGATCGACGGGCGCCGACGCGACTTCTACGTACGGCAGTTGCGGGACTGGAAGGGCATCGCCCAACCCGAGCTGATGGTGCCGGCCGGCATGAAGACCTTCGGTGAGCTGTGCGGCGCCACCCTGGCCCGGGCGCACGCGCGGTCCGGCGACCGGATCGCCATCGCCGCCTATCTGGGCGGGGGCGACTCCTTCGACCGCGCGCTGGCGACCTTCGCCGAGAGCTACGCCGACCAGAACGAGAAGGACCACCAGGCACTCGTCGACGCCGTCCGCTCGGGGCGGGTCACGGCCGAAGCGGCCTGAACAAGGGGGCGACCAGCAAGGGACCGACCGGCCGACAACGGGACCGGCCGACAACGGGACCGGCCGACAACGGGACCGGCAAGGGGGACCAGCAAGGAGGCCCTCATGGACCGCTACCCGCCCATCGCCGACCACGGGCTCGTCGGGGATCTGCAGACCGCGGCCCTGGTGTCGTCCAAGGGTGTGATCGACTGGTTCGCGGCACCGCGCTTCGACTCGCCCAGCGTCTTCGCCGCCCTGCTCGACCACGACGGCGGCGGCCACTTCCTCCTCGCGCCCGAGCATCCCGAGGGCACCTGGAAGCAGCTCTACTACCCGGACACGGCCGTCGTGGTGACCCGCTTCATGTCACCCGACGGAGTCGGCGAGATCCTCGATCACATGCCGGTGCTGACGGGCCCGACGGCGAGCGACCGGCACCAACTGGTGCGCGTCGTACGCGCGGTGCGCGGCACCGTGCGCTTCGGCCTCGAATGCCGGCCGCGTTTCGACTACGGGCGGGCCACCCACGAACTCGACCTGACGGACGGCACCGCGACCTTCCGGACCCCGGGCACGACCGCCTACCTCCAGGGCGGCATCCCGCTCGAACGGGACGGGCAGGACGTCCGGGGCGGCATCACCCTCCACAACGGCGACGCGGCGGCCGTGGTGTTCACGGTGTGCGCGCAGGACGGGGAGGCGCCGCCGCCACCCACCACCGAGCGGATCACCGACGAGCTCTGGAGCAACATCGACTTCTGGCAGGGGTGGGTGCGCACCTCGAACTACCACGGCCGCTGGACGGAGATGGTGCACCGCTCGGCGATCACCCTCAAGCTCCTCACCTACGCGCCCACGGGTGCGCCGGTCGCCGCCGCCACGATGGGCCTGCCCGAGCAGGTCGGCGGCGAGCGCAACTGGGACTACCGGTACACGTGGGTGCGTGACGGCTCCCTGTCGGTGCGGGCGCTGCTCGACCTCGGCTTCGTGGAGGAGGCGACCCGCTTCACCCACTGGCTCGGCGACCGCCTGGGCGCCCGGGAAGGCCCGGACGACGAACCCCTCCAGATCATGTACCGGGTCGACGGCGATCCGCGTCTGACCGAGGAGATCCTGGACAACTTCGAGGGCTACCGCGGCTCCTACCCGGTCCGGGCCGGCAACGCCGCCTCCGACCAACTGCAGCTCGACATCTACGGCGAGGCCCTCTACGCCCTGGCCGAGGGCCGCGCGATCGGCGAACAGGCGGGCTACCACGGATGGAAGAGCCTGACCCGCACCCTGGACTGGCTCGCCGACTCCTGGGACCGGCCCGACGAGGGCATCTGGGAGACGCGGGGCGGACGCAAGGACTTCACCTACAGCCGGGTGATGTGCTGGGCCGCCTTCGACCGCGGTCTGAAGCTGGCGGCCGAGTTCAGCAGGCCCGCCGACACCGTGCTCTGGACACGGGCCCGCGACGAGATCCTCGAACAGGTCATGGAGCGTGGCTGGGACGAGAAGGAGCAGGCCCTGGTCCAGCACTACGGCGACGCCGTCCTGGACGCCTCCCTGCTGCTGGCCCCCCGCGTGGGATTCGTGTCACCCCGCAGCCCCGGCTGGCTCAACACGCTCGACGCCATGGAGCGCGTCCTCGTCTCCGACAGCCTCGTCCACCGCTACGACCCCAAGGCCTCGCCCGACGGACTGCGCGGCTCCGAGGGGACGTTCAGCCTGTGCACGTTCCTGTACGTCGACGCCCTCGCCCGCGCGGGCCGGCTCCCACAGGCCCGCTACACCTTCGAGAAGATGCAGACGTACGCGAACCATGTCGGCCTGTTCGCCGAGGAGATCGGCCCGAGCGGCGAGCAACTCGGCAACTTCCCGCAGGCCTTCACCCATCTCTCCCTCATCATGGCGGCTACGACCCTGGACGAGGCGCTCGACCGGGTCGCGCACCGACTCGACCGGGTCGCGCACTGAACGGCGGGATGCCCGGCCCCTGCGGCAGCAGCTCCGTGGTCACGAACGCCACGACAGCGGCGATCACGATGACCGGAACGGTCTCCGAGTTGCCCACCATGAGCACCACCAGCACCACGCAGCTGACGGGCAGCCGGAGCGCGGCGGCGGAGGCGGCCGCCATGCCCGCCGCCATGCCCGGAACGACGCCGAGCCCCGGCAGTGGCGACAGGAGCACACCCATCGCACCGCCCAGGAACAGCGACGGAAAGACCGGACCACCGCGCAGGCTTCCCAGACACAAGGCGTAGGCGATCCCCTTGAACACCAGGACCGCCACCAGACTGCCGACCGACCACGCGTGCGGGTGGGCGGCGAGTTCGGTCAGGGTGGCCTGGCCCGACAGGGCGACCTCGGCCGGCGAGCGGCCGGTGACGACCGCGTAGAGCGTCGCGCAGCCGCCCGCGGCGAGCGCGCAGAGCATTGTGTTCCGTACGACGTGCCCGGCGACGAAGCGCGCCGCGACCCGGCCGCCCATGATGATCCAGTGGACGGCCGCCCCGAGGACGACGGCCATCAGCGTCGCCCACACGACGTCGCCGAGGTCCAGGGTGGGCGGAGCCGGCAGCCCGATGTTGAGGCTCTCGGCGTCCAGCCCGGTCCAGTGGCCGAAACCGGTGAAGACGATGGCGCCGACTCCGCCGGCCAGCAGCGCGGGAAGCATCACCACGAACAGCTGCGGGCCACCCACCCCGGCCACTTCCATCAGCAGCACGGCCGCCACCAGCGGATTGCCGAAGATCGTGGAGACGGCCGCCGCGGCGCCGGCCGCACCGAGCAGCGCCGTGCTCGACTCGGTCGCGGGCGCGCGTACGAGATCACGGAAGACCAGCGCCAGACCACCGCCGAGCGCGATCAGCGGTGCCTCCGGTCCGAGCACGGCACCCAGCGGCAGGCTGGCCAGCGCGGCGAGGGCCACCCCGGGAACCGCCGCTTTCGACGCGCCTCCCGCATGCAGGCCCCCCGCCGGAATGTGCCCGCCCCTGCCGGGAAAACGCAGGACGACCAGGGCGACGACCGCCCCCGACACCAGAGCCAGGGGGAGCGGCCACCACCACGGGGGAGTCGTCCACCCGAGATCGTGCGGCCAGTCCACCCAGATCAGACTCTCCATCTCATGGAGCAGCACGAGAAACCAGAACGCGGCGAACGACACCAGGATCCCGATCACCGCGCAGAACACCAGCGCCCGCAGATACTCGGGCCGACGCAGAATGTCCCTCAACTGGTCGGCTTCCTGGGGCTGATTCCCCGGAACGGCCTCGGCGGCCTCTCCTCGCTTCTGCTCGGCGATGACGCTTCTCCTGAGTCCGCTGGGAGACGATTCGGCCGGTGGCAGCGCGAGATTACCCACCGGATCACGCCATAGGGCACCGATCCTGACGCAAACGTCCTAAACCACTCCGGATGGACGCGGGGCGCGGGAGCTTCCCCTGAGCTGTGCTCGAGTCCCTGCCTAAATGTTGGTGATGTATCGTGATGACATACATAGCGGATACTGGAGGTCCCCGATGTCCGTCACGCAGATTGATCTCGATGACGAGGCACTGGCCGAGGCCATGCGGCTCATGGGTGCCACCACGAAGAAGGAGACGGTCAACGCGGCCCTGCGGGACTACGTGGCACGGATCAAGCGCCTCGACGCCGCCGAGAAGCTGGCCGCGCGCGGTGCGCGTGGCGAGTTCGAGCAGGCCGCGGCGGCGCAGGGGGCGGCCAAGCGAGCCCGACGCGAGGCCTTCGAGTGATCACGTACCTGCTGGACACCTCCGCCCTGTGGCACCTGTTCCGCACCCCCGGAGCATTGCTGCCCTGGCAGGGGCACATCGCCGCCGGAGTGTTCCACCTCTGCGAGCCGACGCGCGTCGAATTTCTCTACTCGGCCACCAGCCCGGCCCACCGGGACGAGCTCGCGGAGGAGCTGGACGCCCTCTTCCTGCTCTCTCCCGTTCCCAAGAACGCCTGGCGTTGGGTCGACACCGCCCAGTACAAGCTGACCCAGCAGGGCCAACATCGTGCGGCAGGACCGATCGACCTGTTGGTGTGCGCGACGGCCGTCCACCACGGCCACACGGTCCTCCACGTGGACAACGACTTCGTGACGGTGGCCGGGGTGCTCAAGGAAGTTCAGCAGCGGGACGTACGGGGCTGATCTCGTCGGACCACAGGCTCCGCCTCCCGGTGAAGGGTGGCGGAGCCCCGGTGTTGTGGGTGGGGTGAGGGCCGGACTACGGCTGTACGGGCCTGCCCCGGCCCCAGGACCAGGCCAGGCGGTCGGCGCCGGACTGGTTGGTGGTGGTCAGCCAGGGGCGGGCCGGGTCGCCGGTCAGGGTCTGCAGGGAGTAGGTGTCGTCCGTGCGCAGGCCGGGCCAGTACACGGAGCCCATCCTGAGCTCGCGGAACGTGTCGGTGACGGCCTGCAGGTAGTTGATGAAGTTGTTGTCGGGGGTCGGCTTGTTGTAGTCGAAGCCGGTGGTCATCGGGGAGCCGAACTCGTCGGCGACGGTCCGGTTCGCGCAGTCACCGATGCGGACCTTGAGGTCGGCCACCCACTGGTCGTAGGTGGCGTAGTCCTTCCAGAACCCGTAGTGGTGCAGCGACAGATAGGTGCCCTTGAGGCGCGGGTCGGCGCAGACGGTCGTGACATGGTCGTTGTAGCCGGCGCCGCTGACGAAGACCCGGTTGCGGGGGACCTGCCGGTACGTGTCCAGCCACTTCGCGGCTATGTCCGCCCACTCGGTGTCGGTGTAGCCGTGGGGCTCGTTCATCGGCTCGAAGTAGACCCGCTTGTCGCTCTTGTAGGCCTTGACCACGGTGTTCCACATGGGCCAGTAGGTGGCCGTGTCGTCGATGAAGCCGTCCTTGCGCGGGCCCGTTCCCTCCCAGTAGGAGAGGATCACCTTGAAGCCCTTGTCCGAGGCCGCGTCGATGACTCCGCGATAGGACTTCCAGTAACGGCCGTTCACCGTGTACGGGTTGATGGGCAGCCGGACCGTGTTGGCACCGAGGTTCGCGCGGAACGCCGAGATCACCCGGCTCGCCTTCGTGTACGTCTGGGCGTAGGTGTCGGACGTCGACAGGCCCGACAGCACGACCGGGTCGTCTGCGAAGTTGTCGCGCGGGTCGGCCCAGTTCACGCCCTTGAACTGGGTCGTGTCCCTGCTCAGCCCGCTCGTCTGTCCGCCCGTGTACCCACTCGACGTGGCGTCGGCCGGAGCGGCGGCGACGGTCGTGCCGCCGGCCCCGGCGATCAGGAGCGCCACGAAGGCGGCCCGCAGCCGGGGGGTGAAGCGGGTGCCGGCGGGGGTTCTGCGCATCAGCTTGCCCTTTCAGGGGATGGCGGCTCGGCGCGCGGCTGGAGCCCGCGCGCGGCTGAGGGCTCGACTCGGGGTGATGTTTACGTAAACATCGAGGCGCCGGAATCGTGGCATCCGGCGCGGCGATCGTCAAGGTTTCCCACGTGTAACAGCCGTTGGCTCGTGGGGTGGAGGGAGCGGGCTGTTCGGCTCACGGATGTGTTCGCAGGGGGGACTGCCATGTCGTAGTCGTTCCGGTTCCGGGTTCGTCGTTCCTGTCCGGCTCCCCCTTCCCCTCCCCCTCGCCGTCGTCGAACACCGTCAGCCGTACGCCGGGGCGGCCGTCCGGGAGTGTCGTCGTCGCGTCGATCGAGACCGTGACGCGGGTGGCGCCGGTGCGGCGGGACGCGGCAGCGAGGGCGGCGCGGAGGGCGGTGAGGAGGCGGGTGGCCACCGGGTTCGGGATCCGGGCGTCGACCGGTCCCGTGAACTGCACGGACGGCTGGAAGCCGAGGGCCGTCGCGGCGCCCGCCGTCTCGCGGAGGACCTTGCCCCGGAACGTGGTGGGCGCGTCGGCGGGCGGCTGCTGCAGCGCGAAGATCGCCGTACGGACCTCCTGGACGGTCGACCGGAGTTCCTCGACCGCCCGGCCCAGCATCGCGTGGACCTCGGCGTCCCGCTCCTCCTCGGCGGTGCGGCGCTGGGTGGACTCCAGCATCATGCCGGTCGCGAAGAGCCGCTGTACGACCAGATCGTGCAGGTCACGCGCGATCCGGTCACGGTCCTCGAAGACCGCGAGCCGCTCCCGCCGCTGCTGGGCGTCCGCGAGGACGAGCGCGAGGGCGGCCTGCGAGGCGAACTGCGTGGCCAGCAACTGCTCCACGGACGTGTAAGGGCGGTCGCCGCGACGACGCGGGAGGGCGAGGGTGCCGATGAGCCGGCCGCCGGCCTGGAGCGGCAGCAGCATGCTCGGCCCGAACCGGTGCCGTACCCGCGTCGTCATACGCGGGTCGGTCGCCGAGTCGTCGACGAACACCGGCTCCCCGCCCAGGAGTTGCTCAAGGACCGCGCTGCCCGGCTCGATCGTCGTACCGACGAGACCGCCCGGGTCGTCGGGCGTCGACGCCGTCACGATCTCCATACCGCCCTCGTCCGTGGGCTGGAGGATCACACCGGCCGAGGCGCCGGCGAGCATCCGGGCCCGCTCGGCGACCGTCATCAGCGCGTCGGCCGCCGTCTCGCCGGTGAGCAGCGCCGTGGTCACGGCCGCCGCGCCCTCGATCCAGCGCTCCCGCTGACGGGCCGTCTCGTGCAGGCGGGCGTTGCCGATCGCGATGCCCGCCTGGGTGGCAAGCACCCGCACCAGCTGCTCGTCCTCGGCCGTGAAGGGGCCGCCGCCACGCTTCCCGGTGAGGCGGAGGCTTCCGTACGCGTCGTCGCGTACGCGCACCGGCACGTCGAGGCGGCTGTGGGCGGCCGGCCCGGCCGTCGGTGGATCGGGCGCGCGGAACTCCGTCGGGCCGTCACCGGCGGTGCCGTCCACGGGGTCGGTGGCTTCCAGCGCCCCGTGCCGGGCGTCGGTCAGCTCGGCCGCGGTGTCCACGATGTGCTGGAGCGTGGCACGCAGCTCCGGGTCGACGCCGACACCCAGGACGGCTTCGAGCACGCGGGGGAGCGGGCCACGGGGAGCGGACGGCCCGGTGGGTTCGACTGGCTCGGGAGATTCGACTGGCTCGGGAGGTTCGACCGGCTCGGTGGGTTCGGCAGGCTCGGGGGGTTCGGAGGGTTCGCTCATGCGGGCGGCGGAGGGTCCGGCTCTCTGCGTATGAGGTGTGTACGAGGTGCGTACGAAGGTGCGTACGGTCTGCGTTCGGGGCGGTGCTCAGGCGCTCAGGTGGCCAGCGGGTCGAGGGCCAGGGGCTCGATCCGGCCCTCCAGCATCGCGCCCAGGCCGAGGACCGCGCACACGTCGGGGCGTTCGGCGATGTGCACCGGCATGCCCGTCGCGTGCCGCAGCATCTGGTCGAGGCCGGGCAGCAGGGCGCTGCCGCCCACCATCATGATCCCGCGGTCGGCGAGGTCGGCCACCAGGTCCGGCGGGCAGACGCGGAGCACCTTGCCGATGCCGTCGAGTACGGCGGTCAGCGGGGTCTGGATCGCGTCGCGCACGGCGGCCGTGTCGACCTGCACGGAGCGGGCGAGGCCGGTGGCCACGTCCCTGCCGTGGATCTCGGTGGAGGCGGGCCCGTGCGGGGTGAGCCCGTTCCCGGAGAGGGCGAGCTGCAGAGGTCGTACGGACTGCGACGGGAGCATCAACTCGTGCTGGTGGCGCAGGTGCTGGACGATCGCGTGGTCGATGGCCTCGCCGCCGACGGGGATGCGTGCGGCGGTCACGATCGAGCCGAGGGACAGCACCGCGACCTGGGTGGCGGCGGCCCCGCACACCATGATCATGGTGGCCTCGGGCCGCTCCACGGGCAGCCCGCAGCCGACGCCGGCGGCGATGAGCGTGTCGACGAGTTCGACGCGCCGCGCACCGAGTCCGACGAGAGTCTCGACGGCGGCGCGCTCCGCGAGCGGGTCGGCGTCGTGCGGGGTGCAGATGGCGGCCCGCAGCCGGGGCTTGCGGCGCAGGGCGCGGCGGACCTTGTCGCCGAGCAGCTGGCGGAGCATGCGCTGGGCCATCTCGATGTCGACGACCGTGCCGCCGGAGACGGGCCGCACGACGCGGATGTAGTCGGGCGTACGGCCCGTCATCTTCTCCGCGAACTCGCCGACGGCGATCAGGGCGCCCGTCTTCGTGTTCACGGCGGCCACGCTCGGCTGGTCCACGACGAGCCCGGCGCCCTTCACGAAGACCCGTGTCCTCGCCGCCCCCATGTCGACGGCGAAATGACAGCGGCGCAACTGCTCCAGGCTGGCGGTCATGGCGGGTCCTCCCGAGAGCGCGGACGGCGGGACTCGGCCGGGCGGCGGTCCTCCTTCGCATCGTGGGGGACCTGACGGGGTGTCGCCTTTTGTGGTGGGCCGGGTGGGGTGCCGCTGGATGGGTGGTCTTGCGGGGCGGTCTTGTGGGGCGGTCTTGTGGGGTGGGCCTCAGGTGTTGGGGAGTGCCTGGAGCAGGGGCGCCCATGAGGCCGTGGTCAGCTCGCAGCCCGCGCGGAGCAGGCGCTGCCTGTGCGGCTCGGAGCGGGTGTAGCCGAGGAAGCGGAGGCCGATGGCGTTCGCGGCGGTCAGCTCGGCGACCGACGAGCCGACCAGTACGGCGTCCGACGGGGTCGCGCCGAGCTGGCCCAGGGCCCGCAGGAGGCAGTCGGGGTCCGGCATCAGCCGGGTCAGCTCCTCGGCGCGGCCGTGCACTCCGCCGTTCACCAGGCCGGTCAGCCGTCCGTGGGCCTGCAGATACATCCAGACGGCGCTCGGCGCGTTGTCCGCGACGACGGCCACGCGCCGGCCGAGGGCGTTGAGCGTCGTGATCAGCGAGTCGGAGAACGGGGTAGCCGTGGCGGTCTGGACGGCCCGCTCCTCGATGCGGTTGAGCCGGCGGCGCAGATCGGCTCCCAGGGGGTGCTCGGCGAACGCCCGCAACAGGTCGAGCGGGTTCGACCGCCCCTCCAGGGGCGACACGGGCGCGCCCCCCGGCGACAGCGGCTCGCCGCTCAGCGCGGCATCGGGGTGGCGCAGCTCGGCGAGGAGCGCGGCGAGTTCCCGGGTGGCCTGCTCCTCCTTGGCCCGGGTGTAGAGGCGTACGAGGGGGCCGTCGAAGCCGATGAGTACGTGGGGGACGTCGACCAGGAAGGGGGCGGCGGCGTCCGGGGGCGCGGCGAACGACTCGGTCGCCGGCGGGAGGAACGGCGGCTCCTCCTCCGGCTTCAGCCGCACCGAGCACGTCACCGAGAGCCCGGGGACCGGCCAGCTGTGCAGTCCGCTGTGCAGCGCGCCCCGCGTGGGCACACGGTGGACCGGATGACGACGGGTGACGCGTCCGGCCTCTTTGATGACATGGCCGAGGAGACGTTCGGACACGTTGCCGGTGTCACCGCCCACGAACGCCACCGGGTTGTCGACGTGCCAGGCCAGCTCCACGGACGCGGTGAAGGTTCCGCCGCGGGAGCTGGGCAGCGAAAGCCGGTGGACGGACTGCTGGGGGGTGAGGTCGACCTCGTAGTACGTGATCGGGGGCCCCGAGGCCGGTGTGTCGCCGAGCCGGTCGGGGTCGAGGAGCGTCAGGGCGCCGCCGGAGGGCCGGATGACGACGGCGGTGCGGCCGGGCTCCGGCAGGGGGATCCACCTGGGAGGGCGGGTGACGAACGGGCCGCGGACGAGGTCGCGTCGCTCGGCCTCGGGATCCGGGACGAGCTCCGGAAGGTTCAGGGGGCAGTACCAGGCGAGGACCGGACCGGGCCGACCGTCGGCCCGCTCCGGGCGCAACGGCCGGAAGAGGGTGGGGTCGAAAGTGAGGTCGACAGGGAGATCGCTGTCCGTGAGTGCCTCGTACAGGACGGAGGAGAGGACGACCGCGATGTCCGACTGCTCCGGCGCTGGCAGGGAATCCGGTGTGGGGGGCTGCGCGCTGTGCCAGAACGTCAGCCGGACCCTGGGCGGGTCGTCCGCCGCCAGGAGTATGCCCGGGAGGTCGCGCAGGGCCGCGTTCAGCACGGACAGTACGGACCGCACGGACCGTACGGGCGACTCGGCCGTGGTGAGGACGACGTGGCCGTTGTCGGCGGGGCGCATGTCGTAGTCGTCGGAAGTCAGGCCGCTGAGCGAGAGCAGCCAGGCCAGGGAGTGGGCGAGCCTGTTGTGAGCCGCCTGCCGGTCCTCCGGGTCCGCGCACTCCATCGTGATCGTCGGCCGACCGGCGCCGGCGACGCGGCCCAGGTTCCTGAGGGCGAGGACGTGCAGTCGGCGGAAGTCCTCGTGCTGGGGGTGCGCGCGGAGCAGGTCGTCCAGGTCGGTGGCCGCCCGCTCGAAGTGGCCCAGTTCCAGGTCGAGTTCGGCCCGGGTGGCGTAGAGCTGGAGGCGCAGGGCGCGCAGGCGGGTGCGGGTCGCCTCGGCGGCGGGGCCGGGGACGCCGTCCAGGGGTTCGCCGTACCAGAGGTCGAGGGCGCGTTGGACGGTTTCACGGGCCGTCGTCGGGTCGCCGTCCTCGCGACGGGACTTCGCGTCGGCGACCAGCTCTTCGCAGCGGTTCACGTCGACGCTGTGGTGCGGTGCGTAGAGGGCGTAGCCGCCCGCGGTGGTGGTGAGAATGCCGGGACCCAGGATCTTCCGCAGCCCCGAGGAGTAGGTGGACAGTCCTCCGGCGCGTCCTGGGGAGTGCCGCCCCCACAATCCCTCGGTCAGTTCGACATGTGTCACCGAACTGCCGTGGCGCAGGAGCAGCATGGACAGCACGGCCTGTTCCTCGGGGGAATGGCTGGGGAGGACGTCGTCGCCCCGCTCGATCCGCACCGGGCCGAGCAGGCGGTAGCGGTACCGGTCGGCGGTGAAAGCGGCTGCGCTCGCGCCGAAGGACGGGTCCATGAGGAACTCGACCGCGCGACGCCGGCCGTCCGGGTCCGGAGACAGCAGAAGACGGACAGCTCCGTCGAGCCGGGACCTGAACGCCCGCTCGAACTCCCGGAGTTCCTCCGGCGCCTTCTCCGCACCCAGGTCCTCCAGCAGATGCCCGAGGGCCTCCAGGTCCCGCGACTCGTCGTTCCCCCGGTCCTGCACCGGCTCGAAGTGCGTGATTTTCACGGTGCCGTCCGGCGACATCAACAGGCTCTGCGGTGTGAGACGGCCGTGTGCGACACCCTGTTCGTGCAGGGCCCCCAGCCCCAGCGCGATCTGCCGCACCACGGACACGTACGTCGTGAAGGGCAGTGGTGGGCTCTCGGCGAGCGTGGTCCCGTCCACGAATTCCGTGACCAGGTACGCGATGCCGTCCTCGACACCGAAGTCGTGGACGTCCATCACGTTGGCATTCCGGACGCCGGCGAGAACGCGCGCGGTGTTCAGGAAATGCTCATGCCGCTCCGGCCGGCTCGGGCGCGGGTACACGGCGACCGTCGTTCCGGACCGGATGTCCTCGGCCTCCATCACGTGCTTGCCCCGCCCAAGCCTCCGTACGAGCCGGTACCTGCCGAGCACCAACCCGGCGGCCGGCGGCTTCGGCAGGGCTCCGCCCATCCTCCGTACGCTCTCCTCCCGTACCGACGCGAACGGCTCGCCGCCCGCCGTGATGTCGCCGGGGCCCGGCACGGCGACGCGGAACTCGCCGGCCGCCACTCCCGCCCGCGCGTCGATCAACGCGCCCACCCGTCCGAGGAGTTCGGAGGTGCGGCCGAGTGCCGTACGGGGGAGCGTGCGGCGCAGCAGTTCGCGTACGCCGGGGCGGAAGGCGTACGAACCGGCCGTGCCCGGGACCGCGATCAGGGCGCCGCTGAGGATCACCTCGGCGAGATGCTGCGGCTGGGGGTTCCTGTCGATCGCCGCGTGGACCAGGCGCATGACGGGCAACTCGGGGCGTCCGACGGCGATATGACCGGCCAGCCGGAAGGCCTCGGGGGAGGCGAGGGAACGGAAGCGGAGCAGCAGCTCCTCCGGGGAGAGCTGTTCGACGTCGCCGCGGCCCCATTCGTCGACCGGCGCGGGCGGCGGGGCGGTCCCCAACAGGCCGACCGCACCCGGCAGTCGGCCCCCGCCCGCCACGAGCGCCGACCAGTTCGCCAGCCAGGGAGCCGAGGCCTCCAGGACGGGGAGGGGCAGCACGTCCCGGGGGAGGTCCTCCATGGCGTACGAGTCCACGTCGTACGTCGAGTTGGGCGCCGCGGGCCCCGGCGCGGCGGTCCGGGCGGTCGTGGCGGGCAATGCTGTGGTGCGCCACAGGCGTTCCGGGAGCGGCTGGACCACGGCGACCGGCATCCTGGCGGACCAGCGGCGCAGCGTGGCGTACCAGCGGCCGCCCGCCGGGCCGTCCCGCCACTGGGGGCCCATGCAGTCGCTGATCAGCAGGGTGACCGTACGCCCGTCCGCGTACGCCTCCTGCGAGCCGGGGCGGCGTACCGTGCCGTCGGTCTCCAGCCGGTGCAGCTCCACCGTGCGGAAGATGCCCGACTGGGCGAGGGCCGCGTGCAGTTCGCGGACGAGCGGGCGCCAGACGGGCATCGTCGGGCCGGTGTCGTGCACGAGGTGGAGTGTCAGCCAGCGCTCGGTCGCGGGGCGCAGGACCGGCAGCCACCACTGGGGGGCTGCTCCGAGCCGCGCGATCCGATGGGCGGTGGCCGGCTCGTCCAGTTCCTGTCCGAACGGGGCGGGGACGCTCCGCTTCAGGGGGCGGAGGGCGCGTTGGAGTTTCAGGGGGTGGGGGAGCATGGGTGGCGCGGGCGCCAGGAGTGAGGTGTGTGAGGTGTTGGTGGTCGGGCCGTCCGCCTGGGACGCGTCTGCCGGGGTGGGCGTGCCGGGTAGGTGCAGGGGGACCCTGCTGTTGGGGTGCTCGGGGATTTCGGGATGGTCGGGCTGCGGTTGTGTCTTGACCGCGGGTGGGTGGGGGCTTGTCGCGCAGTTCCCCGCGCCCCCAAGATCGGGGGCAGCCGAGCCGGAACCTGGGCGCGAGTCGGGGGCAGCCGAGTCGGAACCTGCGCCCGAGTCGGGGGAGCCCGAGCCAGGGGAGCCCTGGGGCGGGGTGGGTGAGTCTGTTGAAGTCGGGGCGGGGGACTCGGGAGCCCTCATGTGGCCCGCCAGCCACAGTAGTTCGGCCAGTTCTACCGAGGTCGGGGCCGGGCCTCCGCCCGCCTCCGCCAGGACGTCGGCCAGGTGGGCGGCGCCGGTGTGAGCGCCGGGACCGGTGTCGGCGCCGGTCGTGGCGTCGGCACCGGTGCCGGAACCGGCGTCGGCCTCAGAAGGCATCCGAATCGTCCCCCGTACGGCTCAGATACGGCATCAGCTGCTCCGCCAGGTCGTCGCGCGACGACGCGTCGATGCCCGCCGTGCCCGTGAGGTAGATGGCGTTGAGGAGTTGGTCCGTGGCCAGCTCGCCGTCCGTGCCCCGGGACAGGAAGCGGTCGATCAACTCCCGTGCGTGCGCGTCGGGTTCACCCAGGTGGGCACGGACGATGCTCTCCAGGTGGGCGGCACGGGGCTGGTGGAGTTCGAGGCGGACACAGCGGCGGAGGAACGCGGGCGGGAACTCGCGTTCGCCGTTGCTGGTCAGGACCACGAAGGGAAAGGCGCGGCAGCGGACACGGCCGCGCGAGACCTCCACCCGCTCGTCCGTGCCGTCGACCATGACCTCGGCGGAGGGCGTGTGCCGGGCGGCGCGGACCAGCTCAGGGATCTCGTACTGGCCTTCCTCCAGGATGTTGAGGAGGTCGTTCGGCAGGTCCAGGTCGCACTTGTCGATCTCGTCGATCAGCAGGGCGCGCGGACGGCCGTACGGAAGCAGTGCCGTGCCGAGCGGGCCCAGGCGCAGATGGTCCTGGAGCCCGCCGTCGGTGGGGAGTTCATCGTCCGGCGGGATCTCGCGTGCGGCGGCGCGTCCGGCCGCGTACAGGCGGGAGAGCGGATCGTACTGATAGAGGCCGTCGTGGAGCGTGGCGCGGCTGGTGATGTTCCAGCGCAGGACGGGGCCGAGGCGCAACTCCCTCGCCACCGCGTACGCGAGGCTCGACTTGCCGCTGCCGGGCGGGCCCGTCACGAGGAGCGGGCGGCGCAAGTACAGGGCGGCGTTGACGAGTTGGACCGCCCGGTCCGTGGCGCGATAGGTACGGGCGCGGTGCCGACGGTCCGGGGAGGTCGCCGAGGTGTCGTCGCCCTCGGCGGGAGTCTCCAGCTCCGGGCCGCCGTCGAAGGCACGCCAGGGTGGTGGCGCGGGCAGCTCGGCGATGCCGTCGTGCGGTTCGCTCGTACCCGTGTAGACGGGCCACAGGGACATGGTCTCTCCGAACGTGTTCCGTGTTCCGTTGTGCGTTCCGTGCTTCAGTCGACGGCTTCGGGCCGCCGTTCATCAACCGATTTCCAGTGGCCTCCTCAACGGCCCTCCAACGGCCCTCTCAGCCAACGGGGTTGTGCGCGTAGCCGACGGGGTCGGGGAGGCAGTCGGGGTCCTCCCACAGCAGGGCCAGGTCGTGTGCCCAGTGCGGTTCCGCGGTGTCGGAGGCGTACGCCGTCTCGCGCAACTCATGGACGTACTGCGGGAGTTCGTGAGCCGGCAGGTCCGCCAGGTGTTCGGCGAGGCGGTTCAGGAACTCCGAGCCCGGGCAGTCCGCGGGCCGCCCGCACCGGTGCTCGCCCCGGCAGCCGGAGCGCGGCCACAGCATCACCGGCACCGCCGCGTTCAGGCTCGCCTGGAACAGCCGTCTGACGCCGTCGGCGCGGGGCGGCGTACCGAAGCCCACCATGTCGGCGTCGCGGCGCAGGTCGATGGTCAGTTTCACCTGGTCCTGGCCGACGGCCCAGCAGTCGATGCGGTGCAGCCGGGCCGCGGGCCGTGCGTCCAGGGTCCGCCACTTCTGTCTCAGCTTGTGCTGCAGTCCGCCGCTGCGCCGTCGCTCCAGGTCCATCACGACGAGCGGGGCGAAGGAGCCGAGCGGGCTGTCGTCGTCGGCGCTGCGCTTCCAGCGCGCCACGTCCGCGTTGAGCCAGCGGCGCGGCAGCACGAAGGCGATCAACTCCCGGGCTCCCGGCTCCAGTTCGTGGAACGCCTCGTCGATGCGCTGCAGCGCGTACGGGCGCACGCGGTCCACCGGGAGGCGGCGGGAGCCGACCACTCGGCGGTGCCGGTCGTTGTACGCGGACACCTCGACCAGGAAGTCCCGGTTGCCGGAGCCGCTGGGGGCGACCTCCACGAGGATCGGCGACCAGGTGTGCGCCGTGGAACTTGGGCGGGGGGCCGTGGCTGCGTGGGCGTGGGCGTGGGCGTGGGCCGGGGTGCGGTGGGCCTGTGGGTGCGGCCAGCTTCGTAGTGCGGCGCGGAGTCGGGTGTCTTCCACGAAGTCGGCGAGGCGGGATGCGAAGCGGGGGGTGGCGGACGGGTCCGGTACTTCTGAGAGGAGGTACCAGGCCGCGGACCATAGGGAGCCGAAGCCGTGTGGGGGGAGTGGGGGGCCCAGGGGGCCGACCGCGTCGAGGTACAGCCGTTCGGGGCTGTACTCCGGAGTGCGGGGGGATGGGTTGTGCGTTTGCTGCGGGTGCGTGGGGGCTGGGCGCGCAGTTCCCCGCGCCCCTGTCGGGGCGGCCCCCTCCGCTGATTCCAGCAGGCGGCGCAGGCGTTCCTTCTGGGGCTGGTCGTAGTCCGGGGTGGGGATCAGGTCGCCCAGGCGGGGCCAGTAGCGGGCCATGATCTGGGTGGGGAGCATACGGCCGTTGCGGATCTCGGGGCTGCGGGCGGCGGCGGAGACCATGCCCACGACGCGGCCCGTGTCCGCGAGGGTCACCGCGGCGCCGCTGAAGCCGGGAGCCAGCGGCTGGCCGTGCGCGGCCCACGCTTCCAGCTGGACCCACTCGCCGGCGATCAACTGGTCGGCGGTGGCCCGGTATTCGGCGAGCGTGCCCTCGTCGTACCGCTTCGGGAAGCCGTACGCGAGGAGCCTGCGCGGAGGATCCCCGTACGCCTCGGACGGTGTCGCGAACTCCGCCGGCTTCAACGACACCGGGCGGTCCAGTTCGAGTACGGCCAGGTCGCCCGGGTCGGTGTCACGGCCGTCCCAGCCGCCGTGCGCGATCACCCGGGCGGGCACCTCTCCCTCGCCGCAGTGTGCGAAGGACACGGCGACCGGCGCCGTCTCGCTGAGCGCGACGACATGGGCGCAGGTCAGGACGTGCTGCTCGGTGACCAGGAAGCCGGCACCGGTGTCGCGTCCGCAGCTGATTCTCGCGTGCCAGGAAGCGCTGCTCATGAGACCGGGGTGGCCTCGGGGGAGCCGGAGCCGGAGCCGGGGCCGGGCTCGGGGGAGCCGTCGGGCCCACCGGGCGCGTCCGACCCGCCTGACCCGCCTGAACCACCGGGCGCCCAGGAGAGCTTGACGACGAGATGGCCCTCTACCGCGCTCTTGGCGATCAACGCGCCCGCCTCCGCGGTCAGTTTGACCCCGAACTCGATCTCCACGGTGTCGGGCTTCAGCGAGCCGTCCCGGAAGACGCGGAGTGCCGACTCGGCGGCCGCCCGCACCCCTTCGAGTGAGCCCTCGAACGTACGGGCCGCCTGGACCGTGCCGTCCGCGCGCGCGACCAGCCGGGAGCCGGACTCGTCCTCGACGCCTTCGACGACGATCACGGCACCGTCGTCGGTCTTGAACTCCACTAAACCGTCCATGGTGTGACAGAACCCCCGTTGCCCGTGACTGCTGACCTACCCATTGTCACGGACGGTGCTTGGCGCTGTCGCGGTTTCCACAGGTCGTTCACCGGCTCTCTGGCGGAAAACCGCCAGGGCAGCTTTCCGCCAAGTCCGGTCGGCACCGCCGCAACACCGGCCCCCCGAGACTCTTCGCAGCACCCGGGCACCACCCCGGTCCGAGAAGAACCACGCGAAGAATCCAAGAAGAGATCCGAGAAGAGATCCGAGAAGAAGAGGTACGGATGACCAGAGGATCCGCGAGACGTGGGGCGGCGCTCGCGTCGGCCGGGCTCGTGCTCGCGCTGCTGCCCATGGGCGGGGCCGAGGCACAGGACGCCGAGGTGCGGGACACCGGAGCCCAGGCCCGTACCCGCGCCGCCTCCGCCGCCCGCACCGTCACCCTCGTCACCGGTGACAAGGTGACCGTCACCGACCTCGGCGGCGGCCGGAGGACGGTCACCGTCGAACGGCCGCGGGGTGCCACCGGAGCCGTCCGTACGCAGACGGCGAACGGCGCCGTCACCGTCGTACCGGACGAGGCGCTGCCCTATCTGCGGGCGGGCACCCTCGACCAACGGCTGTTCGACGTCGACGAGTTGATACGGCAGGGCCTCACGGACCGGCAGACCGGCGAGCTGCCGCTGATCGTCACGTACGAGAAGGGCGCGCGCGTGGCGACTCCGCGCGGGGCCGAGAAGACGCGTGGGCTGCCCAGTGTCCACGGGGCGGCGGTTGACGCCGACAAGGGGCGGACGTTCTGGCGGGCGCTGACCCGGCAGGACGGGATCGACAAGGTCTGGCTCGACGGGCGGGTCCGCGCCGACATGGCCGAAAGCAATGCCCAGATCGGTACGCCGGAGGCGTGGGAGGCGGGGCTGACCGGCAAGGGCGTCACGGTCGCCGTGCTGGACACGGGGGTGGACGTCGGCCATCCCGACCTCGACGGGCGGGTCTCCGCTACCCGGAGTTTCATCGAGGGCGAGGAGGTCGCCGACCGCAACGGCCATGGCACGCACGTCACTTCGACCGTCGGCGGCAGCGGCGCCGCGTCCGACGGCAAGGAGAAGGGCGTCGCGCCCGGCGCCACGCTCGCGGTCGGGAAGGTCCTCAGCGACCAGGGCTCGGGCAGCGAGTCGCAGATCATCGCGGGCATGGAGTGGGCAGCGCGGGACGTCGGCGCCGAGGTCGTCTCGATGAGCCTCGGCTCGACCGAGCCCAGCGACGGCACCGACCCCATGGCCCAGGCCGTCGAGACCCTCTCGAAGGAGACCGGCGCCCTCTTCGTCGTCGCCGCGGGCAACACCGGCGCCCCCTCGTCCATCGGCTCGCCCGGCGCCGCCGACTCCGCGCTGACCGTCGGCGCGGTCGACTCGGCAGACGAGGCCGCGTACTTCACCAGCGCGGGCCCGCGGTACGGCGACAACGCGCTGAAGCCCGACCTGTCCGCCCCGGGCGTCGACATCCTCGCCGCCCGCTCCCGTCTCGCACCCGGCAGCGGCGACTACACCGCGATGAGCGGTACGTCGATGGCGACACCGCATGTCGCGGGCGTCGCCGCACTCCTCGCCGAGCGGCACCCCGACTGGACCGGCGCGCAGCTGAAGAACGCGCTGATGTCGACGTCGAAGCAACTCGACGCTTCCGCCTATGTGTTGGGCGCCGGGAGAGTGAGCGTGCCGGAGGCCGTGAAGGCCGACGTCACCGCCACTGGAAGCGCCGATCTGGGCTACTACCAGTGGCCCTACGAGTCGAACGAGCCGGTCACCAGGACCGTCACCTACACCAACTCCTCCGACACGGCAGTCGAGTTGAGCCTCGCCGTGCGGGGAGCGCCCGACGGGGTCGCGACACTCGCCGACTCCACGCTGACCGTGCCCGCGCACGGGACGGCCTCCACGACCGTGACCGGGGACGGCGGCAAGGCCCCGGTGGGCAACACCAGTGGGCAGATCGTGGCCTCGGCGGGGGACGGCACGACCGTCGCACACACGGCCTTCGGCCTGGTCAAGGAGGAGGAGCGGTACACGCTCACCGTGCACGTCAAGGACCGTGCCGGGGACGCGACCGCCGCCGACCTTGTCGTGCAGCGGCTCGCCGAGGGCGTCGACCCGTTCCCGGCCCCGGTCGGTGACTCCGGCATGGTGGAACTGAGGCTGAAGCCCGGCACGTACAGCCTGAGCACCTTCCTCGGCGTGCGCGGCAGCCGTGGCGCCGACTCGCTCGGGCTCGGCTTCCTCGCCGCCCCAGAGATCGACCTCGACCGGGACCGCGAAATCACCTTGGACGCACGGAAGTTGAGGGAGGTCGCGGCCCGTGTCGACCGGCGGACCGAGACCCGGCAGCTGCTCATGGAGTACGACCGCGCGGCGAACGGATCGGACCTGTTCGGGGCCGTCCAGGTGCCGGTCAAGTACGACAGCGTCTTCGCGGCACCCACGGCGAAGGTGACGAAGGGCAGCTTCGAGTACCGGACCGTGTGGCGGCTCGGGAAGCCGATGCTGGAGGTCAAGGGGGTCGGGGAGGCCGTCGTCCAGCCCGGGAGCACGCTCGTCGAGGGGCGCCGCAAGCTGCCGCTCGTCGATGTCGGCACCGGTGACTACGGTGGAAAGGACGTACGCGGCAAGGCAGTTCTCGTTCGGATGCGGGAGGGGGCGGAGCCCGCCGAGATCGCGCAGGCCGCCCAGGACGCGGGTGCCGAGGCCCTGTTCGTCACGGACGACGTGCCCGGACGGCTCAACGCCTGGTTCGGCACCGACGACAACGCCGACCGGCCGCTCCAGATCGCCACGGTCAACGCGGCGGACGCGGCCCGTCTGCGTGCGGCCCGGAAGGCCGAGACGAACGGGACGCGCAACACGCCCTACACGTACGACCTTTCGGAAGGGCATCGCGGGAGCATCCCGTCACGCGACCTGACCTACGAGCCCTCGCGCGGTCAACTCGCCGTGCTGGACACCAGGTTCCATGCCGTGAAGCCCGTGTCCGGCAGCGAGTTCCGGTACTCGCTCACCGACGAGTCCTTCCCCATCGGCATCGGCTTCCAGGAGCGGATCGACTTCCCGGCCGAGCGCACCGAGTACGTGTCCACCGGGCCAGGCCAGCTGTGGCACGAGTCCGTCAACGTCGGCGCCGGGGACCTGGAGGAGCGCAGCGGGCTCGTCCGCTACCGCGGGGGCACGCATCCGGACCTCGACTGGTTCCGGCCCGTCTGGCAGCCGTGGCTCGGCTCCGGACTCGGCTGGGGGCAGCAACGGGCGGGCGGGCAGCTGCAGTTCAACACCCCGGGCTGGGGCGACTCCGGGCCCGACCACACGGGCTTCGGCAACGTGTGGAGCGACGAGACCGGCATGACCCAGTTCACCGAGGTGTACCTCGACGGGGAACTGGTCGACCGGCGGATGAGCTCCGGCGTCTACGTCTGGGACGCCCCCGCGGACGAGCACACGTACAAGGTCGTCACGGACACGACGCTGGACGCGGACCGCTGGAAGCTGTCGACCAAGGGCCACTCGGAGTGGACGTTCAGGTCGGCGGCCACACCCGAGGACCGCTGGACCGTACTGCCGCTGCTCAACCTCGGCTTCGACGTCGACACGGACCTCGCGGGGAACGTGCGGGGCGGGAGCCGGCTGCCGGTGGGGATCCACTCCTCGTACGTGGCGGGCGCGACCGGCACCGGCGCCACGGGGACCATCGGCGGCGGCAAGCTCGAAGTCTCCTACGACGACGGGAAGTCCTGGCGGACGGTACGGCTGTCCGAAGCCGACTCCGGTTCGGCTGGGGCCGCCTGGAAGGGGACGGTCACCGTGCCGCGCGGCGCGGAGTACGTGTCGCTGCGGGCCTCGGCGAGTGACGACCGGGGTGGCTCGGTGACGCAGGAGATCGTCCGGGCGGTGGGCGTGCGGTAGCAGGGCACGGACCGTACGGGCGCGGACGGCGCCGCCTCCCCCTGGGGTCGGGAGGCGGCGCCTTCGTTCCTGGAACGGGCGTGCTATGGCTGGGACTTCAGTGGTTCCACGATGCCGCGTACCACACCGAGGTCCACCAAGTCCTGTGGGCGGATGCGGAGTTGGTCCGCGGTGGCGCGTACCTGTTCCGGTGGTCGTTTGAGGATCGCCGCCGCCAGCTCGGGGGCGATGACGGAGAAGTAACTGTCCGGCGTGGCCCAGGTGTTGTCCGGAGCGGCGAGGGCCAGCGCGCCGCCCGAACCGCCCTCGCCGATCAGCAGTGTGGTGACGGGAGTTCCGGCGGCGGCCACGGCTCCGAACACGTCCGCGATCGCCGCACCCGCGCCCTGCCGCTCCGCCTCCGCGTCGTTGGCGGCACCCGGAGTGTCCACCAACGTCAGTACGGGGATACGGAGTCGGTCCGCGAGCCGGATCAGCCGGGCGGCGGTGCGGTAGCCGGCGGGACGGGTGGCGGCGCCGGTCTGGGCCGCGTAGGCCACGGTACGGCCGCCGTCCTTCAGTACGCCGAACCCGCAGAGCATCCCGTCGTCCGTGCCGCCGCAACGGTCACCGCTGATCTCCGCCCGACGGTCGAGGTGTGCGTCCAAGTAGGCGGTGGCGCGTGGGCGTTGCGGGGAACGGGCGTTGCCCACCGCCTCCCAGCCGGTGGCTGGCAGGTCGGTGTCGGCCAGGGCGGGCGGGAGCGGGACCGGCTCGGCCGACGGGCGGCTCAACAGGTGCAGCCACAGCCCCAGCAGCTCGGGCAACTCCGCCGGTGGCACCACCGCGTCGACCGCTCCCGCCGCCAACTGCGCCTCCGCCGTGTACGCCGCCGGGTCGGCGTCGGGCGGACGTACGCGTGAGCCCCCGAAGCCCACCTGGGCGCCCGGGAGGGCGAGGACGACATCGGCGCCCGCGCCCAGGGTGGCCCAGCCGCCTCCGGTCGTGGGGTCGCGCAGGACCGCGATCTGCGGCAGCCCGGCCGCGCGGGTGAGCGTGGACTGCCGTGCCACGCGCTGGAGTTGGACCAGCGCGCGCATGCCCTCCTGCATACGGCTGCCGCCCGTGGCGACGAGGGAGACGACCGGGAGCCGGTGCTCGCGCGCGTACGCGTAGGCCGCCTCAAGCCGGTCACCCGTCCGTTCGCCCAGCGATCCGCCGAGGAAGCCGAACTCGAAGGAGATGAGTACGGCTGCTGTCCCGCCGATCGTCGCCGTACCGCAGACGACCGACTCCTCCTCGCCTGTGCGGGCGGCGGCGCGGGCGCGCGAGGCCTCGTAACCCTGCCAGGACAGGGGCCCGTCCGGCCCGAATTCCCGGGTGGGGTCTGCGGGGTCTGCGGGGTTTACGTGGACGGGGCCTGTGGGCCCGGGCAGTTCGGTGAACCCGGACGTGACCAGGGCGATCGCCTCTCGGGCCGTGTAGCGCGGGACGCCCTCAGCCATGGGTCAGCGCACGCTTCATGATCTTGCCCATGTCGTTGCGGGGCAGGGCGTCGAGGTGGTGGACGACGCGGGGCCGCTTGTGGGGCGCGAGGCGGCTGGCCACATGGTTCGCCAACTCGTCGATGGTGGGCGGTGATTGGGGATCCGCGGGCACGATCCACGCCACGATCCGCTCACCCAGGTCGGCGTCCGGTTCACCGGTGACCGCGGCCTCCCGCACACCGGGATGTTCGAGCAGCGCGTTCTCGATCTCGCCCGCCCCGATCTTGTAACCGCCACTCTTGATCAGGTCGGTGGCCTTCCGGCCGACGATGCGTACGTAGCCGTCGGGGTCGCGCACCGCCATGTCACCGGTGCGGAACCAGCCGTCCTCGGTGAAGGCCGCCGCGGTCGCCTCGGGGCGGTTCAGATACTCGGTGAAGAGGTTCGGCCCGCGGACCTGGATCTCGCCGACCGTCTCCCCGTCGTACGCCTCCACGGCAGTCGTCCCGTCCTCCTCCGTCAGCCGCAGTTCGACGCCCGGCAGCGGGACACCGACCGTGCCCGCGCGCGGCTCACCGTCGGCGCGGACGCTGGTGTTCATCAGGGTCTCCGTCATCCCGTACCGCTCGATGACCCGGCGCCCGGTCGCCTCCGCGATCCGCTCGTGGTCGTGCACGGGCAGGGCCGCCGACCCCGACACGAGCAGCCGCGCCCTGGCCAGGGCCTTCGCGAGCGCGGGGTCGTCGGGCAGGGTCTCCGCGATCCGGTGGTACATCGTCGGCACCCCGAACAGCATGGTGGCGCCCTCGCTCAACTCCCTTGTCACGCCCGCCGTTTCGAAGCGACCCAGATGTCGTACGGATCCGCCGCGGCGCAGCGGGCCGAGGACGCCCAGGATCAGGCCGTGCACGTGGAAGAGGGGGAGTCCGTGCACGAGGACGTCGTCACCGGTCCACTGCCAGGCGTCCGCGAGGGCGTCGAGGGTGGTGGCGATGGCCCGGCGGGGGATGACGGCGCCCTTCGGGGGGCCGGTGGTGCCGGAGGTGTAGACGATGAGGGCGGGGGTTTCGGGGGTGAGGCCGGGGGACCCGATGCCGACGGCGGGTGCGGCGGGTGCGGCGAAAGCGCCGGTGGCGGGGGACGCCGCCCCCTTGCCGCGTACGTCGATGTGCGGGTCTGCGTCGACGTCGACGCGCTCCAACGCGTCGAGTGCGGGCGGGAGTTGGGTGCCCGGTGCCGCGAGCACCAGTGTCGGGGCGCTGTCCGAGACGATGTGCCCCAGTTCGCTCTCGCCCGACTTCGGGTTGAGCGGTACGGCGGGGATGCCGGCCAGCAGCGCGGCGACCACGGCGACGGCGGTCTCCAGGGTGGGGGTGGCCCAGACGGCGATCCGGCCCGCCTCCCCGACCCGGGCGGCGAGCGGGGAGGCGGTGGCCACGAGTTCGCCGTAGGACAGGGAGCGGTCGCCGAAGCGCAGGGCGGGCCGGTGCGCGCCGGGGCCGTCCGGGTCCGCCTGGGCCTCGGTCAGGGCCGGGAAGAGATCCGGGGAGAGAGGGGGCACGCGTCGTACTCCTTAGTCGTTCGTCGAAGGTCGCCCGTAGGAAACCGCCGTAGGAAGCCGCCGTCGAAAGCCGCTGTCCACACGGTTGGCGCGGCCGGTGTCATCCCCAGCCGGGGACCACCAGCGCGAGCCACACCACGGCGGGGACCACGGCCACCACGATCCCTCCGTACATCATCAACTGCCGGAAGAAACGCTCCCGGTCGACGCCCGGTGCCGCCGCGAGCACCAACGCTCCGTTCGTCGAGAACGGGCTCACGTCCACCACCGTCGCCGACACCGCGAGCGCCGCCACCATGCCGACCGCCCCGATCTCGCCCTGCGCCAGGAACGGCACGGCCAGCGGGATCAGCGCCCCCATGATGCCGACGGACGAGGCGAACGCGGAGACCAGCGCGCCGATGTAGCAGAGGAGCACGGCGGACAGCAGCGGGACGCCGATGTCGCTGACGCCCTCTCCGGCCCAGTCGATCGTGCCCATTTCGTCCAGGACGCCGACGTACGTCAGAACACCGCAGATCAGCAGGACCGTCGGCCAGGCGATCTGGGTGACGGCGTTGCGGCTGTCCTCCGGCCAGCAGGTGCTGAGCAGGACGGCGAGGGTGATCGAGGTGAGGCCGGCGTCGAGATCGAAGGCGAGCACGGCGACGACCAGGGCGACGAGAGCGGCGAGGGTGGCCATACGGGCGGGGTTGAGCCGCGTGGTGTCGTCCTCGGGCTGCGCTGAAGGGCTCTCTTCACGGTCTGCTGCAGGGCCCTCGGGCGCGCTCTTCGCGTCGGCGCCCGCGCCGGCCGACGATGAGACCGGTACCGCCGACAACGACGCCGAGGAGGACGAAGAGGACGAAGAGGACGACGCCGAGACCGGGGCAGTCTCCGCGACCCTGCCGTCGTTCCGCAGCTTCAGCCCGCCGAACAGGACGAACACCACCGCCGCGATCACGAGGTTGACGACGAGCGAGGCGAGGAACAGCGCGATCTCGTTGCCGGGCAGCTTCTCGCGCTCGACGATGCCGTTGACGATCGTCCCGTAGATGCTGATCGGGGAGAAGCCGCCGCCCTGCGCGCCGTGCACCACCATCGCGCCCATCAGCAGCGGGCTGATGTGGTAGCGCGCGGCGAAGCTCAGCGCGATCGGCGCCACGATGGCGACGGCGGCCGGGCTGACCGCGCCGATCGCGGTGAGCGCGCCCGTCAGCACGAACATCACCCACGGGATCAGTACGACCCGCCCGCGCACGAGCCGGATCGAGGCGTGCACCAGCCAGTCGGTGGTGCCGTTGGCGCGGGCGATCGCGAACAGATAGGTGACGCCGACGAGTACGACGAAGAGGTCGCCGGGGAAACCGGCGAAGATCGTGTCGGTGTCGAAATCCGCGACGAGTTCGCCGACTCCGAAGGCGGCGGCGAACGCGAGGGCGCCCATGTTGATGGAGCGGGTGGTGGCGATCACGAACACCACGACGAGCACAAGGATCGAGATCAGTTCGGCGGACATACGGGCTCCCGTCTTTGGGTCCCTTGTCGAGCGGGTGGCGAGCGGGGTGGCTGATCGGCCGAGTGGTGATTGGCCAAGTGGCTGAACCACATTGGGTCGTGCTCGTGGAGAGCGTCAAGAGAACTGACGTAAATTGGCTCAGCCACTCATCCACTGGGCCACTTACCCACAGGGGCGCTGAGCCGGTCACCCCCGGTGTTACGCTGCGCCCACAGGGGGACGAACCACCCGCAAGAGGTGACAAGGGGGACGGGCATGACCGACGCGCTGCGCCCGATGGCGGCCAAGCCGCGCCTGTACGAGCAGGTCCTCGACCGGTTGCGCAGTTACGCGGCCGAGGGCGGTCTTGGTGCCGGCGACCGGCTCCCGCCCGAGCGTGACCTGGCTGCCCGTCTCGGCGTCAGCCGCGCCTCGGTGAAGCAGGCCATCGTGGTCCTGGAGGTGCAGGGCCTGGTGGAGGTCCGCCACGGCGGCGGGACCTACCTGGTCCGCGACACCCTCGACGCCGAACCGGTGGAGCAACTCGTGGAGCGGCGCCGCCGGTTGCCCGATGTGCTCGACGCCCGCGAGGCCCTGGAGACCAAGCTCGCCGAGCTGGCCGCCGAGCGCCGCACCGACGAGGACGTCGCCGCCATGGACTCCGCCCTCGTCCACATGCGGGACGAGATCCAGGCGGGCGGACACGGAATCGAGGGCGACCGGCTGTTCCACGCGGCGGTCACGGCCGCCGCGCACAGCGGCATCCTCGCCGAGTTCATGCGTTCCATCGCCGACCAGATCACCGAGAGCCGCCACGAGTCGCTGCGCCAGCCGAGCCGCCCCACCCGTTCGCTCACCCAGCACCGCGCGATCTTCGACGCGATCGTCGCCCGGCAGCCGGGCCGGGCGGCCGCCGCGATGCGCCGGCACGTGCAGACGGTGGCGAGGGTACGACTGCTGGACTGGGACCCGGAGGAGAACGACGAACAGGGCCTGTGACGGCGGTGGCGACGAACAGGGCTTCTGACGGCGGTGGTGACGAACAGGCGCTCTGAGGGCCGTGGTTCGGGCCGTGGTTAGGATCCGGTGCCATGACCGCGTCCAGCACCATGCCCCATGTTCCCCCTGTGAACGGGCGAGAGCCCACCATCCTCGCCACCTCCGGCGGTCACCGGGCCGGGGGCGGCCGGACCATGGTGACGTTCAACTCCCTTGTGCATCACGCGGTCGAGCTGTCGGGCGCCCACGGCCGCCGCCCCCGCGTCCTCTACGTCGGCACGGCCATAGGCGACGCGGAGCACTTCACGGCCCGTATGACCGAGGCCGCACGCGTGGCGGGCTTCGAGCTCACGCCCCTCCAGCTCTTCCCGATGCCCAACCTCGACGACGTCGAGGGCACCGTCCTCGACCAGGACGTCGTCTGGGTCATGGGCGGCTCGGTGGCGAACCTCCTCGCGGTCTGGCGGGTGCACGGCCTCGACGGCATCCTCCGCCGGGCCTGGCGCTCGGGCGTCGTCCTCAGCGGTGTCAGCGCGGGTTCGATCTGCTGGTTCCGGGGCGGCACCACGGACTCCTTCGGCCCCGAACTCCGCCCGGTCACCGACGCGTTGGGCTTCCTCCCCTACGGCAACGGCGTCCACTACGACACCGACGCGGGCCGCCGCCCCCTGGTCCACGAACTCGTCGCCAACGGCACGCTCCCCACCACCCACTGCACCGACGACGGAGTGGGTTTGGTCTACCGCGGCACCGAACTGGTCGAAGCGGTCACCGAAGTCCCCGGCAAGGGCGCGTACATCGTGACCCGCGACGGCGACACGGCCGTCGAGGAACGCGTCGAACCGCGCCGACTGCCGGATGTCTCCTAGCGTTCCGCGCCCGCCTCGCCACTGATCCCGTTCCTGGTTCCGTTCCTGGTTCCGTCCCCAGTCCCGTCTCCGACCTTGCCACTGGTCCCGCTACTGATCGCCACGAAGATAGCGGGTGACCATGGCCACCAGTTCGCTCTCGAACGACTCGACCGGGATGGTCCGCGGGCCGGCCATGAGCATGTGCGTGTTCATCTCCACTGTGGTCACGATCAGTTCGGCCGCGGTGTCGAGATCCCGCACGTGGACATCCGGGTGCCGGGCGAGGAGATCGCGCACCTGACCGACGCGCTTCTCTCCGTGCCGTTCGATCGTGTCGAGCACTTCCTGCGAGAACGACGCCTCCTCGATCATGATCCGCAGCAGCTGCGGATCGTCGCGGTGGTTGTCGATCGCGTCGCGGACCAGTGCCCGCACCGTCGCCTCCAGGCTTCCGGCGGACAGGTCGAGTTGGTCGGCCTGCGTCCATGTGCCGCGGTCGATGTGCCGCACCAGCAGCTCGGCCAGGATGGCGTCCTTGTTCGGGAAGTACTGGTACAGCGAGCCGATGGAGACGCGGGCGCGCTCGGCGATGCGGTTGGTGGTGCCGGCCGCGTAACCGTGCTCGGCGAAAACGTGAGCAGCGGCGGTGAGGATGCGGTCGCGGGTGAGCTCCGCGCGCACCTGGCGGGGCTTGCGACGTGCCTGAAGACGGCGGTCGGCCGACGTCATCCGGGGTCCTCCTCAAGGCGCGAAAAGCGAGTAGCCAAAGAGCTGAGCTATTGCTCACAATAGTGCCATGACCTGCAAAAACAAGGCCACGCCCGATGTGCGGGAGAACCTGCCGAGCGCCCTGCGCCGGCTGACGACGGTGGACGAGGTCGAGTCGACCGTCGGCCTCCCGGCGTCGGCGGTCATGCTCAAGCAGATCAGCGCCCTCGACGAGGGCTGCCGGACCGTCCTCGCCCGGTGTCCGATCGCGGCCTTCGGATACCGGGACGCCGACGGGACCAGCAGAACGACCTTCATCGGCGGCACACCGGGGTTCGTACGCGTCCACTCGCCCACGCGGATCTCGTTCTCTCTGCCCGAACCCGGCGACCCGCACGGTCCGGTCTCGTTGTTCTTCCTCCTGCCGGGCGTCGGGGAGATCCTGCGCGTCAACGGTTCGGTGGCCGCGCGGAAGGGCGCGGAGATGACCGTCGACATCGCGGAGGCGTACGTGCACTGCGCACAGGCCGTCCTCCGGTCCCGTCTGTGGCAGCCGCCGGCCCCGGCCGAGCCGTTCGCTTCTGCCGCTTCTGCCGCTTCTGCCGCCTCGGCCGCCGAGTTCGCGGGTGACGGACCCCTGCGCCGGCCCGGCGTCGCCGAGTTCCTGGCCGCGGCGCCCTTCCTCGCCCTGTCCACCTGGGACGGCTCCGGCGGGAGCGACACGAGTCCGCGCGGGGACCGGCAGGAGGTGGCGCGGATCCTGGACGGCCGCACGCTCGTCGTCCCGGACCGGAAGGGCAACAAGCGCGCCGACACGCTCCACAACCTGCTGAAGGACGACCGGCTCTCGTTCGCCGCGCTCGTCCCGGGGCGCACCGGTGTGCTGCATGTCCGCGGCCGCGGCGCGATCACCGACGATTCCGCGCTGCTGGAGACGATGGCGCTGCGCGGGATGCCCCCGCACCTGGCGCTGCTCATCGACGTCGAGCACGCCGAGGTGACCGGCAACGACGCCGTGGCGCGCTCGCGCCTGTGGACCCCCGGCGCGCACGTGGACCACGGCACGGTGCCGGATCTGATGGCGCTGGCGGGAGAACACCTCGCCGCCGGTTCGGCCGCCGCCGAGGGCGGGCCACCCGCGTTCCTGCTGAAGGCCGTCGGGGCCATCCCGGGGATGGCCCGCCTGCTGCGGCTGGTGATGAACCGTGCCTACCGTTCCGGGCTGCGGAAGGAGGGCTACGAGGACGTCGAACCCGGCGCGGGCGGGCGGCGCCGTGGCTTCTTCCCGCGCCGACGCCCTGCCGACGACGACGGAGGAACCGGGGCCGGAGCGACGGAGAGGCCGCTGCGGGAGGTGCGCATCGCCGAGGTGCGCAAGGAGACACCGAGCGCGGTCACCCTCGTACTGGAGGACCTCGTACCGGATGGTGCCGGCGCAGAGCCGCGACCTTTCGACTTCCGGCCCGGCCAGTTCTTCACGCTCGTCGCCGACATCGACGGCCGCCCGGTGCGGCGGGCCTACTCGGCCTCGTCGGCGCCCGGTTCGTCCCGGCTGGAGGTCACCGTCAAGCACGTCGAGGGCGGCCGGTTCTCCACCCACGTCCACCGGAGTCTGCGCCCCGGGGACCGCCTCGCGGTGCGCGGCCCGTCGGGGTCCTTCCACGCCGGGCCGCAACTCCCGGACGCCTCCGACACCCCGGACGCCTCCGACGCCCCGGACGAGATCGTGCTCGTCGCGGCGGGCAGCGGTGTGACGCCGATGATGAGCATGATCCGGACGCGGCTCGCCGTTCGGCCGGGCCGCGACCGGATCGCGCTGCTCTACAGCAGCCGCAGCGCGGACGAGATCATCTTCGCCGACGAACTGACCCGGCTGGCGAAGGACAATCCCGGCCGGCTGTCGGTCACCCACGTCCTGACCGGCCGGGACGGCCGGCTCGACGCGGACGGCGTACACCGTTGGGTCACCGGCCTCTCCCCGGCCCCGGGCGCCCACTACTACACCTGCGGTCCCGGGCCGCTGATGGACGCCGTCCAGGGTGTACTTGCCGGGCTCGGAGTCCCGGACGAACTGGTGCACCAGGAGCACTACACCAGCGGCGCGGCCACCCAGGCCGTGGCGGCGACGGCGCCGCAGGAGATGACCGTCGAGGAGGACGGGCGCCCCGTCGGCACGGTCGTGGTCGAGCCCGGCCAGACGCTGCTCGACGCCGGACTGGCCGCGGGGCTGCCGATGCCGTACTCCTGCACGGTCGGGAACTGCGGCGACTGCATGGTGCGGCTTCGCGGCGGAGAGGTCACGCAGAACGAGCCGAACTGCCTCACGCCACAGCAGAAGGCCGACGGGTACGTACTGACCTGCGTTGGCTGTCCACTGTCGAAGGTCACCCTCGACATCGCGGAACAGTGATCGCGGACCGGTGACCGCCGGCCGAGACCTCGTGAGGAACCTACTGGGATCCAGCGTCCACGAGGTCCGCCACCACACAACTCACGTTGTCCGGGCCGCCGGAGTCGTTCGCCGCCCTGACGAGGGCCTGGGCGGCCTCGGTCGGTGTGGAGGCCGCCGCGAGCGTGTCCCTGATGGTGGCTTCCGGTACGACGGCCGACAGCCCGTCCGAGCACAGCAGATAGCGGTCGCCGGCGAGGGCGTCGTGCAGGCGGACGTCGGGGGCAGGGGCGGGTGCGGGCCCGCCGCCCGTCAGCGCCTTCAGGAGCAGGGCGCGCTGGGGATGAGCGGTGGCCTCCTCCGGGGTCAGTCGGCCCTCGTCGAGCATCGACTGGACCATCGTGTGGTCGTGGGTGATCCGGAAGAGGCCGCCGTCACGGAGGAGATAGGCGCGGGAGTCGCCGATGTGGACCAGGGCCAGTTGGGAGCCCGTCCACACCATGGCGGTGAGGGTGGTGCCGATCTCGTTCGTCGGGCCCGCCACCTCCTGGACGGCCTGGGTGGCGCCTTGGACCGCGTCCTCCAGGAGGTTGAGGACGCTCCCGGCGGGGAGCGGCTCGTCGTCGAGGAACTTCAGGGCCTCGACGGCCGCGCTGCTCGCGGGCGCGCCCCCGGACCCGAAACCGTCGGCGACGGCCAGGACACGGGTGCCCGCGTACGCGGTGTCCTGGTTGGCGGGGCGTACGAGGCCGGTGTCGGACAGGGCGGAGTAGCGGAGTTCCAGCATGGTGGTGTCCTTACTCGGGTTGCCCGGGAAACTCGGGTCTGTTGGGTCGCTCGGGTCTCTCGGGACGGTTCGCGACAGGTGGTCGACGAGGAAGGCGGCCAGGTCACGGCGGGTCGCCGTCTCCGACTCGGTCCGCGCCCAGAACGCGCGGATCTCCCGCGCCGCTGCCGGGGGTTCCAGCGCACAGACCTCGCGGATCCCGGCCAGCGGCATGCCCAGCCGCCGCAGCCACGCCACCAGGCGTGCCTGCTCCAACTGCTCGGGCGCGTAGTAGCGGTACCCCGTCTCCGGGTCCACCCGCGCGGGACGCAGCAACTCCAGCTCGTCGTACAGCCGAAGTGCCTTCGGCGACAGCCGTGACGCCCTCGCGAACGCCCCGATCGTCAGCATCTCCATACGCGCACCCCCATGAGCAGCCGACCGGCCAGTGGGGCAGCCGGTCCGTCGTTCCTCGTCTCGCCACCGATGCTGTGGCCTCCCCAAAGGTGAAGGTCAAGCGGCCCGATCCGGTTCCCGGGTCGGTTGTTAGTCTGCGATCGGGATCACCGGAGCCGACGTACCCATGAGGAGCCCGCCGTGGCACGCACCGCCGCCCGCATCGCACTCGTCACCTGCCGGGAGGTCGCGGAGTCCGGGTACGACCGTGACCTGCCCGTTCTCTCGGACGCGGTGGAGCGGGCCGGGGCGGACGCCGCCGTCGTGTGCTGGGACGACCCCGATGTCGAGTGGGGCGGCTTCGACCTCGCCGTCATCCGCTCCACCTGGGACTACAGCTGGCGGGCCGCCGAGTTCGTGGCGTGGGCCGAGCGGTGCGGGGCGCTGACGGCCCTGGCGAACCCCGCGGCCGTCGTCCGCTGGAACACCGACAAGCGGTATCTCGGCGACCTCGCCGCCGCCGGGGTGCCAGTCGTCGACACCCGGTACCTCGCCCCCGGCGACCCGGCCGACCTGCCCGCCGACCGCGAGTACGTCGTCAAGCCCACCTCGGGGGCGGGCGCCCGGAACGCCGCCCGCTATACGCCCGAGGACCACGAGAGGGCCGTACGCCACCTGGAGTGGATGCACGCGGAAGGGCTGACCGCGATGGTGCAGCCGTACATGCGGAGCATCGACACGGTGGGCGAACGTGCCCTGCTGTTCTACGGCGGGCGCTTCCTGCACGCCATCCGCAAGGGCGCCGTCCTGGAACCCGGCACCGCCTACGACGCGGACAAGGTCCCGCACCCGGACCTCCGCCCGTGGGAGCCGAGTCCCGCCGAACTCGCCGTCGCGGAACGGGCGTTGGCCGCCGTCCCGGACGCTCCCGAACTGCTCTACGCCCGCGTGGACCTGGTGGACGGCGACGACGGGGCGCCCCGCGTCATGGAGCTGGAACTCGTCGAGCCCAATCTCTTCCTGTTCCTGCACGAGGCCTCGGTGCCGGTGGTCGCCGAGGCGATCGTCAAGGCTGCCACCGCCGGCTGACGGCCTCGCCGCTGCCAGGCCCACGGCTGTTGGCCTGCGTCTGTTTGCCCACGGCTGTTGGCCTACGGTTGTTGGCCTGAGCCTGTTGGTCCACGGTTGTTGGCCTGCGCCTGTTGGCCCGCGGCTGTAGGCCAACGTCTGTGGGTCCACGTCTGTTGGCCCGCGCCTGTGGGTCCACACCTGTAGGCCAACGGTTGTTGGCCTACAGGCGTGGCCCCATGCCCGTTGGCCCACAGCTGCAGCCCGGCCCCGGACGTCAGCCGCGCGCCCCCGTGAACGCCACCCGCTGAAGCAGCCCCCACGTGAACTCCGCCACGCAGTCGTGCGGTACGCCCGACGCGTCCGGTGCCGTGAAGGCCAGCCCCCACCGCGTCGGCGCCGACCCCTCCAGAGGCCGGGCGGGCGCGAAGGCGCGGGCCGCCTCGTCGACCGCGCAGGACCACGGGGTCAGGTCCTCCAAGGTGCGCAGCTCGGGGGAGGGGGCGCCCGGCGCGCGGACCAGCCACTCGTTCCAGGCCGCGCCGTTCGGGGCCACCAGTACCTCGAAGCGGAGGTCGGGCCAGAGAGGGACCGGCCACAGGAGCGCCTCGCACGGCAGGTCGCCGATCTGCCGGGGCGTCACCGACTCCGGTTCGCCCAGGATCGAGCGGTAGCGGGAGACCGCCCCCCGGCCCCGCGGCACATGCCGCATCGCCTGCCAATGCCGGTTGGCCTCGCGCATGTCCGCGATCGAGACGCCCAGCGCGTGGCGGGCGTCCTCCACGAGGTCCGGGTTGTGGTCGGCCATGCGGCGCAGCAGGACCAGCTGGAAGTCGAGCGGGGTGAACGGGCCGGCGGGCCTATCGGGTCGCTTGGCGGGAGGCATGCGTCCCATCGTGGCGTACGTGTCCCGCGCGGTGCGCGTCGCCCGGGGTGCGGCCCGTCGGGAGGAAGAGCACCGAGTTCACGTACCGGACGTACCCCGGGCTCCGGAAGGCCAGCACCCGCCGCAGTAGGCCCTGGGAGACCACATGCGAGGCATGGGCCTGGTGGGACTCCAGGTCGAAGGAGGCGAGGGGGAGCCAGGTGTCGTCGGGCAGGACCCAGCCCTTGTATCCGCGCTCGGCGAGGAACGACACGACGGGCCTGATCGGCTGGATGCGGGCCTCCAGCTCGATGAACAGGGCAGGGCGGTCCCGGGTGAGCAGGGTGGTCGCGCCGCGCAGCACCGCCAGTTCGTTGCCGTCCACGTCGATCTTGACGAAGCCGACGTCGTGGAGGTTCAGGCTGTCGAGGGTGAGACAGGGGACGTCCAGGGCGCGGGCGTGGATGTCCCGGCGGACGAGTGAGGAGACACCCCGGTCGCCCTGGTCGCCGGACGGCAGCCAGAGACGGGCCGTGCCCCGGCGGTCGCTCGCGGCGGCCCGTACCACCCGGACGTTCCCGGGCGTCGCGGCGGTCAGCAGCCGGGCCAGATGCGGGACAGGCTCGACCGTCACCACGCGGTGTGCCCGCTGCGACAGCCGGCGCGTCCAGGGGCCGTACCAGCCGCCGACGTCCACCGCCGTGCCGCAGCCGGGCGGGCAGAGATCGCCGAGCCGGGCGAGTTCGGGCTCGAAGCGCGGATAGACGAACCGGGCGGCGGCGGCGACCAGCCGCACCGGCACGAAGGGGGCCAGACGGGCTGCCAGGGTCATGGGGTCAACATCCGTTTCAGAAGGTTCTCGTGTTCGTCGTCCGTCACCTGCTCGCCGGAGGACGGGAGGAGCTGCGGGATGCCGTCCACGATCGGATAGCGGCGGCGAAGACGCGGGTTGTAGAGAGCGTCCTCAGTGCTCTCCGGACCCTCAGTACTCTCCGGGCCCTCCGTCTCCCTTTCGAGGAGATGCAGCGGCCCCTTGTCCAGCGGGCACGCCAGTATCTTCAGCAACGGGTCGTCGGGGTTCATCAGTGGTCAACTCCCTTGTGGGGGGCGGGGGTTGGGGCTCTTCCGGTGAATCGGGCTGGGTCGGTGGACCGTGCTGTGCCGACGGACCGGGCTGTGCAGGTGGACCAGGCTGGGCCGGCGGGTCGTGCTTGGGCATCGCCAGGAGTACGGAGACCGCCAGCGCCGTGCCGCCGATGCGCAGCGCCAGCCGCAGCGGGTCCTCGGGCAGCGACTCGCCGAACGCGAGCGTGCCGAGCACCGCGGTGAACAGGCAGGTCACCGTCGTGCAGACCGGCACGATCAGCGAGGCCCGGCAGCGCTGCAGCGCCGCCTGCGACATCACCAGGCCGAACACGCCGGTGAAGAGCAGGAGATAGGGGTACGGGGAGCGGAGCAGATCGACCACCGCACCGCCGAGGCCACTTGATGTCAGGTAGCTGGACACGCCCTTGATGGCCAGCGAGCTGACCCCGTACAACAGGCCCACCGCCACGCCGTATTCGACGCCTGTGGTCGGCATGCGGTGCCGGTGGCGGGCGCGGCGCTCGGCGGACGCGTACAGCCAGACGCCCAGCGCGAGCGACGGTACGCAGACGAGCAGGATCAGCGGGGCGGGGGCGCTGCGGCTGACCGTGTCGGAGCCCTCCTTGAGGGAGAGGACGACCATGAGCAGCGCGACGAGGATCGCCCCGATCGCGTACCGCTCGCGACCCGAGGTCTCCTCGCCGAGCAGCACCGAGGAGAGCAGCACGAGGATCACCAGGCCGGAGACGAAGATGCCCTGCGCGGCGGCGATCGGCAGCGTGCGGTAGACGACGAGCTGTGCGCCGAAGCCGGACGCCAGGGCGAGGGAGCCGCCGATCCACAGCGGACTGCCGAGGACCAGCCGCAGCAGCCGGGCGGGCTGCCGGACGGTCACCTGGGGCATCGCCGCCAACGCCCGCTTCTCCAGCACGAATCCGGTGCTGTAGAGCACGTTCGCGAGCAGGGCCGCGGCCACCCCCCACCACATGGTCTACGTCCTTCGCGCGTGCAGGAGCAGGATCGAGGACATCGACGGCACGGCACACGCCAGCCGGTCCAGCGGGCGCATGGGCCGTGGCACGCCGTGGAAGGGCGCGCCCCTCAGCCGTACGACCTCGAAGCCCGACGCGGTCACGAACTCCCGCAGCGCGCGGGCCGTGTAGAGCCGCAGATGGCCCACGACCTCCTTGCCGGGGCGGCCGTGGATGGCGCGCAGGCTCACCTCGGAGAAGACGGGCTGGACACCGGCGAGCAGCAGGGCGCGGTTGTACCAGGCGGCCAAGTTCGGTGTGGAGAGCATGAGATGACCTCCCGGGCGGAGGATCCGGTGGATCTCGTCGAGCGCCGCGTCCGGGTCCACGAGGTGTTCGACGACCTCGCTGAACAGGACGGCGTCGGCGGAGGCGGACCTGAACGGCAGCCCGCCGTCGGTGAGTTCGCCGCGTACCGCGTACGGCAGGTGTGCGTGGGCGCGTCTGAGGGCGTCCTGGGACCAGTCGACGCCGACGATGCGATGGCCGGCCAGGAGCGGAGCCGCTGTGGCGGCCGCGGAGCCGTCGCCGCAGCCGATGTCGAGGACCGTCCGCGCACCGGACGTGGCCGGGCCGAGCGCGGCCGCCAGCATCCGGGCCTGGCGCAGACTGCGGGGCGCGCCGGAGGCGACCGGCACGGCCGGGTCCTCGTAGAAGTCCCGCAGCCCGTGCGCAGGTTGGCCGCCGGACGGGCTGCGGGGCGGAGCCGTGGTCATGGGGCACTCTCCGTGGCGTGTTCCGTCGCGTGCAGGTAGTGCTCGAAGAGGTCGCGGAGATGGGAGCCGTCGCCGTGACTGAGGAGCGTGCGGGACCAGCGGAACGCCACGTGCAGTCGGCCCGCCGTGGACGCCGTCGTGACCGTCAGCCCGCGCGGCATCCGGGCCGGCGCCGAGAACCACACCGCGTGCGCGCGCCCCGCCCCCTCACCGAAGTCGAGGGCGTAGGGAATGCGGCCGATGTTGCTCAGCAGCGTGGTCGACGTCCAGGGCCCGGCGGCCCTCCGCAGCCCCCGGGTGAAAGCGGCCCGCCAGGCCACCGGGACCACCGGGGCCGTCAACAGAGCTGCCCCGTGGCCGAGTTGGGGCCGTGGCAGCGCCTTGAGCGCACGGGTGCGGTCCGCCGTGCGCCGCAGCAGGGCCGCCATGTCTGAGGCGTCCAACTCCTCAGGCGCGAAGGGGACTTCGACGAGCCGCGTGCCGTTGCCGATCGGCATGTCCGTGTCGCGGGTCCGGTCGTCCACCGGCATAGTGATGCGCAACGGGCGCGGCCGGGCGCCGTGTTCCCGGTTCCAGTGGGTGATCATCAGGGCGGTGGCCACCATGAGCTGGTCGTTCACGGTGTACGGGGAGCCCTTGGGCCGGCGCGGGACGCCGAACTCGGCGACGAGCATGCCGTTGCCGGGCGAGGGCTCGGGAGCGCCGTGCGCCACCCGCGCGGGCGGTGCCCAGCTGGAGGGCGCGTCGATGACGCCCGGCGCCTCGGCCGTCGTACGGGTCGGGGGCGCGGCGGGGGAGTTGTCCTTGCCGCCGTACAGCTCGGCGGCGGTGGCGAGGACCCGCAGACAGGCCGGACCGTCGAGGGCGGTGTGGTTGATCGTGACGAAGAGGACCGTGGCCGTGTCATCGGACTCCGGATCGCGGACGACTTCGAGGCGGATCGGCGGTGAGGCGGACAGCGGCGGGGCGTCCTGGAGCGCCCGGTCGCGGGCGTGTTTCAGGGCGTCCCGGTCCGGCGGCGGGAACAGCACGACCTCCACGTCCGCGTCCGGGGTGAGCTCCCACTCGTACCGCCGCCCGTACCAGGGGCGCCGCGCCTCGCGCATCAGGATGCGGGGATGGCGGTGCAGGGCCCCGGTGAACGCCCTCCGCAGCCGGTCCGGGTCGAGACGGCCCGGCAGATGCACCTCGATGTGGACGGTCTCCGGCTCCTCCTCCTGGAGGCAGTGCCGGGCGACCTCGTCCACCACGGGGAACGGGATGCGGGCGGGCGGCTTCACGGGGCCGTCCGTGCCGTCGCGTGCCGGGTGGTCCAGCGTGGTCATGTGTGTTCGCCTTCCCCCGTCTCCTCGGGTCGTGCCGGCCGCGGGTCCTCGGGCCGGGCCGACCTGGCGTCCTCGGGTCGGGCCGGCCTGGCGTCCTCGGGGTCCGCGGGACTCGCCCCTCCGGGCCGTTCCGGCCTCGGCTCCTCCGGCGGTGTCGCCCTGAACTTCGGCTTCCGGAAGCCGAACCGGGTGGTGGGCGGGTCGGGCTCCGGCTGCGCGGACCCCGGCCCGCGGGCGGAGATCGTCGGACCGGACGCCACGGTGGGGGCGGGCGGGGGCCCGGCCTCTCCGGAGGTGGGCCCGGCTCCTTGCTCCGGAGAGGCCGGACCGGGGGTCGGTGACGTGCCTGGGACCGTCGGCGCTCCGGACGAACCGGCCGCTCCGGACGAACTGGCCGCTCCGGACGAACCGGCCGCCCCGGCCGAACCTTCCGTCCCGGACACTCCGGGCATCCCGTGCCGTGCCTCGGGCGCCGGGGACGACTCGGACGCACCCGGCGCCGCACTCTCACCCCGCCGCCGCTGAGGCAGCGGCTCGGTCGGCGCTTCGGTCCCCGGCGCCGGTGGTGGCAGCGCACTGGCCCTGGGGGCGCCGGGATACCCCGGAGCGGCGGGAGTGCTTGTGCCGGGAGGAGTACTGGGAGGAGAGCTGGGGGGAATGCCGGGAGCTCCGGGATACCCGTGAGCGCCGGAAGCCCCGAAGGCCTGAGCCCCGCCGGGACCCTGGCCCCCGCCGGGTCCCCGAGCCCCGTACGACGCCTCCCCGACCGACACCAACCCGGCGAACAGGCCGATCAGCGCCAGCAGTTGGGCCGTGGGCCCGAATGCTCCCGCGCCCTCGGAGACCGGCTCCCCGGCCCCGGTCGCGGCGGCGATCCCCGCCCCCGCGAGCGCGAGGAACGCGATGGGCACCAGCAGGGCGTGCCGCCGCCACGCGAGCAGCGCCAGCAGGGGCACCAGCAGCGCGAAGAACCCGGCGATCACGATCCCGACCAGCGTGAGCGCGACCGTGCCCAGGATCAGACCGGGCGGCGGCGGCACCGGCGAGGGCTCGTCCGTGTTGGGCGAGTTCCGCCGGTAGAGCACGAGCCCCGCGAGCAGGAGCACCGCGACACCGCCGCCGATCAGCCCGGCCTCGTACAGCGTGGACGGCTCGTACGACAGCTTGACCGTGCCGCCCGCGCCCGCCGGGACCCGCCAGCCCTGCTGCCAGCCGTCGAGCCGCACCGGGTCGAGCTTCTCGCCGTTGAGCGTGGCCTTCCAGCCGTCGTTGAAGTTCTCGTACGTCGTCAGGTACGAGGCCGCGCCCGAGCCGACGCTCACCTCGCGGCGGTCGCCGAGCCAGTCCCGTATGCCGAGTTCACGGTCGAGCGCGGTGGGTGTGGTGAGCGTGCCGCGCGTCAGCGTGACGTCGGTGACGGCGAGCGGTCCCGCGTCGCCCGCCTCGACCCGGTGCGAACCCGAGCCGAGGGACAACTCCGCGTCGGCGCGCCCCTCCTGGCAGAGCGTCAGCTCGATCGGCCGCCGCTCGACGAGGTCCCGTACCGTGCCCTTCGCGCTGGTCTCGTACAGCTCGTCGTCGACGGCGAGCGTCGGGCCCTCTCCGCAGGGGACGTCGAAGGTACGTGTGCCGCGGGGCTGCGGGGTGCGGTACTGGTCCAGGGCCGGGATGTACGCCTCGGTGAGGCCGACCGGCAGTTGCAGGTCCTCGTCGGCGAGCGGGTTGTGGACGGTCATCGGGGCCGTCTCGGTGATGGTGATGTCGAGCCGGTCCGTGGTGATCGGATCGAAGCGGACGACACCGTTCTCGTCGACACCCGCGATCGTCGAGCCGTCCGGCGAGCTGATGTTGACCTCCGTCGGCCGGGTGGAGAGCCCGCCCGCCGGAGCCAGCACGATCTCGCCCACGGCCTGCTTGTCCGGCCAGCGCAGATGGATGGTCGGGCTGTCCCCGGCGATCCAGGCCGTGGACAGACTGCCGTCGGTGAGGTTGCGCGGCGAGAGCCCGGTGCCGAGCAGGGCCGTCGAGTCGGCGGTCGCGGTGATCCGGTTCCGCTGCTCGGGCGCGACCTTGTACAGCAGCGCGTCGAGCTCGTCGCTCGGCACGGGGACCGCGCTCGCCTTCACCTCGTACGTGCCCGCCGACTCCGAGGTCCAGCGGCGGTGCAGCCCGGCCTCCGTGCCCGTCGGCGAGAAGCCGCCCGGGTCGGTGGCGCGGTGCAGCGAGACGACCTCGGCGGCCGCGTCGGTGCGCTCGGCGTCCGTCGGGAGCCGCAGCATGCGGGTCACCTGGACGTCGGGAATGGTGATCTCGGAGAAGCCCGCGCCGGACAGGTCGGAGCGCCGGGCAGCCGAGTCGACGATGGTGATCTTCAGCCAACTCGTCGCCCCTTCAGGGGCCTTGATGCGCTGGCGCATGCCGTTGGCCTGGAGGGTGCTCGTCTCGGAGCCGCGCTCCGTCTCCACGCGCACCCGGGTCGGCGCCGACCGCACACTGTCCTGCGGCAGCGGGGTGACCCGGATCGAGTCGGGGATCTCCGTCTCGTCCGTGAAGCCGATCCGCAGCCACTGCCCGTCCGCCGAACCCGCCGCGCCCTCGGCCCACGCGGTGTTCGGATTGCCGTCGAAGGCGTTCACCGGGTCGTACTGCGGCAGATAGAACATCCAGTTCCCGCTCGACGACGCCGAAACCGAGCGTGCGCCGCGCAGTTCGGCCACCGTCTGGTGCCCGATGCCCTCGGTCGGCAGGATCTGGTGCGGCTTCTCACCGGCGTTCTGGAAGCTGCCGGAGTGATTGCGTTCGTTGCGGGTGTACGTGTACGAGGTGTTGGCGTTGACCAGGCCGAACCGTGTGTCGGCGCGCCGCAGTCCGTCGCCCACCACCTGCAACTCGGGTGCGCCGAGGCCGGGATGGTTGTCGCCGGTCAGCACGGCGGCCCGGTCGCGCATGGTCGGGTCGGCGGACAGCGGCAGCAGCGCCTCGGGCCCGCCGGAGACGACGGCCGTGTCGGCGACCGCCTTCAGCCCGGCCTGCCCGGGCCGCGGCACGTCCGCGCTCGCCGGCTCGTAGATCTCGACGGCCCGCTGCCGCGGGTACAACCCCTCTATCTGTATGGGGGTGTTCTCCGCGATGCGCCCGCCCGTCATCACCGGACCGAGCCCGGTCACCCGCCGGTAGCCCGACTCCTCCAGGGTCCGCTTGACGGTCGTGGTCGGTACGTAGCCGAGCTGGTCGGGGTCGAGATCGTTGCGCACGACGACGTAGTAGAGGCCGGCCCGGCTCAAGTAGTCGGCCAGGCCCGGGACTTCGCCGCCCGTCAGCAGGGACTGCTCGACCGCGTCCATCGCGCGCCGGTTGCCCGCGGTGCCGAACGGCACGTAGTCCCGCTGGGCCCAGCGGGAGTCGGCGAGCACGTCGAGGGGCTGGTCGATGGGCGAGCCCCAGGTGTAGATGCCGTGCGCGGTGGCGGGCACGACGAGGGCGCGCGAGTCCGGCGAGTACTTCTCCAGCCAGTCGGCCGTGGACTGCCAGTACTTGGGAAGCTGCTGGAACGAACCCGGTTGCAGGATCGACCCGTTGAGGTAGGGCCAGGCGAGACCGGGGAGTACGAGGACCGCCGCGACCAGGGCCACGTATCGACGGCCGCGGATCGGGCGGGCGCCGCGCGACTGCGAGGCGACGCCGACCAGGTGCATCAGGCCGAAGACGAGGGCGAGGGCCAGTCCCGTCTGGAACTTGTAGATGTTCCGGAAGGGTACGAGCCCGCCGTCCAGCCAGTCCTGGACGACCCCGTGGAAGGGCGCGCCGAACGAACCGCCGTACCCGGCAAGGGTGATGAGCGCGACCGACAGCACGGTCAGGACCAGCCAGCGCCGCTCGGGCAGGTCACGGCGGGCCAGCCCGGCGAGACCGAGCCCCGCCGCGAGCGCCGACGAGACGATCACGACCACCGACGCCGCGACCGTCCAGCCGGCCGGCAGCCAGGCCTCGCCGAAGTGCAGATACGCGACCCAGTTCCCGGCGCCGCGCAGGGCCTCCGTCGCCGCCATGGTGTCCGTCGTGGTCTGCGAACTCTCCACGTACGGAAGGAAGTTCTCGCCGTAGATGCCCAGCATGAGGAGTGGGACCACCCACCAGGCGGTCGCCAGGATCACGCCCGGGATCCACCAGGCGATCAGCTTGCGCTGCCGGGGGCCGCGTGGGCGGGAGAGGAGGTAGAGGCCGACTGGTAGCAGAGAGGCGAGAGTTGAGGCCGCGTTGACGCTACCCATGAAGGGGATGATCAGCGCCGAGCGGAGTGCGGCGACCCGGGCGCTGTGGCGCTCGTTCGTCAGAGGGAGTAGCACCCATGGGAGGAAGGCGCCGGGTAGTGCGGCGGCGGAAGTTGAGCCGACGACGATCGTGAACACCGGCCAGAGCGCGTAGGCGACCGCGCCGAGGAGTCGGGACGCGTGGCTGCCGATGTCCAGCCGTTCGGCGAGCCGCAGCGCGCCCCAGAAGGCGACCGCCACGATGAGTGACATCCACAGCCGCTCGGCCAGCCACACCGGGAGGTTGATCAGCTCGCACAGGCCGTAGTACGGCAGCATCGGGAAGGCGTAGCCGACGTACTGGTCCGCGATGCCGCCGAAGCCGCCCCGGTCGTGCCACAACTGGCCCAGGTCGGACAGGAACTGCCACGGGTCGAGCGCGACGCCGAGCTTCGTGTCGAAGGTCTGGCGGCCCGGGTCCACCGCGAGGAACAGCACGAACACCACGGCCCAGAACCCCAGCAGCCACCGCCGCGACCTCGGGCCCCGGGCAGGGCCGGGGTCGGGGGCGAGCGGACGGGTGCGCGCCGGGGGAGGGGCCTGGACCGTGCTGGTCATGGATACCGCCGGAGAATGAGGAGGAGGTTCCAGGTGGCGAACTCGCGCAGCCCCGGCGCCTTCGCGACGGCCTGGGCGAGGAACGGCCAGTAGCGGGAGCGCGCCGAGACGACCGTGACGTCGTCCCGGGCGCGCACCTGCCGCAGGGTGGGTCCGATGTGTACGGCGAAGAGGTTCTCGCCGAGGGTGTGCTTGGCGGGCCTGCCGGTACGACGGCTGTAGCGGGCGCGGGCCCGCTCGGCGCCCAGGTAGTGCCAGGGCGCCCACTCGTGACCGCCCCACGGGGACAGCCAGTTGGTGAACGACACGTAGATCAGGCCGCCGGGTTTCGTCACCCGCACCATCTCGCTGAGGAAGGTCTGCGGATCCGCCACGTGCTCCAGGACGTTGGAGGAGAAACTGACGTCCGCCACCTCGTCGGCGAGCGGCAGGAGGTATCCGTCCGCGACCACCGCGCCCTGTGGTGGTTTCGGGCCGAGTTCCCGCATGTCCGGCTCGAAGAGATAGCCGTGTGCGCCGCGCCGCCTGAACTCGTCCGTGAAGTAGCCGCCTCCGCCGCCGATGTCCACGACTGTTCGGCCCCTCACGGGGCCGTCGTATGCCTCCACCTGGTTCGCCGCGTCGCGTGCGAGCAGTGAGTAGCAGGCCTCTGGGTCGGCCTGCTCTTGGCGGAAGGCTCTGAAGAGGGCGAGGGAGCGGCGTAGGGATGGGTCCTTGAAGCCTGTGTTTGGGCTTGGGCTCGCGTCTGGGTTTGGGCTTGGGTGTGTGTTTGGGGTTGCGTTTGTTTCTTTCCCCCGGGCGGACGTCATGGCCAGTTCCTCACCGCCTCTGTTGCCACCGCTCTGAACTGGCGGACCGTGCGGTGCCAGCGGAACTGGGTGGCGCGGTCGCCTGCCGCCTTGCCCATGAGCGTGCGACGGTGAGTGGACAGGGCGAGGGTGCACCAGGCCGCCGCGAACGAGGACTCGCCGCGGGCCAGCAGGCCCGTCTCGCCGTCCACGATCGAGTCGCGCAGGCCGGGTACGTCGAAGGCGATGGCCGGGGTCTCGCGGGCCGCCGCCTCCGTCACCACCAGGCCCCAGCCCTCGACCGCCGACGGGTGCAGCAGCAGCCAGGCCGCGCAGAGCAGGCGGTGCTTCTCCGTTTCGGAGACATGGCCCCTGAACTCGACGCCCGGGCCTGCTAGTTGTTCGAGCCTTGCCCGTTCGGGGCCGTCGCCGACTATGACCAGTCGGCCGCCTGTGACCGGGCGGACCCGTTCCCACAGGCGGAGGAGCAGATCTATCCGCTTGTACTCGACCAGCCTGCCCATCGCCAGGAACAGCGGTTCCGGTGAGCGTTCGGTGGGCGGGCCCGGCTCCTCGACGCCGTTGTGCACGACCCGGATGCGTTCGCGCTCGACCCCGATCGCGCGCAGCGCGTGTGCCGTCGACGGGGAGACGGCGACCAGCAGGTTGTGGCGCTGTGCGCCGGCGAGGGCCCAGTGCTCGAGTCTTCGGCCGAGCCGGGCGGCGGGCGCCAGCGGCCCGTTGAACCGCATCCGCCACAGGTCGGTGTGCACGTGGTTGACCAGGCAGAGGGTCGGTCCGTGGTGCCACAGCGGGGCCAGGTACGGCATGCCGTTGCAGACCTCGACGAGGAGGTCGCAGTCGCCGATCTGGCGCTGGAACGCCGATCTGGCGCGCAGGTAGTGGCCCAGATCGCCGCCCGCCGACACGACACGGTAGTCGCGGTAGGCGGCGGGGCCGCCGCAGAGCAGGGTGACCTGGTGGCCGAGGTGGGTCAGGCCCTCGGCGAGTCTGTCGACGAGGAGTTCGGAGCCGCCCGCGGCTTCGTTGCCGAAGTCACGACGGGCGAGGAAAACGATTCGGCGCGGCTGTGGGGGGAGCGCCGGGGGTCGCTGCGCGGAGCGGGGGAAGGCGGCGCGCAACGACGAAGGCACGTGCTGGGGCATGGGTGCTCCAACTCGTCTCGGGGTGCGGAACCAGCGTGAGGGTGGGGGTGGGGGGTGAGGTGGGGCTCGGGGTGGTGGGGTTCGGTGGGGTGGGGTGTGCTGGGCGTGGGGTTCGGTGGTGGGCTCCCGGTGCGGGTTGGTTGTGGCTCGTGGTGCGGATCCGTTTTTTCGCGGTGCGGTGTGGGGTACGCGGGCCGTGCCGGTACGTCGAGCCCGCCGCACTCCGGGTGTACGGCTGTGGGTTTCGGAGGTGCTCCTCTTTTGGAGGAGCCCTACGCGGCGGGCTCGACGTACCGACCCGTCCCGCTCCCGTTCGTACTGCGACTGCGGGGCCGATCTGTGATGGGGATGTGGGCGGGCTGTGTTCGGGTGGGGTGGACAGTTTTCGCCCGCTGGTTCGATGCGGCTACTCACCGAAGTGATAATTTCGGGGCTTTATCCAGCTGACGTCTCATCACATTGTGAGCGGTTGCTGGGAGCTCTCGGACGTTTCGGGATGTGGACGCCCTCGTACGACCAAAACGACCCCCGCGAGTGTGAGGAGGAAGCCCGCCACACCCGTCCCGAGGGGCAACGTCTGGCCCACCATGCGCAGTTGGCCGCTGTCCTTGTCGGCCAGGTCGACCTGTTCCTTCTGGGTCTCGGGGGTGAAGGCGATTCGCTCGCTGTCGAGCAGGACCACGGCGTCCTTGTCGCCGCCGGGGGCCCGGAGCGTCTTGCGGGGGCCGATCGCCGCGTAGATGATCCGGCCCGTGCGCTGGTCGGCCACCAGCTCGATGCCGTGGTTGGCGTACCACTCCTCGGCGAGCACCTGACCGGCGTCCTTCTCGCCGACGATCGTGCCCGGGACCAGTCGGGTTCCGGTCTTGGTGGCGGGGACGGTTCCGGTGAAGCGGAGGCCCTCGTAACCCTGGATTTTTTTTGTGCCCTTGTACGCCAGCGTGACGGTTGAGCCGAGCGTGCTGTCCCACCAGATGTAGGAGCGTTTCTGCACGTCGAAGGGGAACTTCAGGTACGCCTCGCCCTCGTAGTACGGCTCCTCGTCGCAGCAGTGGACGGGCTTGTTCGTCTTGCGGTCGGTGACCCAGCGCTCCATGGTCCACTGCAGCGAGTCGTGGGGGTCGGCGGCGGGCAGCGACTTGGCGGTGTCCACGGAGGTGGACACGTCCCAGACGGCCCGGCCGCTCTTCTCGCTGTCGGCCACATCGCCGCGGACCTGGCGGGTGATGGTGATCTTCTTGTCGCGGACGGTCTCGATCTCGTCCGTGTCGAAATAGCTGCCCGTACCGGTGAAGACCGTCTTCGAGTCGATGTCGACGGGCGTGCGTTGAGCACGTGGCTCGACGTACCAGGCGAGCAGGGGGGCCAGGACGAGCAGGAACACGCCCAGACCCAGGATGACCAGTGAGAAGGGTGAGGTTGTACGGCGCATCCGGGCACTCCAGGGGCTCTTGGTGACACGGCACGGGCTGTGCCGGCACGGTGGTGGAGGGTGCACGTGCGGTATGGGGCGGGAACCGTAGGCGCACCCTTGACGAAGTGTCAATGCGTTGTCGAGACTGGGGCTCGCCGGACGGGCCCGGTGAAGATGGGGATGTGCCGTGCTCCGGAAGGGGCGCGGGGAGCTGCACGATCGGCCGTGAACGGCCCGCAGATTTCGGATGGCGCTCCCGGTGGAGCGCTCGGGTGGGACGACCTCCGACAGAGAGGCTGACCCGCGATGCCCAGACTGCTCGCCGCCCTGCTGACCGTGGCGGCCGCCGCCGTACTCGCCGTGGGCGCCGCCCTCGGTATCGTCGCCCTGCTCGACGCCACTCCCGAACAGCCGAACACGCCGCTCATCACCTATGAGACGGCCGGCCAGGAGCGCTGACCATGGCCCTACGCCGGGGACCCGTCACCGTGCGCTCGGCCTGGCACGACGTGCCGCGCCTCCAGGTGCGCCAGTTCGCGGCGCTCGCCATGGCCGAGGCGCCCGTACTCGCCGAGGAGATCCTTCAGGAAATACGTCATGAGTACCCTCATTTGCCCGTCGTGCTCGACGACTCCGGGGAGCCGATGGCGCTGGTCGGGATCCGGCGGGCCATCGAGGTGTTCGTCCAGCATCTGGAGACCGCCGAGGGGCGCCCGCGGGTCCACCCCGAGGTGTTCCAGGAGTTCGGCCGCGGCGAGGGTCTGCACGGCCGCAGCCTCGATTCGCTCCAGGCGATCTACCGGCTCGGTGTGCGGCTCGCCTGGCGCCGTTTCGCCGAGATCGGGACGCGTGTGGAGATTCCGCCGCCCGCGATGTACGAGCTGGTCGACGCCGGTTACGAGTATCTGGACGGGCTGGTCGACCAGTCCGTACGCGGATACGCCGAGGCCGCCGCCCGGCAGGCCGGAGAGCGGTTGCGTCTGCAGCGGCGGTTGATGGAGTTGCTGCTTGCCGAGCACCACCGGGGCGATCCGGCCGAGGCGCTCTCGGAGCGGGCCGCCCGGATCGGCTGGCCGCTGCCGGACAAGGTCGCGGTGGGGGTGCTGTTGCGGCCCGCCCGTGAGGCCGTTGCTCCCGCTGTCGGACAGGGTGTGCTGTTGGATATGGAGTACGAGCAGCCCCGGATGGTCGTGCCCGAGCCTGATGCCGCCGGGCGCCCCGAACTGTTGCACCGGGCGCTGACGGGGTGGGCGGGTGCCATCGGGCCGCCTGTCCCGCTGGCCGACGCGGCGAAGTCGTTGCGCTGGGCCGAGGCGGCGGTGCGGCTGATGGAGCGCGGGCTGCTGCCGCCGGGCGAGGTGCTGTACTGCACCGAGCACACGGAGGCGCTGGTCCTGCTGCAGCCCGAGGAGCTGATCGACGACCTGGCGCTGCGGTGTCTGGAGCCGCTCGCCCACTGCGGGCCCACGCACGGGCGGCGGCTCGCGGAGACCCTGTTGGCGTGGCTGGAGACGCGGGGCGGGGCTCCCGAGGTGGCCGCGCGCCTTGGGGTCCATCCCCAGACCGTGCGGTATCGCCTTCGGCAGATTCGGGAGCTTTGGGGGGACGAGGTCGATGACCCGGATCGGCGATTCGAGCTGGAACTGGTGCTTCGGGCTCAGCGGCTTCGGGGGGAACTGGGAGACCCCCGCGCCCGGCGTTGACCGATTTTTTCCCGCCCACCCACCCGTTTACTGCGTGCCCTCAGGTGGCCGCCCAGCCGTAACCGCTCGCCCACCCATTGTCGCAAGGCCATTGCCCGGCTGTAACTGGTGTGAGTAGCCTGTGTTCGCTATGCCGATCGTCTGTTGAAATTTCGAACACAAGGGAGGGGGCCAGTTGTGGGACGCCTCGTACCTGCCGTAACCAGGGCTCTCGACATACTCGAGCTTTTCCTCGACGGAGACGGCACGCTCTCCGCCCCCGACATCGTGCGCAAGCTCCAGTTGCCGCGCACCACGGTGCATGAACTGGTGACGACACTTGCCGCCCGTTCGTACATCACGCCCGTACCGGGTCAGCCGGGACGTTACCGGCTCGGGGTGCGCCCGTACCAGCTCGGCAGCCGTTATTCCGAGCAGCTCGACCTCGCCGCCGAGGGGCAGCAGGTCGCCCGGTCCGTCGCGGAGACCTGCGACGAGACCGTGCACGTGGCGATCCTGGAGGGCACGGACGTCATCTACATCGCCAAGGTCGACTCCACGCACGCCGTGCGCATGGTGTCCGCCGCGGGCCGCCGGCTGCCCGCCCACTGCACCTCCGTGGGCAAGATGCTGCTCGCCTCGCTGTCCGAACCCGAGCTGACCTCGCGGATCCCCGACGACGCCGACCTGGTCCGGATGACGCCGAACAGCATCACCGAGCCGGCCGCCCTGCGCGAGGCCCTCACCGAGATCCGCGCCCGCGGTATCGCGGTGGAGAGCCGTGAGTCGAACCCCGACGTCAGCTGTGTCGCCGCGCCGGTGCGCGACCGCACGGGCCAGGTAGTGGCCGCGCTCTCCATCTCCGTGCCGATGATCCGCTGGAGCGACGAGCGCCGTGCCGAGCTGGAGCAGCTCGCCGCGAAGGGCGCCGCCGAGCTGTCGGAGCGGCTCGGATACCGGAGCGTGGGATGACGTACGCGTACGAGGTGGCCGTCCAGGCGGAGGCGGCCCTCGGTGAAGGTCCCACCTGGGACGCCGGTGCTCAGCGGCTGATCTGGATCGACATCCTCGGGTCTCGGGTCTACACGTACGACCCGGTCTCAGGCCGTCACACGGTCATGGCGACCGAGCAGCATGTGGGGGCGGCGAAGCCGCGCGTGGGGGGCGGGCTGGTCGTCAACCTCCGTGACGGCGTGGGGCTCTACGGGCCCGGCGGGGAGTCCTCCAGCGGGTTGGGTGACTTTCGGTGGCTCCACCGGGAGGTCGTTCCCGGCCGTCGCGCCAACGACGCGGCGGTCGCGCCCGACGGCGCCCTGTGGGCGGGCACCATGCGCTACGACGAGGCACCGGGCGGCGGCACCCTCTCCCGTGTCGCCCCGGACGGCACGGTCGAGACGGTCCTCGACGACGTGGCGGTGAGCAACGGCACGGGCTGGAGCCCCGACGGCCGCCTCATGTACTACATCGACTCGCCGACCCGCCGGATCGACGTCTTCGACTTCGATGGCCAACGTGTCGGCGGCAGGCGCCGGTTGGCTGCCGTCGAGGAGGGCGACGGTTTCCCCGACGGCCTCACCGTCGACGCCGACGGCTGTGTCTGGGTCGCCCTGTGGGACGGCGGCGCGGTCCGCCGCTACACCCCGGACGGCAAGCTGGACCGGGTGGTGGAGCTGCCCGTGCCGCGCCCCACCGCCTGCGCGTTCGGCGGCGCAGACCTGACCGATCTGTACATCACGACAGCCCGTACGGGGCTGGAGGCGCCGCATCCGCTCGCCGGGTCCGTGCTCGTCGTCCCAGGCGCGGGCAAGGGCCTGCCCCAGCCCGCGTTCGCCGGCTGACCGCGCGGCCGACATCCCGCGGCCGGCATCCCGCGGCCGGCATCCCGTAGAGCAGCCGGGAAAGTATCCGGGAAAGCAGCCGTAGCCCCCGTCCGATCGTCGGACGGGGGCCGCTGTTTTTGTGCGAACCATTGACTAGTAAGCGCTTCCTATCTACGGTCCCGTTCGAAGTTGCGAGCGTCCATCGAAATCTCGAACAGTTAGGCAAGGTATGGGACGACCTGGCCTGAATCGCAGGCAGATCCTGGCGGGACTGAGCGGGCTGACGGTCGCGGGGAGTTTCGGATTCGCCGCGCTCGGCACGGGGGCGGACGCGCTCGCCTCCGGCGCTGACACCCGCGTCCGCTACTGGAACCTCTTCAGCGGCGGCGACGGATCCAACATGATCGCGATGCTGGACGCCTTCCGCGCGGCGAACCCCGGCATCGACGTGAAGGACTCCACCCTCCAGTGGGGGAGCCCCTTCTACACCAAGCTGGCCATGGCGGCGGCGGGCAACCGCGCGCCCGACCTCGGCGTCATGCACCTGGGCCGCGTCACCGGCTTCTCGCCGGGCCGGCTCCTGGACCCCTGGGACGCCGGCCTGCTCGCCAAGTACGGCGTGCGGGAAGCCGACTTCAACCCCGAGCTGTGGAAGCGCGCCGTCATCGACGGCACGCTCTACGCCCTCCCCCTCGACATCCACGTACAGCTCTGCTTCTACCGCAAGGACGTGCTGAAGAAGGCGGGCCTGCTCGGCGACGACGGCCGCATCGTGCCGGTCACCTCGGTCGACGAGTGGTTCGACGTGCTCAAGGAGGCCAGGAAGGCCACCAAGAAGGGCCTGCAGACCATCGGCATGTGGTCCAGCGACCAGAACTTCCAGTGGTGGTTCTTCGTCGCCTTCTACACCCAGCTCGGCGGTACGTGGTTCGACGACGCCAACGCCGAGGTCACCTTTGACACCGACAAGGCCACCCAGGTACTGGAGTTCCTGCGCCGGCACATCACCGACGGGTACGTGAACCCGGGCTTCGCGGGCGGTGCGGGCGCCGAACAGTTCGTCAACGGCGGCCCGTTCGTCTGGGAGGGCAACTGGTCGGTGCCGGTCTTCGACGGCGCGAAGATCGAGTACGGCGCGACCCCGCTGCCGCCCGTCTTCGGCCGACAGGCGACGCACGCCGAGTCGCACTCCTTCGTCCTGCCGCACCGGTCCGACCGCGGCGGAGCCGCCAACGAGGCCGCGCACCGGCTCGCCGCCTACATCGTCCGGCACGCCCAGCAGTGGGCGGGCGGCGGCCACATCCCCGCCTACACGCCCACCCTGTCCACGGACGCCTACAAGAAGCTGAACCCGCAGAGCGAGTACGTCTCGGCGATGGACCACCAGGCCACCGAGCCGAAGGTGTGGTTCGCCGGGTCCACCGGCATCCTGGCCCAGCGCGTCGGCCCGATCGTCGTCTCCTCGACGGTGGGCTCGGCGAAGCCGGACGCCGCCGCCCGCCGGATGAGGAGCACGCTCACCGAACTGCTCGCCATGAAGAACCCGATGGACGGCAGGACCGCCGCGCAGGGAGGTGCGGTCGCATGACGGCGACCAGTGCACAGACCGTCATCGCTCCGGCTCGTGCGAGGACCGCCGCGGCCGGCGCCACCGTCCGCCGCAGGCAGGGCTTCCAGCACGGCGCCTGGTTCGTCGCCCCGTTCCTCGTGCTGTTCGCGCTGTTCGTGATCTGGCCGCTGCTGCGCGGCCTCTACCTCAGCTTCACGGACGCCAACATCTCCGGCGACGCCACGAGCTTCATCGGCCTCGACAACTACCGCGAGGCCCTGGACGACCCGCTGGTGTGGGAATCGCTCGGCCACAGCGCGTACTTCACGCTCCTGGTCGTACCCTGCATCACGGTCCTGGCCTTCCTCCTCGCGATGCTCGCCCACCACATCGAACGCGGCAAGTGGCTCTGGCGACTGTGCTTCTTCGCCCCGTTCCTGCTGCCGTCCACCGTCGCCGCCAACCTGTGGCAGTGGCTGTTCAACCCCGGCACCGGAATGATCAACCACGTCTTCGGCATCGAGACGGCGTGGTTGACCGACAAGTCGTACGCCATGCTCGCCGTCGTCGTCTGCACCCTGTGGTGGACGGTCGGCTTCAGCTTCCTGCTCTACCTCGCCGCCCTCCAGGGCATCCCCGCGCACCTCTACGAGGCCGCCAGGCTGGACGGCGCCAACGCCTGGCACCGCATGGTCCACATCACCCTGCCGTTGCTGCGGAACATCACCGGCCTCGTTGTCGCCCTGCAGATCCTCGCCTCGCTCCAGGTCTTCGACCAGGCCGTGGTGATGATGGACTTCCTGCCCGGACCCGAGGGATCCACCAGGACGTTCGTGCAGTACACCCTCGAAGAGGGCTTCACCAGCTACCGCGTCGGCTACGCCTCGGCGATCTCCATCATCTTCTTCGTGATCATCGCGGCCGTCGCCCTCGCGCGGATGTGGCTGCTGCGCAACCGTGAGGAGGGCGACCGATGAGCACCGCCACACAGCTGCACGCCGAGGCACGGGCAGGCGATGGGACAGGGGCAGGCGACGGGGCACGGATACGCGCCAAGGCCCGCAGGCCCTGGACGCCCAGCCAGATCGTGCTCACCCTCCTCGGCGCCGCCGTCTCCGCGGTGTTCCTCGCGCCGCTCGTCTGGGCGCTGTTCACCTCCCTCAAGTCGGAGACCGAGGCGGTCGAGGTACCCCCGCACTGGCTGCCGAAGGTGTGGACGACCCAGGCGTGGTCGGCGATCTTCGAGACCGGCAACATCACCAACTGGTTCGTGAACTCGCTGGTCGTCTCGGTGTGCGTGACGGCCGTGGTGCTGAGCGTCAGCGCCCTCGCCGGATACGGCTTCGCCCGGACGGAGTTCCGCGGCAAGAACGCCCTGCTGGGCCTGGTCATGACCGGCCTGATGGTCTCGCCCGCGGTCCTCGGTGTCCCCCTCTTCACCACGGTCCAGCAGATGGGGATGGTCGACACCTACTGGGGCATGATCCTGCCGCAGTGCGCACCCGCCGCGATGGTCTACATCCTCTACAAGTTCTTCCAGGGCATCCCGCGCGAACTGGAGGAGGCAGCCTTCATCGACGGCGCGGGCCGCTGGCGGGTCTTCTTCACCATCGTGCTCCCGCTCTCCCGTCCCTCCCTGGCCGCGGTCGGCATCTTCACCTTCATCGCGTCCTGGAACAACTTCCTGTGGCCCTACATGGTGACCAACAACCCCGACCTGATGACCATGCCGAACGGCATAGCGACCGTCATGAATTCCTACGGCATCCAGTGGGCCCAGCTCATGGCCGGCGGCCTCATGGCGGGCCTGCCCCTGATCATCGTCTTCGTCTTCTTCCAACGCCAGATAGTGACGGGCGTGGCCCACACGGGCCTCGCGGGCCAGTGAACTCCCTTACATATTCCTCCAGTTGAGGCGCCCGAGCTGGAACGTCCCGGTCGGCCCCTCGCTTTTAGGGGCGCGGGGAACTGCGCGACCAGCCCCCACCCACCCGCACCCGCCAACGAAACAGGACCCACCCACCCCGAAAGGCGAACAAAGCAACCATGCAGGACAAGGCCCGCTTCACCCTCGACCCCGCCTTCACCATCGGCGCAGTCAACCCCCGCCTCTTCGGCTCGTTCGTAGAACACCTGGGTCGCTGCGTCTACACCGGCATCTTCGAGCCGGGCCACCCCGAGGCCGACGAAGCGGGCCTGCGGACGGACGTACTGGAACTCGTCCGCGAACTCGGCGTCACCGCCATCCGCTACCCCGGCGGCAACTTCGTCTCCGGCTACAAGTGGGAGGACTCGGTCGGCCCGGCCGAGGAGCGGCCCCGGCGGCTCGACCTCGCCTGGCGGTCGACGGAGTCCAACCGCTTCGGGCTCTCCGAGTACATCGCCTTCCTGAAGAAGATCGGCCCGCAGGCCGAGCCGATGATGGCGGTCAACCTCGGGACCAGGGGAGTGGCGGAGGCCCTGGAACTCCAGGAGTACGCCAACCACCCGGCCGGGACCGCCCTGTCCGAGCAGCGGATCGCGCACGGAGACAAGGACCCGTTCGGCATCAGGATGTGGTGCCTGGGGAACGAGATGGACGGTCCGTGGCAGACCGGCCACAAGACCGCCGAGGAGTACGGACGGGTCGCGGCCGAGACCGCCCGCGCGATGCGGCAGCTCGACCCCTCCGTCGAACTGGTCGCCTGCGGCTCCTCCAGCCAGTCCATGCCGACATTCGCCGCGTGGGAGGCGACGGTCCTGGCGGAGACGTACGACCTCGTCGACTACGTCTCCCTGCACGCCTATTACGAGCCTCAGGACGGTGACGTCGACTCCTTCCTGGCCTCCGCCGTGGACATGGAGTCGTTCATCGAGAACGTGGTCGCCACCTGCGACCACATCGGTGCGAAGCTCAAGTCGAAGAAGAAGATCAACCTCTCCTTCGACGAGTGGAACGTCTGGTACATCTCGGGGTGGCACGCGATCGAGAACACCGCCGAGCGGGACTGGGCGGAGGCCCCGCGCCTCCTTGAGGACAACTACAGCGTCATGGACGCGGTCGTCTTCGGCTCGCTCCTCATCGCGCTGCTGCGGCACGCGGACCGGGTGACCGTCGCCTGTCTGGCCCAGCTCGTCAACGTCATCGCGCCGATCATGACCGAGCCGGGCGGCCCGGCCTGGCGGCAGACGACGTTCTTCCCGTTCGCGCAGGCCTCGCGGTACGGGCGCGGGGAGGTCCTCGACGTACGGGTCGACTCGCCCACGTACGAGACGAGGAAGTACGGGGAGACCGACCTGCTGCACGCCACCGCCGTGCGCGCGGCGGACGGCTCGGTCACCGTCTTCGCGGTCAACCGCAGCCGGACGGAGGCGCTGCCGCTCGAAGTCGCCCTGAACGGGCTGGAGTTGACGTCGGTCGTCGAGCACAGCGTGCTCGCGGACGCGGATCCGGACGCCCGCAACACGCTCGCCGAGCCGGACCGGGTCGCTCCGCGGGCCGTGCGGGGGACCACGCTCCAGGACGGCACCCTGACCGCTGCCCTGGAGCCGCTGTCCTGGAACGTGATCCGGCTGGTCTGAGGGTCGGTCCGCCTGAAGGCTGTCTGCCCGCCGGCCGCTCGTCCGACGGTTTGTGGTGCCCCGGTCCCCTCCGGCCGGGGCACCTGTCCGTGGCACCCGTGAGGGTGTCTGTGCGGGGTGCTCATCTCCCGCTCAGACAATCCTCACCTTCGGCACCTACCGTCCCGTGGGTCCCTTCCACCTTTCGAGGGGACAACGCGACAAGACGGGACGGACACGATGCGCACGCTGGTACTGCTCGCCCTGGCGGGCCTCGGTGCCCAGCTGGTGGACGGCAGCCTCGGCATGGCCTACGGCGTGACCTCGACCACCCTGCTGCTCTCCATGGGCACCAACCCGGCCGCCGCCTCGGCCACCGTCCACCTCGCCGAGATCGGTACGACGCTGATGTCCGGCGCCTCGCACTGGCGGTTCGGGAACGTGGACTGGAAGGTCGTCGCCAAGATCGGCGTACCGGGGGCGGTCGGGGCCTTCCTCGGAGCGACCGTGCTGTCCGGGCTGTCCACCGGGACCGCCGAGCCGGTGATGTCGCTGATCCTGCTGGGGCTCGGGCTGTACGTGCTGTCCCGGTTCACGTTCCGCGGCCTGCCCAAGGGGAACCTCGGCAAGCCGCTGCGCAAACGGTTCCTGTCGCCGCTCGGTCTGGTCGCCGGGTTCCTGGACGCGACCGGGGGAGGCGGCTGGGGGCCGGTCGGTACGCCCGCGTTGCTGGCCGGTGGCCGGATGGAGCCGCGCAAGGTGATCGGGTCCATCGACACGAGCGAGTTCCTTGTGGCCGTGGCCGCGAGCCTCGGGTTTCTCTTCTCGCTCGGCTCCCAGGGGCTCAACTGGGGGTGGGTCGCCGCGTTTCTGCTCGGCGGGATGGTCGCGGCGCCGGTGGCGGCCTGGCTGGTGAGGTTGCTGCCTCCGCGGGTGCTGGGGTCCGCGGTGGGCGGGGTCATCGTCGTCACCAACGTGCGTACGTTGCTGAGGAGCGACTGGATCGCTGCGTCGGGGGTGGTCAGTGGGGTCGTCCATGGCTTGGTCTATGTGGTGTGGGCCGCTGCGTTGACGTACTCGATCCGGGCGCATCGGAGGGAGAAGGTGCTGGAGGGGGATGCGGGGGAGCGGCGGGCCGTGGCCGTGTAGGGGGAGGGGCCGCGGGTTGTTCGTGGGTGCGGGCCGGTGGGGGCTTGGCGCGCAGTTCCCCGCGCCCCTACGGGGCGTTCTCTTCGGGCGCGGCGAATGGTCTCCCCCGTGGACCATTCGCCGCCGCACCGGATGGTTGGGGCGTCGGTGCCGACTGCCCCTCCAGTGAGCACGTTAGGAGGCGGCGTGCTTCGGCGACCACCGTGCACGGTGGCCAGATTCGTCCGTGGGGTGTGCACGGTGCGCAGTCGTGACGCGCAGGGCGTGGACGAGGTCGTGGATGCCCGAACCGGTGGTCAGCAGATCGCGGTTGAGCAGGCGTTCGGCGGCGCGCAGATGGGTGCGGACCGTGTTGCGGCTCAGACCCACCTGGGCGGCTGTCCGCTGGGCGTCGGTGTTGGCGTCGATCCAGGCTTCCACGGTGCGGTACAGACCGCTGTGCCGGGTGTCGTGGAGGGGGCGGAGGAAGGACTCCGCCCAGGCGGTGGCGGGAGCGGTGCGCAGGAGTTCGCCGAGCGGTGGCGCGACCGGCTGGACGGCGTCGGTGGGATCGGGCTGGAGCGGGCCGAGGGACAGGGCCAGATCGAGCGTGGCACGGGTGCGTACCTCGTTCAGGTCGATGCCCAGGGCCTCCTCCGCCCGGCGGCAGTGGGCCGTGACGGTGGTGCGGCTGAGGTGCAGCAGACGGGCCACGCCGGACCGGGTGAACGTAACGGCCAGGCGGACGACGTCCACGGTGGGCTTGGGGGCGTCGTGCAGCGGCTCCAGGTAGGCGCGCGCCCAGGCGAGGGCCGCCCGGCGGGGCAGCACGTGCACCAGCGAGGGCCGTCCCCGGTAGGCGGCCAGCCGGTCGGGGGAGTTGCGGGCGACGGCGAGGGCGTGCACGGCCTCGCCGTAGGCCTCGCCCGTGGCGGCCAGCGGATGCGGTCTGCTGACGCCCAGCGCGTACCCGGGGTTCTCCCTGACCAGCCGGCGCAGCATCTCGCCCTGCTGGAAACGGCCGCCGAGTTCCGGGTCCTCGGCGACGGGGCAGATCAACTGCTCCTTGAACACCGGGCAGTTCACCATCAGCCCCGGGCCGTGGTAGCCCGACGAGTCCAGATAGGTCCTGGCCAGCCGGTCGCGGTCGGCGGGCGGGCAGTGCAGGAGATGGACCCGTACGCGCTCCGCGTTCAGCAGCGGCGGTACGTCACCCGTGGTCATCCGCCGTGCCAGGGTGACGTCCCCGGCGAGCAGGGCGGTCAGGACCGCGAACCGCAGTTGCGCCGCCTTCGCCTCGTATCCGCGTGAGCCGGCGTCGCCCTCGGACGCCCGTCCCAGCAGTTCGACGAGGCCACCGGCCTGCGACGCCAGCAGTACGGCCTCCCGGGGCAGCGGCGAGGCGCTGGCCGTCACCAGCACCGGACGGGGCTCGCGCGCGCCGAAGGCCTCCAGGCGCACCTCCAGCTCGCCGGCCTGCGTGGTGGCCGCGGCCAGCCGTCCGTGGGTCAGGCGGGCCACCTGGTCACGCAGTTCGTCGGTGAGCCGCCGGGGGAACCCGGCCGTCGCCGCCTCGACCGCGCCCTGGTGTCCGATCCACGCGACGTCGGCCCCGATCCGACGGCCGAGCCACCGCAGCACTTCGCCGGGGCTCCCGTGCCGCCGTACGAGCCGTAGCAGCTCGTCGAGACTCTCCGCCTGCCCCAGCGCCTCCACCGCTCAACTCACCTTCCCGCGCCACCGCGACGAACCTCCAATTCGGAACCATAAAGGCTGTTCCTGTCTCCCCGCCTCCGTCACGCCACCGCCGTCGGCGCGAGGGACCGCAGCTCGCCCAACGCCGCCGCGACGGCCGGGCGCTCGTGGCCGCCGGCGCGGGTGCAGGTGAGGAGTTTGCGGTGCGGGTCGCCGGTGCACCGGACGCGGGTGATGGGCAGGTGCGGGGTCAGATGGGCGAGCCGGGGGATGAGGGCGATCCCCAGACCGTGGGCGACGAGGTGGGCCATCACGTTCCAGTCCAGCGCGTGGTGGACGACGTCGGGGGTGAAGCCGGCCGCACCGCACGCCGAGAGCACGTGCACCCGGCAGGGGCTGTCCTGGACGGGCGCGATCCAGTCCTCGCGCGCCGCCTCCGCGAGGTCGACCCGGCGCAGCCCCGCCAGCCGGTGACGGTCGGGCACGACCAGGTCGAACGGGTCGTCCAGGAGCGGCTGCTGGTCGAAGCGGGCGTCGCCGAGCGGCGGGTTGCGCGGGGTCGCCTCGACGACCGCGAGATCGGTCTCGCCTTCGAAGAGCAGGTCGAAGCTCGACGGGACCTCCGCCTCCTGTATCCGTACGGAGAGCCGGGGGTGGCGGTCCCGCAGCCGGGCCGCCATCGGGGCGAGCAGCACCGAGATCGCCATCGGGAAGCCGCTCACCCGCAGCAGCCCGGCCGGATCGCCGTGGTCGGCCCGCAGATCCAGTTCGGCCCGGTCCCAGCGGGCCTGGATGGCGTCGGCGTGTGTGATCAGACTCCGCGCGGCCTGAGTGAGCCGTACGCCGCGGCCCTGGGGCTCCAGCAGATCGACGCCCAGCTCACGCGCGAGCTGGCGGACCTGCTGCGAGGCGGCGGACGTCGTGAGGTGCAGGGCGCGGGCGGCGGCGGTCACCGTGCCGTAGTGCTCGACGGCCCGCAGTACGTGCAGTCGGCGCAGATCAATCATGAAGGCCACGCTTCAAGGTGAGGTCCAGAAAGTCAACCTGGACGTACACGAAGGTCCCGTTACACGCTGGAGGTGTCGCGACGGTCCACCACCCGACCACCCGCACAAGGAGTTGCAGACAGATGACCAGCACCGCCCACCCTCATGACCGGCCCGCCGGCGACGCGTGCCCGTACTGCGGCTGGCCCGACCGTGCGGAGCCCTTCCAGGTGGTGTCCCGGCACGGCACCGCGGCGGGCCACACGGTGTGGACCCGCTGCGGGTGCGGTTCGCTTCAGATGCGGGTCGTGGATGCGTGTGGCATGAGGGTCGCCTCGCGCAGCCGGCCCGCGGCCGAGGGGGCCACCGGTGTCCGTTCCGGCGTGGTGTGAGCTGCGGGCCGGTGGGGGCGGGCCGCGCAGTTCCCCGCGCCCCTTGGGGGCGCGCGAAGCGGCGCCTTTCAGGGGCGCGGGGAACTGCGCGATCAGCCCCCACCGGCCCGCAGACGACCGACCCCCCTCGGCGCTCAGCCCGTCTCGACGCCCAGCGTCAGCGTGCCCGCGTAGCCGGACGTGGCCGAGCCGCCCAGCGCGGTGAGCGTCAGCAGGCCGGACGCGGCGCCTCCGTCGTCGTAGATGGAATCCTGCGCGAGGGTCGTCCGGGGCACCGTGTTGGCGGCGTACGCGGCGACCTCCGCCACGTCCTCGGTGATCCCCTCGTCGAAGAACAGCTGCCCGGTGTGCAGTTCCTGACCGCCCTCGAAGGAACCGTCGGAGGTCAGCGTGACGTCGGTGTGCACCTTCACATGGATGTGGATGCACCGCCCCCGGTACCAGCCGGGATAGACGCTGGTGATCCGGGCGACGCCGTCGGAGCCGGTCAGTACCCCGCCCCGCAGGAACGTCCCGTTGTCCGGCTCGTCGTGCCCGTTGCCACCGACGAACCCGGAGTACTCGCCGAGCGCGTCGCAGTGCCAGATCTCCACGAGCGCGTTGCCGAGCGGGGCACAGGTGTCGTCGTCGACGACGGTGAGCGTGAGTTTCAGTGGGACACCGGTCTTGTCCTCGCTGACATCGGCGCGGACGAGCTGTCCGTCGAGGTAGTAGGGGCCTTCGGTCATCTCCTTGGTGAGGGTGCAGACGGCCGCGGCGGCCACCGGGACCGCGGCGGCCGGGTCGGTGACCGAGGGGGCCTCGGGGGCCGTGGCTCCCACGGTCAGCGTGGCCGCGGTGGCGCCACCGGCGATGAGTACGGTTCGACGTCGGATCGATGTTTCTGTCATGGACATGGCACCGTAGAAACGGAATCTGTCGGGGTGCTGTGCGTTCGGCAAAGTGACGAGGCGTCAAGTCGCTTGTGAGACACCTGGGATGCCTGGGGTGCCGAAACATTTTCGACGTTTCCCGTGGCCCGAGGTGCTGTGCGAACCGTTGACGCGCAAGATGTTCGATTCTACTTTCCGGTTCGAAGTGATGACCGTCGTTCGAGTACTCGAACGAACCCTGCCCCCTCCCCACGCGCAGGAGGACCCACTCGTGAGCCGCATCCCCCACAGCACGCGCCGCCGCGGGACCCGCAGAACGACCCTGCTCGCCGTCCCCGCGGCGGTCCTGCTCGCCCTCGTCCCGGGCACCGCGTCCGCATACCCGAACCCGGGCACCGTCACCGGCTCGACCGTCGTCCACGACCCGACGATGATCCGCACCTCGTCGGGCCAGTACCTGCTGTACGCCACCGGCGGCGGCCTCGCCCACAAGACCTCGGCCAACCGGATCGCCTTCAGCGCGGGCGGGAACGCCTTCGGCACCAAGCCGGGCTGGTGGTCGTCGTACGCCACCGAGGCGTGGGCGCCCGACATCTCGTACCGCGGCGGCAAGTACCTGATGTACTACGCGGTTTCGACGTTCGGCTCGAACAAGTCGGCCATCGGGCTGGCCACTTCGCCGACCGGACTGCCCGGCTCGTGGAGCGACCAGGGGACCGTCTACACCTCCACCACCTCCAGCGACTACAACGCCATCGACCCGAACCTCTTCGTGAACGACGACGGCAAGTGGTGGCTGTCCTTCGGCAGTTGGTGGACCGGGCTCAAGATGATCCAGATCAACCCGTCGACCGGCAAGCAGCTCTCGTCGAACACGACGCGTTATTCGATCGCCTCCCGCCCTACCGGCACGAAGGCCGTCGAGGCGCCGTCGATCGTCAAACGGGGCGGCTACTACTACCTGTTCGCCTCGTACGACACCTGCTGTGCCGGCACCGGTTCCACGTACAAGGTCAAAGTGGGGCGGGCGACCAGTGTCACCGGGCCGTACTACGACAAGAGCGGCGTCGCGATGACGAACAACGGAGGGACGCCCGTGCTGGAGTCGCACGGGCGGTACATCGGGCCCGGCGGGCAGTCGATCCTGGCGGACTCGGACGGGGACCTGATCGTCTACCACTACTACGACGGCCAGGACAACGGCACGCCCAAGCTCGGGATCAACCTGCTGAACTGGAGCGGTGGGTGGCCTGTGGCCTATTGATCGGGCTCCGGCCCGCTTCTAGGGGCGCGGGGAACGGGCGGCTTCCAGGGGCGCGGGGAACTGCGCAACCTGTTGGCTTCAGGGGCGCGGCGCAATCTTTTAGGGGCGCGGGGAACTGCGCGACCAGCCCCCACTCACCCGCACCCAACGAACCACCCCATGTACGGGTAAGAGGTGCAGGCCCGCGGCTCCCCTCCGGGCGCGGGCCCGCACCCCCTGTGCCGGGGCCGGGAGGGTCCTGGACCTCCCGGCCGGCGAGGGCCCCGTTGCGGGATGCGGGGCCCCCGGGCAACCGGTCCGGTGGTCAGCCGACCCGGTCGACAGCGGCGGCCGGCCAGCCGGCGCCGTTCGGCGGCGTGTTCGGCCAGCCGGTGGCCTGCTGCGGCACGGGTTGGGGCACCGGCTGCGGCATGGCCTGGGGCTGCGGTTGCGGGAACCCCTGCGGCTGACCCTGAGCGTTCACGGCGGTCAGCCCTCCCGGCATGCCCGTCGTGCCACGGGTCTGGGCGGCCGTGAGCGGCTGCGGCTGCCCGGGGATCCCGTTCGCGGCGGCGGGGAACTGCTGGGGCTGTCCCATCATCGCGTTGGCCGCGGCGGCGAACTGCTGCGGCTGGCCGGCCATTCCGTTGGCGGAGGCCGTGAGCGGCTGCGGCTGGCCGGCCATTCCGTTCGCGGCGGCCGTGAGCGGCTGGGGCTGCCCGGCCATTCCGTTGGCCGCCGCGGCGATCCCCTGGTAGCCCTGCCCGCTGGTCGAACTGACGAGCCGGTCCACCGCCGCCGTACCCGAGCTGTAGCTGGTCCCTGTGCCCAGCTCGGGCACGGCGGCTCCCCTCCTGGTCCCGTAGAGCACCGACTCCAGGCCGGACACCAGGCGGCGTACATCCTCCTGGGGGCGCACCACGAGCCGCAGGAAGCGACTGGACGAGCCGATCTTGTTGCCGCACTCGCGGACCAGGACCCGGTGCTCGGTGAGCAGGCGGTCCCGGACCACGGTGCCTTCGGCGCCCACGGGGAGGCGCACGAAGAGGAAGTTGCCCTGCGAGGGGTAGACCGTGAGGCCGGGCAGCGTGGAGAGCTGACGCGCCATGTCGAGGCGGTCTCGGCGCACCATGTGCAGGCTTTCCACGTACTCGGCCCCGTAGTCCTTGAGCATGAAGACCACGGTCTCCGCGAAGGCGTTCAGGTTCCACTTCGGCAACATCGAGCGGATGCGGCCCGCCAGGCCCGGGTTGGCCACCATGTAGCCGAACCGCACACCGTGCAGACCGAAGTTCTTGCCGAGGCTGCGCAGCACGATGACGTTGGGGCGCATCACCGCCTCCTCGACGATGCTCGGCTCGTTCTCCGCGTCGGCGAACTCCAGGAACGACTCGTCGATGACGATCAGGTCGAGGTCGGCGAGCGCGTCACAGAAGGCCAGGACCGTCTGCTTGGGCAGAAAGCCTCCGTCGGGGTTGTTCGGGTTGCAGATGACGGCGGCGCGGGTGCCACGGGAGCGGATGAACTGGATGTACTGCGCCGGGTCGAGAGCGAAGCCGTTGCTCTCCTGGAGCGGGAACATGTCCACGCGCTTGCCGGTCTCCAGCGGCTGGTCGGTCCAGCGGCCGAAGGTGGGGACGGGAATGGCGAGCGACTCCCGGACCAGCAGGTGGTCGATCCAGGTGATCAGTTCCGTCGACCCGTTGCCCATCGCCACGCACTGCGGGGGAAGTTGCAGCAGGTTGCACAGCTCGGCGGTGATGGTGTCCGCGCTGCTCGGGTAGTACGTGATGATGTCGCGCAGCCGGTGGGTCAGCTCGTCCATCATCCTGGGCGAGGGAAAGTACGGATTGCACGGGATGCAGAAGTCCAGCGGACCCGCCTCCCCGCTCTCGCGTGCCAGCGCGGCCATCGAGGGGCTGTGCGCGCCGGTGCGGAACAGCGAGGTGACATTGTCGGCCATGGACCCTCCGTCCTTGAGGGGCGGCCCGAGCGGGGATACGCGGACCGCCCCTTAGTACGGGCGGCTGTGTGTCTCTGTTCAACGACTGTGAATCGATGTGGAAATTGTGAACCACCTGTGAAGGATGGTCACAAGTTGAACGAGTGGACGGTCGTCGAGCGGTACGTCTCGCCAGGCCTGAGCACGGTCGACGGGAACTCCGGGCGGTTCGGCGAGTCCGGGAAGTGCTGGGTCTCCAGGCACAGCGCGCTGCCAGGACCGTATGCCCGGCCGCCGGGGCCCACCAGGTCGCCGTCCAGGAAGTTGCCCGAGTAGAACTGCACACCGGGCTCGGTCGTCGCGATCCTCAGGGTGCGGCCGGAGACCGGTTCGCGGAGGGTCGCGAAGTGCTCGGGCCGCTCCGTGAGCCCCTTGTCGAGGACCAGGTTGTGGTCGAACCCCTTCGTGTGCAGGAGTTGTCGGTCGGTTCGGCCGAGATCCTCGCCGACGGTCTTCGGCGTACGGAAGTCGAAGGCGGTGCCCGTGACCTCGGCGAGTTCGCCGGTGGGGACGAGGCTCGCGTCGACCGGTGTGAAGCGGGACGCGGCGATCGTCAGTTCATGGTCGTGGACCGGGCCGCCGCTCTCGCCCGCGAGGTTCCAGTACACGTGGTTGGTGAGGTTGACGACCGTGGCCCGGTCGGTGGTGGCCTCGTAGTCGATCCGCCAGTCGCCGTCCCCGGTGAGCGTGTACGTGACCTTCGCCGTCAGTGTGCCGGGGTAGCCCATCTCGCCGTCGGGGCTGGTGCGGCGCAGGACCAGACCCACGTCCGGGCCGGAGGTGAACTCCTCCACGGCCCACACGTGTTTGTCGAAGCCGTGGGGCCCGCCGTGCAGGTTGTTCCCGCCGTTGTTGACCGGGAGTTGGTGGGTCTCGCCGTCGAGGGTGAACCTGCCGCCGGCGATGCGGTTGCCGTACCGGCCGATGACGGCGCCGAAGTACGGGCTGGACGCCTCGTACTCCTCGATCGTCCCGAGACCGAGCGACACGTTCGCGTACCGGCCGTGGCGGTCCGGGAGTTCCAGCGACTGGACGACTCCGCCGTACGAGAGGACCTTCAGCCGGGTGCCGCCGTTCTCCAGCGACCAGCGGTGGACCTTCGTGCCGTCGGCGAGCGTTCCGAAAAGTTCCTTCACGGCCGTCCTGTCCTCCAACTGTCTTCCAGGGCTTGCCTGCTGCCGCGGTGCGTAAAGAAGCCGTACACAGAGAAATGGGGCCCCGCGGGCGTGCGCCCGCGAGGCCCCACCGGCAACGCTACGAACCGACCTTGCGCTTGTTCCACACGTCGAAGCCGACCGCCGCGAGGAGCACCAGGCCCTTGATGACCTGCTGCCAGTCGCTGCCGACGCCGACGAGGTTCATGCCGTTGTTCAGAACACCGAGGACGACACCACCGATGATCGCGCCGAGGACCGTGCCCACGCCGCCGCTCATCGACGCGCCGCCGATGAACGAGGCGGCGATCGCCTCCAGTTCGAAGTTCAGACCGGCCTTGGGCGAGGCCGCGTTGAAGCGGGCCGCGAAGACCAGACCGGCCAGCGCCGCCAGCATGCCCATGTTGAGGAAGACCAGGAAGGTGACCTTCTTGTCCCGCACACCGGACAGCTTCGCCGCGGGCAGGTTGCCGCCGATCGCGTACACGTGGCGGCCGATGACGGCGTTGCGCATCACATAGCCGAAGCCGACGACGAGGACGCCGAGGATGATCAGGACGACCGGGGCGCCCTTGTAGCTGGCGAGCATCATCGTCACCGTGAGGACGGCGGCGACCAGGGCCACGATCTTCAGCAGGAAGAGCTTGGCGGGCGGCACCTCCAGCGCGAACTCCTGCTGGCGCCTGCGGTCACGGACCTCCTGGAGCACCACGAAGGCGATCACGGCGAAGCCGAGGAGCAGCGTGAGGTTGTGGTAGTTGGTGTCCGGGCCGACCTCGGGAAGGAAGCCGTTGGAGACCTTCTGCAGACCCTCGGGGAACGGGCCGACCGTCTGGCCCTCCAGGAAGATCTCCGTCAGACCGCGGAAGGTCAGCATGCCGGCGAGGGTGACGATGAAGGACGGTATGCCGAGGTACGCGATGAAGAACCCCTGCATGGCTCCCGCGGCGGCGCCCATGAGCAGGCACAGCACCACGGCCAGCGGCCAGGCGACGTCATGGTTGACCATCAGCACGGCACCCACCGCGCCCACGAAGGCCGTGAGCGAACCGACCGACAGGTCGATGTGGCCCGCGATGATGACGAGCATCATGCCGATCGCGAGGATCAGGATGTAGCTGTTCTGCAGCACCAGGTTGGAGACGTTGCGCGGCAGCAGCAGGTCGCCGTCGGTCCACACCGCGAACAGCACCACGATCAGACCGAGAGCGATCAGCATGCCGTACTGCCGCATGTTGCGGCGCATACCGTCGATCATCAGCTGCAGCAGGCCGTCGCCCCCGGTCGAGTCGCCCTTGCCGGCGGGCGCCGGCGCGGGGGACTTGGCGGTCACGTTCGTGCTCATCGCTCTTACCTCTTGTCCTTCGTCATCTGACGCATCAGCACTTCCTGCGTGGCCTCGGCCCGCGGGACCTCACCGGTCAGCCGTCCGGCGGCCATCGTGTAGATGCGGTCGCACATTCCGAGCAGTTCGGGCAGCTCGGAGGAGATGAAGACGACCGCCTTGCCCTCGGCGGCCAGTTTGTCGATGACCGTGTAGATCTCGAACTTGGCGCCCACGTCGATTCCGCGGGTCGGCTCGTCCAGGATCAGCACGTCCGGACCCGCGAAGATCCACTTGCTGAGGACGACTTTCTGCTGGTTGCCGCCCGACAGCTTGCCGACCGGCTCGAAGACGGTCGGAGCCTTGATGTTCATCGACTTGCGGAAGCCCTCGGCGACCTGCCGCTCCTGGTGCTCGTCGACCACACCGCCCTTGGAGACCTTGCCCAGCGAGCTGAGTGAGATGTTCCGGTTGATCGTGTCGATGAGGTTGAGGCCGTAGTGCTTGCGGTCCTCCGTCACGTACGCGATCCCGTGCTTGACCGCCTCGGGCACGGTCTTCGTACGGATCTCCGTGCCGTCCTTGAGGACGGTGCCGCTCGCGTACCGGCCGTAGGTGCGCCCGAACACGCTCATCGCGAGCTCGGTGCGCCCGGCGCCCATGAGTCCCGCGATGCCGACTATCTCGCCGCGGCGCACCTGGATCGACACGTCGTCGACCACCTTGCGCTGCTGGTCGATCGGGTGGTGGACGGTCCAGTTGCGGATCTCCAGCGCCGGTGCCGAGCCCACCTCCGTGTCGTGCGGGGTGCGGTCCGGGAAGCGGTGGTCGAGGTCGCGTCCGACCATGCCGCTGATGATGCGGTCCTCGGTGGTCTCGGCGGCCTTCACGTCGAGAGTCTCGATGGACCGCCCGTCGCGCAGGATCGTCACCGAGTCCGCGACCCGCTCGATCTCGTTCAGCTTGTGCGAAATGATGATCGAGGTGATGCCCTGTTCCTTCAGACCAAGGATCAGGTCCAGGAGCTTGCCGCTGTCCTCGTCGTTCAGAGCCGCTGTCGGCTCGTCGAGGATCAGCAGCTTCACCTTCTTCGACAGCGCCTTCGCGATCTCGACGAGCTGCTGCTTGCCCACGCCGATGTCGGCGACGCGGGTGTCCGGGTGCTCGTTGAGCCCGACCCTGCGCAGCAGTTCCGTCGCGTGCTTGAGCGTCTCGGTCCAGCTGATGAACCCGCGCGTGGCGTGCTCGTTGCCGAGAAAGATGTTCTCCGCGATGGAGAGATAGGGCACCAGGGCGAGCTCCTGATGGATGATCACGATGCCGTGCTGCTCGCTCGCCCGGATGTCCTTGAAAGAGCAGGCCTCTCCCTCGAAGAGGATCTCGCCCTCGTAACTGCCGTGCGGATGGACGCCGGAGAGGACCTTCATGAGGGTCGACTTTCCGGCGCCGTTCTCACCGCAGATGGCGTGGACCTCGCCCGGCCGGACGCTCAGGGAGACGTCCGAGAGCGCCTTGACGCCCGGAAAGGTCTTGACTATCGAGCGCATTTCCAGGACGGGTCCCGCCATGGTCGTGCCTTCCAATCCCTAGGGGGTGGCGGTTAGTTGACTGCGTCGGCCTTGATGAAGCCGGAGTCGATGACGACCTTCTGGTAGTTGCTCTTGTCGACGCTCACCGGGGTCAGCAGGTACGCGGGCACGACCTTCGAGCCGTTGTCGTACGACTTGGTGTCGTTGATCTCGGGCTTCTTGTCGTTGAGCACCGAGTCGACCATGTTCGCGGCGACCTTCGCGAGCTCACGGAGGTCCTTGAAGACGGTCGCCGTCTGCTCGCCGGCCTTGATCGACTTCAGTGAGGCGACCTCGGCGTCCTGTCCGGTGACGATCGGCAGCGGCTTGGCCTTGGAGCCGTAGTCGTCCGACTTCAGCGCCGACAGGATGCCGATGGAGATGCCGTCGTACGGCGAGAGCACCGCGTCGACCCGGTCCTTCTTGTATGCCGCGGTGAGCACGTCGTCCATGCGCTTCTGGGCGGTGCCGCCGTCCCAGCGCAGCGTGGTGACCTGGGTCAGCTTCGTCTGGCCCGACTTGACCACCAGCTGCTTCTTGTCGATGTACGGCTGAAGGATCTTCATCGCGCCGTCGAAGAAGTACCGCGTGTTGTTGTCGTCGTTGGAGCCCGCGAAGAGTTCGATGTTGAACGGGCCCTTCTTCGAGCCGTCCTTCAGACCGAGCTTCTCGACGATCTGGGTTCCCTGCAGCTCGCCGACCTTCTCGTTGTCGAACGACGCGTAGTAGTCGACGTTCGGCGAGTTGAGGATCAGGCGGTCGTAGGAGATGACCGGGATGTCGGCTTCCTTGGCCTGCTGGAGAACGTTGTTCAGCGACTTGTTGTCGATCGCCGCGATGATCAGGGCGGAGACGCCCTGCGTGATCATGTTCTCGATCTGCGAGACCTGGGTGTCCGGGTCGTCCTCGCCGTAGGCCAGCTTGGTCTTGTAGCCGGCCGCCTTGAGGTTCTTCTCCACGTTGGCGCCGTCGGCGATCCACCGCTCGGAGGACTTCGTCGGCATCGCGATGCCGACGGTGGAGCCCTTCGCGTCTCCCTTCGTGTCCTCACTGCCGCCGTCGCTGTCCTGCCCGCAGGCGGAGAGGGTGAGGGCCAGGGAGGCGGCCGCGGCTATGGCGGAAAGCGCTGCTTTGCGATTGCGCATGATCATCTTCCTTGATGTTTCTGACGGGGCTCGGTCTGGAGCTGTGAGGAGCCGGAGCGAGGAACGGACCGAGAGCAAGTGTGTGGGATTGTGTTCGGCCGCGTCGTCTTTTGTGAAGGGGGTGTGTTCGGAACGTTATGAGGGAATGTCAAACCGTTGGAGTTCGCCCGGCAGCCGGGAGCCGAGCGGCGCCATGTCGCCGTCCGCCCCGTGCCGCGCGAGCAGGTCCAGGGCGAGCCGGCCGCGCCGCACCCTTTCCCGGGCCGTGGACAGCGTCACGTCCCGCATGTGATGGCCGTACGGGTAGATCCCGGGAGCCTTGGACAGGCCGAACTTCAGGTACAGCGGGGCGCCGCGGCGGATCAGCTCGGCGACCTCGTACATGCGCACGTACCCGCCGAGATCGTCGGGGGCCTCGATGTACATGTCCATGGGGGCTGCACTGACCCGGCGGATCTCCGTCAGGTGGTCGAGCGTGAGATCGCTCGGCACGTTGATGGAGTCGCCGCCGAGTTGCTCGTACACGGCGTACGCGGCCGGGTTGACCGGGCCTATCAGTGCCGAGACCTTGAGCGTCGTGTCCGCCGGGATGATCCCGGCGACGCGGGCCCTGTGCAAGGTCCACAGCACGCCCTCGTCAGCCACGAGGAGGCACTTTACGCCCAACTCTGTTGCACGTAGGGCGTCTTCAAGACATCCTGCGACCGCATCGTGACCACGGGCGCGCAGACCGCCGCCCCGCGAGTCGGTACGGGTCGAGCCGCCGATGTCCCACGTGCCGCGCGGGCCCGTGAAGAGGCACAGCTCGATGTCGCGCTCCTCGGTGGCCTCGACCATCTCGGTGATCTCGGCGTCGGTCAGCATCCAGACGCCGCTGCCCTGGCTGATCCGGTGGATCGGCACATCGAGCCGCGAGGACTCCTTGAGGACCACGGCGAGCGCCTCCGGCCCCTCGCACGAGGGGATCTCGGTGCGCCAGCGGCCGCCCTCCGGGAAGGCGTGCGGCGAGGCGTCGGCGGGGGAGAGGGCGGGCGCGCCCAGGCCGAGCGCGGCGAGCGCCTGCTCACCGGGTCGACGGGCCGCCTTGGGAGAAGCGTCGGTCACGAGCTGTCCTTAGCTGGAGCTGGCTTTGGCGGAATTTGTGTTCGATGTGCCGGACGTGGTTCGTGGCGGTGGATGTACGCCGGTACGGAGCGTCAGGTCTCCGTACCGGCGTACGGATCGGGGGCGGCCGGTACCGCGGGCCCGGGGTCGGTCACGGGAAACCCGGGACAGACCCTATGGCCGCAGCAGCACCTTGCCGACCTTCGGGTCGCCGGACCCCACCAGCTCGATGGCGTGAGCGAACTCGTCCAACGGCAGCTCGTGCGTGACCAGCGGAAGGGGATCGAGGAGACCGGCACCGAAGACCCGCACCGTGTGCGCCCAGGCCTCCGGCGGCGCCCCGAACACGGTGTGCACCTCCAGCTGACGTACGACGAGATCGGTGGGGTCGAGGCCCTCGGCACCCGGAGCCGGGATCCCGGTGAGGACGAGCCGTCCGCCGCGCCTCAGCAGCGAGGCGGCGGTGGTCGCGGCGGTCGCCGACCCGGCCGTCTCGATCACCACGTCGAAGTCGTCGGGCAACTCCTGGTCCCGGGTGCGGAAGTCGGTCGCGCCGAACGTCTTCGAGAGTTCCTCGCGGTCCGGGCGGGTGCCGACCACGAGCAGCTCCGAGGGCGAACCCGCCTTCAGGAACTGCACGGCGAACATGCCGAGCGTCCCGGTTCCGACGACGGCCACCCGCTCGCCGGGCCGCGCGTTCGCCTTGAGCGCCGCCGCCGCGATGCAGGCCGCGGGCTCCAGCAGTGCCGCCGCCGTCAGATCGGCGTCCTCCGGCAGGACGTGCAGCAGCCGGGCGGGCAGCGTGAGCGTGGTGGCCATGGCGCCGGGCCGGGTGAAGCCCGTCTCCTCGTAGCCGGCCGTGCACAACGTTGTCTCGCCCTCGTGGCAACGGTCGCAGACCTGGCAGTTGCGGAAGCCCTCACCGACCACCTTGCGGCCCACCAGGCCCTCCGGGACCCCGGGACCGACCGCCTCGACCGTGCCGGACCACTCGTGCCCCGGCGTCAGCGGATAACGCACGTACCCCTCGGGCCGGTTGCCCTGGTACACCTCGCGGTCACTGCCGCAGATACCGCTCGCGTGAACCCGTACGAGCGCCTCTCCGGCGGCGGGCGCCACGGGCTCGTGGGGGGCCAGCCGATGCTCGCCGGGGGCCTCGATCACGACGGCCTGCGCGGGGGTGCTCATGACTGCTCCGTGGCGGTGAGACGGGTCGAGTCCATGGCGGTGCCGTGTGCCGGGGTTTCGAAGGGGTGGCCGGCACCCCTCCGGTCCGCCGCGACGGTGCACGACCACAGCTGCGCGTTGCGGCGGTGCCCGAGCGCTTCGCGGGAAGCGTGACGGTGAAGCCGCGAGAGGCTGCCCCTCGCCGTCGGCGCCGCCGCGGTGGAGCCGCACAGGACACAGCCGCGCGCTCGCCCGGGCGCGCGGTGGCCCCCTGGACCCCGACGGGCCTGCTCGGCCGTCCGCGGCCCGTGGTCCACCCCGGTGCCGGGCGCCGTCACTTGCCGCCGCCCTTCGGCTTGCGCTGCTCCCAGCCGTCCGCCCACAGGTCGAAGCGGGCCTGCTGCTGCGGGAACTCGGCCGCCGCGTCCGTGTCCAGCTCGACGCCGAGACCCGGCTCGTGCGACAGCTCGAAGTAGCCGTCGACGACCTGCGGGGCCCCCTTCACGACCTTCTTGATCTCCGCGTCCGCGAAGTCGTTGAAGTGCTCCAGGATCTTGAAGTTCGGGGAGGTGAAGCCGACTTGGAGCGAGGCGGCGGTGAGGACCGGGCCGCCCACGTTGTGCGGCGCCACGAGTACGTAGTGGGCCTCGGCGGTCGCCGCCAGCTTCCGGGTCTCCCAGATGCCGCCGAGGTGGCCGACATCCGGCTGGATGATGTCCACGGCCTGGCTCTCGAAGAGCTCACGGAACTCGATGCGGTCGTGGATGCGCTCACCGGTCGCGACCGGGATGTCGACCTTCGCCGCCACCTTCTCCAGCGCCTTCAGGTTCTCCGGCGGGACCGGCTCCTCCAGCCAGGCCGGCTTGAAGGGCGCCAGCTCGCGCGCGAGACGGATCGCCGTGGCAGGAGAGAAGCGGCCGTGCATCTCCAGCATCAGCTCGGCCTCGGGGCCGATGGCGTCCCGGACCGCCTCGATCAGCGAGACCGCGTACAGCGACTGCTCGTGGTCGAGCTCGAAGTGACCCGTCCCGAACGGGTCGATCTTCAGCGCCTTGTACCCGCGCGCGACGACCTCCTGAGCGGCCTTGTGGTACGCCTCCGGAGTGCGCTCCGTGGTGTACCAGCCGTTCGCGTACGCCTTCACCCGGTCGGTGACCTTGCCGCCCAGCAGCTGCCACACCGGTACGCCCAGGGCCTTGCCCTTGATGTCCCAGCACGCCATCTCGATCACGGCGATGCCGGACATCACGATCTCGCCGGCCCGCCCGTAGTCGCCGTACTTCATGCGACGCACGAGGTCCTCGACAGCGAAGGGGTCGGAACCGAGAATGTGATTGGCCTGCGCCTCCCGCAGATAGCCGATCAGCGCGTCGGTGTGCCCCAGCATGCGGGTCTCGCCGACTCCGGTGATGCCCTCGTCGGTGTGCACCTGGACATAGGTCAGGTTGCGCCACGGCGTCCCGACCACGTGTGTGCTGATTCCGGTGATGCGCACGGAAATTGCCCCTTGTGGCTCTATGGCTCTGTTCGAAATTTCGTCACACGTTCGAAATGCTGGCCAGACAGTAAGGATTCGGCGGCGGCAGTGTCAATGGGTCGAACGCACAACGGTTTCGACGCGATGGCACTGGAAGGCGGCGAATGGTCCGGCCTGTCCTCAACTCGCCCAACCGGAACGGGCAGTTCAGCACAGAACTTTCACAGCTGTGACTGTGAACGTGACCTGCGCGGAGTTTAGTCTTCCGGCGTCATGGACTACTGCCACCCGTGCCAAAGGCACCTCAATGGCGCCCTCGCTTGCCCGGGGTGCGGTACATCGGCCGAAGCGTGCCGGGAGTACGCGGCTTCCCTGGAGGACCGCGAGGGCGACGTCGACGAGCTCGACGACGACCCCGAGGGCGACGAGCCGGCGGGTGGACGTGGACGCAGGTCCCGGCGCCGGGGCGGTCGAGGGGTCCGCGCGAGCCGGCGCGACCGGCGTGCGGCGCTGCACCGGCGGCGGCGCAAGCGGTTGCTGCTCGTGGGGGCGGGGCTGTTGCTCGCGGCGGGCGGGCTCAGTCTGGCCGAGCTGGGTATAGAGGCCCCCTCCTCCGAGCCGAAGGCGGCCGCGGCGGACGAGGCGTCGTCCGGTTCCTCGGCCTCCGCGGACGGTTCGTCGTCGTCCGACGGGGATGGCTCCTCCGGTGGGGCGGGTGGGGAGTCCCCGGCCCCTTCGGCCTCCCCGTCGGCGTCGGAGTCGAAGAAGTCCAAGAAGGACAAGGACGACGAGGACGAGAAAGAATCGGCCACCCCGTCCCGCTCGACCGGCCCCAGGACCTCGACCCCCGCCCCGAACGAGACCACCCCGGGCGACACGACCCCCTCGGACCCTGGCACCCAGGCCCCGGCCCCCACGGCGGAGGACCCCACCCCGGACCCGACCCCCACGGAAACGTGCACCCGTTTCCTGTGGTGGTGCTCATAGCCTGCGGCTCCCTGAGGGCGGGGCCCGAGGTCGATCCGCCGCCGGGTGTGGGCCGCCGGGTGCGGGCCGGTGGGGGCTGGTCGCGCAGTTCCCCGCGCCCCTAAAAGAACCGGTGCCTTGGCCCGTTTGTCGTGTGACGGCCCGGTCTGGGTTGCTCGCGCAGTTCCCCGCGCCCCTAGAGGGCGCGGCTCGACCTGGGGCGCCCCTTCAGGGGCGCGAGGAACTGCGCGAGCAACCGAAGCGGACGGTCACGCGACAAACGGACCTGGTCTTTTAGGGGCGCGGGGAACGGCGCGAGCAACCGAAGTCGACGGTCGCGTGACAAACGGGCTGGGCCACCGGTTTTTAGGGGCGCGGGGAACTGCGCGACCAGCCCCCACCGGCCCGCGGTCTACGAACCGCCCGGTCCACCCACCCCGGCGGAGCCGTCCAGCATCCGCAGGAGCAACCCCCGCAAAGACACCCGCTCCTCCCGGGAGAGCCCCGCAAGCGGCTCCCGAGCAAACCGCAGGGAATCCCGCAGACTCCGGGCAACCCCCAACCCCTCCACCGTCACAGCGGCCAGCTTCACCCGCCGGTCCGCCGGATCGGGCCGCCGCTCGACCAGCCCCCGCGCCTCCAGCCGATCCACGATCCCGGTCACATTGGACGGCTCGCACTTCAGCTTCTGGGCCAGCCGCCGCATCGGCAACGGCTCCAGCGAGAGCAGACTCAACAGCCGGGCCTGCGCCCCGGTCAGCGCATGCTCCGCCGCCGCCTCCTCGTACTCCTCGTGGTAACGCGCAACCACCGTGCCGATCAGGTCGACGACCTCGACTGTCAGAGGGTCGATCCGGGGAGTCTTCTGCGTGGACATGCGCTCCAGGCTACCCCCGTTACTTGACATCATGAAATATTCAGGCGCATCATTGTTTCACGTACTGAAATATTTGCGACGTCAGAACCACTCAGAACCGCTCAGAGCCGCTGTCCCACGGAAAGGCGCCCTCCCATGACCGACACCCCCGTGCTCCCCGCCACCAGCCGCGAATGGCACCTCGTCAGCCGCCCCGTCGGCTGGCCCAAGCCCGAGGACTTCGCCCTGGTCGAGACCGAGGTGAAGCAGCCCGGCCCGGGCCAGCTCCTGGTGCGCAACGAGTACCTGTCCGTGGACCCGTACATGCGCGGCCGCATGAGCGCCGCGAAGTCGTACACCGCCCCCTTCGAGCTGGGCAAGGTCATGCAGGGCGGCGCCGTCGGCGAGGTCATCGCCTCGAACGCCGAGGGCTTCGCGGTCGGCGACCGCGTCCTGCACTTCTTCGGCTGGCGCGACCACGCCACGTTCGACGCCAAGAGCGCCGTCAAGGTCGACCCCGAGGCGGCGCCCCTGAGCACGTACCTCGGCGTCCTCGGCATGACCGGCCTCACCGCGTACGCGGGTCTGCTGCGCACCGCCTCCTTCAAGGAGGGCGACACCGTCTTCGTGTCCGGCGCGGCGGGAGCCGTGGGCAGCCAGGTCGGCCAGATCGCCAAGCTCAAGGGCGCCTCGCGCGTCATCGGCTCCGCCGGCTCCGACGAGAAGGTCAAGCTCCTGGTGGAGGAGTACGGCTTCGACGCCGCCTTCAACTACAAGAACGGCTCCGTGAGCCAGCAGCTGAGGGAGGCCGCCCCGGACGGCATCGACGTCTACTTCGACAACGTCGGCGGTGACCACCTGGAGGCCGCGATCGGCTCCCTCAACCTCCACGGCCGGATCGCGATCTGCGGGATGATCTCCGTCTACAACAACACGGAGCCCGCCCCCGGCCCGAAGAACCTCGCCCGCCTCATCGCGACCCGCGGCCGCATCGAGGGCCTCCTCGTCGGCGACCACTACGACCTGCAGCCGCAGTTCGTCCAGGAGGTCGGCCCCTGGGTCGCCTCCGGCGAGCTCAAGTACCGCGAGACGGTCGTCGAGGGCATCGAGAACAACCTGGAGGCGTTCCTCGGCGTCCTGCGCGGCGAGAACACCGGAAAGATGATCGTCAAGCTCTGACTCTGCCTCCGGGCTTCTGCTGAACTTCCGACATGCGGTAACTTCTTTCCGAAACTGTCGCGGGTCGTGGGCGCGAGTCGTGGCGGACCAAGGAGGAAGCCACCGCATGTCCATCCAGCAGACCGACGTCCTCTACACCGCCGTCGCCACCGCCGAGAACGGTCGCGACGGCCGCGTCGCGACCGATGACGGCAGGCTCGACGTCGTCGTCAACCCGCCCAAGGAAATGGGCGGCAGCGGCACCGGCACCAATCCGGAGCAGCTCTTCGCCGCCGGGTACAGCGCCTGCTTCCAGGGCGCCCTCGCCGTCGTCGCCCGCCAGGAGAAGGCCGACATCACCGGCTCGACCGTCACCGCGAAGGTGGGCATCGGCAAGAACGCCGACGGCTTCGGCCTCATGGTCGAGATCTCCGCCAAGATCCCGAACACGGACCCCACCACTGCCCGAGCCCTCCTGGCCAAGGCCCACCAGGTATGCCCCTACTCCAAGGCAACCAAGGGCAACATCACAGTCACCCTGACCTGACCACCGACCCTTGCGGGCAGCCTCGGCACCGGAGTCTTCAGGGGCGCGGGGAACGGCGCGAGCAACCGAAGCGGACGGTCACGCGACAAACGGACCTGGTCTTTTAGGGGCGCGGGGAACGGCGCGAGCAACCGAGGTCGACGGTCACCGACAAACAGGCCTGGGCACCGGTGCTTCTAGGGGCGCGGGGAACTGCGCGAGCAACCCAATCGGACGGTCACCCGACAACCGGCCCCGGCCACCGGCTTATTAGGGGCGCGGGGAACTGCGCGACCAGCCCCCACCACCCCGCACCCTCGACACAACCCCCGGTTCATGAGGGGCCGCTCAAGAAAGCGCCCCCTCATGAACCACCCGAACCAACCGCTGATTCTCCGGCGCGGCCCCACCGGGAAACGCACAACGCCGCCGCGTATACCCATACGCAAGCCCACTCCGCGGATCAGCGAACCCCTGCGATCCCCCCGCCCCACTGTGCCCGAACGCCCCGGCCCCCAAAAACGGATGCCACATGTCGGCCGTGGCCTGAAACCCGAGCCCGTACGACTTATGGACGCGGGCAACCAGGTCGTACCCGACCGAATGGATCTGCCCCACCTCGGCGACCGCGTCCGGCTTCAGCAGCGGCCCCCGCCCGTCGACCTCACTGATCGCCGCCGCATACATCCCGGCGAGCCCCCGCGCGGAGGCGACCCCGCCCGCCGAGGCGGAGCCAAGGGCGCGCACGGTACGGGAGTTGGGGAAGTCCATCAGCGGCTCGGCCCCCGGCACGTGCTCGTTGAACGCGATGGACGACAAGGTGTGCGGCCCCTTGGGCGTGGCGTCCAGCAGTGCCTGCTCCGGCGGAGTGGGCGCCATCGGCAGGACCGGGAGATACCGGTGCTCCTCCGACTCGGGAAGCCCCAGATAGAACCCGAGCCCGTACGGCGCACGGACCCGCTCCTCGTACAGCTCCTGGAGCGTACGACCCGTCGCACGCCGTACGACCTCACCCGTGAGCGCACCGATCACCAGCGCGTGATAGCCGAACGCCGAGCCAGGCCGCCAGAACGGCCGCTGGGTGGCGAGGCGTTCGGCCACCACCCGGTCGTCGGCCAGCTCCTCGACCGTGAAGCCCGCGTCCGCCCCGACCACGCCCGCCCGGTGCGCGAGCAGCTCCCGCAGGGTCACCGCGCCCTTGCCCTCGGCGGCGAACTCCGGCCAGTAGTGGGCCACTTCACGGTCGAGGTCCAGCGTCCCGTCCTGCACGAGCAGGGCGACCACCAGATGGGCCGCCCCCTTCGTGGAGGAGAAGACACCGAACAGCGTGTCGCCGTCCGTGTCCGCGCCGGTCCAGAGATCGACGACCCGCCGCCCCCGAACGTACGCGCTCAACTGGCCCGCGTAGTCCGGGCGTTCGGCGGCGACGACGGACGCGAACTCCTCGCGCACCGCCTCGAAGCCTTCGGCGACGGTGCCGTGGATCTCCTGTGTCATCCGTACTCTCCTCGTGTCACGATGCCCTGGGAACGTCCCTCAGGACACGGTCAGCAAAGCACGCGCGACCTGTGGGAACTGCCCCTTCGGGTGATCACGGAACAGCGGCTCGGTGCCGAACAGGACGGCATGCGGCCCGCTGACCACCGAGGCCCGGCCCGCGGCCTGCGCCGGACCGCCGCTGCCGTCCTCCAGGGCACGCCAGTGCCCGGACACCAGCGGGTTGCCGGCCGCGTACGACTGCTCCACACGGACCCCGGGGCCGAGGTCCGTGAACCACAGCGGCGCGTAGACGAAGCTGTGGTCCGGGGCGCCGGAGGTCACTCCGCCGTCCGAATTGACCACGCGCACCACGCCGTTGGCGTCACCGTTGTCCTCGACCGGCTCGACCGCGAGAAGCCCGGTGGCGGCGTTGAGGGCCGCTCCGGTGGCTCCGCGGCCGACGAGGCCCCTACGGTCCAGGAAGGCGTCCAGGGCGGCGCGTGCGGCCGTGTTGAGGCCCGCGTGGTTCAGACCGGCGGAGGCGAACAGCACGTCCGCCTTCGACCAGTCGAAGCCCGCGTTGAGGATCGCCGTGGAGACGGGGACGACGTCGAAGTTCATCTCGCGGAGCGCGAACAGCTCGCCCGGCGTGACGGCCGCGGCGACCCGTACCCGGTGGAGCGGGGTGGTGCCGGTCGTCTTCGTCGCGTCGAAGGCCACGTCGTACTTCTTCGCCAGGGCCACCGCCTTCGCACGGGCCGAGGCAGGCACGATCGCGCTGCCGTCGGCCGCCCGGCGCACCGAAACCCCGTCCGCGAGAAGGGAGTTGAGGGCCGCGATCTCACGCGCGTCGTCGAGCCGCAGCCGGAGCGTGCCGCGAGGCGCCACATAACCGACGTTCGCGGCCTCGTGGACCGCACGGTCCGGGACGGAGAGCTTCGACGAGGACGTCCGTACGGTGTCGACCGTCGCGCCCCACAGCCGGCCGAGGCTCCAGCCCGAGATGTCGTACATGACGGACACCTTGTCGCTGATGTCCCGCCCGTCCGCCAGCATCACATTGGCCATACCGCGCTTGGGCTGGCGCAGATCGACGACGTACGAGCCCTTCGCGTACGTCTTCCCACCGAGCCTGAAGTCCTTTGTCGCGCGCCGGACTTGGACGTCGTTGGCGAGCAGGTGGTCGACGAGCCGGGCCGCGGCGGGGGCCGAGCGCTGTGCCTTCGTGCCTGCCGGGATCACGTACGCGCGCGGGAAGTCGGTCGTGTAGACGTCCTCCGGGCCGATGCCCGGCACGCCCGGAACGGTCTCCGGCGACACCGGGACCTGCGCGGCGCCGGTGACGCTCCGCCGGAAGACCTCGATCTGGTCGGCGATGAGCGAAGTGCGGTGGGTTTGGGTGTAGTCGAGGCTCGCGCGCATCGCCGCACCCGCGATGGCCACGTTGATCGCCGAGCGGCGGCGCAGTTCGGCGACGGGCAGTTCGTCGTACTCGTCGTTGTTCACCGCCATCGGGAACTCGACCGTGTGTGCGGCGACCGTGCCGTGGAACGGCATGTACTGCGGGGTGAAGATCGGCGGCCAGTCGTCCCAGCCCTCCTCCTGGTCCCGGAACGGGATCTGGGCGGGCTCCACACCGTCCTTGGCGGGCGTATAGCCGAGGCCGTTGACGGCGGCCTCCATGCCCAGGGCGTTGGCGTAGGTGTTCTTCAGGAAGAGGTCGTACTCGTAGTTCTCGCCGTGCGGGGGAGTGGTGGGCTCGATGAGCGTGCCGTTCACGTACCCGTGCAGGTCGACCATGACGGCCGGCTGCTTGTCGATCGCGATCTGGCGCATCGCGCGGACCTCGGGCTGCGAGGCGGTCACGAAGTCACGGTTCAGGTCGAAGCCGTTGGCGTTGGCACGGGTGCCGGCGATCCGGCCGTCCGGGTTCGCGGTGATGTTGAAGTACACGCGGTTGCGAGCGAGGAGATCGGTGGTGGACCGGTCCTGGGCCGTGGCGAGTTTCTCGATGAGACCGAGGGCCGCATCCGTGCCCTCCCACTCGTTGCCGTGGATGTTGTTGTTGAAGAAGACGGGCGTCTTGTACGTGCGCTTGACCGACGGGTCCTTGGCGGCGGCCGAGGGCGCGTTCTCGATCAGTTCGCGCATACGCTCCTGGGCGCGGGCCTGGCGCGTGGACTCCGGCGCGGTGACGGTGACCAGGTAGAGACGGTGGCCGCCGGCCGAACGCCCCGCGACCTCCACGCTCACCCGGTCGCCGAGCCGCTGGAGGGCGTTCAGCTTCGGGGCGATGGCGTGGTACGGGGTGAGGCCGAGCTTGATGGACTTGTCGGCCGGGTTCTCCGGGTCCGGGGTGAGCACCTGCTCGCGGGGGTAGCCGCGGGTGCCTCCGGCGGTTCCGGTGCCGTCGGTGAGTTCGGTGACCGGGGCGGTGAGGGCGCGGTCGGTGGTGCTCTCCGGGGCTTTGGCGGCGGCCCGGTCGGAGGGATCGGAGAGGCTTGAGCCCTCGCGGACCGGGGGTGCGGGCTGGGATGCGGGCCGGGGCGTGGGGTCGGCGACGGCGCCGTTCGGGGTGAGCAGGAGCGCGGCCGCCGCGGTGGCGGTGGCCGTGGCGATCAGGGCGGGTCTCGGTAGACGCACGCGTACCTCCGCTGGAGTTGCTGTGGACATGCCTGGACATCGGTACGCGGAGGTCTACCTGTTCGACTCACGTGCAACAAGAGGGCGTTGGCGTCACGGGGGCCACGGGTTGTCGTGGATTGCGGCGGATTGCCGCGGATGGTGGGTCCGGGTGTTGGTGGAGCGGGCATGCTGTGGGTGAGGCGAGGAGAGTCCATGGCAACGATTCCGTCGCTCCCCAGCAGGGATGACGTGGCACGTATCGCGCGCAACACGACCGACATCACCGGGCAACTGCTCGACACGGCGGGGAACATCACGCGTATCGCGATCAACACCTTTGATCCGAGGGACGGTTCGGGGGCGGAGGTGCTGCGGGTGCTGCGGCAGACGACTGCCGAGTTGGCCGAGGCCAGCGCCTCGCCTGAAGCCCAGGAGGCCTTCTACCGGATCGTGGACACGTTGACGCGGCTGGGGACGAGTGGGGCGCCGCTCGCCGTGCATCCGGTCAGCGAGCCCGCGCAGGCGTTGCTCACGGCGCTCGGGGACAGTCTGCTGCCTGTCCTCGACGCGGTGGAGCCCGCGGTGGAGGAGGCCGCGGAGGCGCTGGGCGAACTGGTGGACGCGTCGTCGCCGCTGCTGCCCGCGGGGGCGGGGGTGGTGGCCGCTGTGCTCCTCGCGCTCGCGCCGTTGATCCGGGCCGCGGCGGATGTGCTGCGGGACTCGTCCCCCGAACTGCGGCGGATCGCCGACGCGTTGACCGCGGCGCTGGCTCCGCTGGTGCCGTTGCAGGTCGCTTTGGCCGAGCGGGCCGCGGCGGCGGGGGCGGGGGTTGTGCGGGCGGCTCTGCCGCCGCTGGCGGACCTCACGGAGGCGGCTGCCGCCGGCCTGAAGGCCGGGCGTCCCCTGCTCGTCGCGGGGGAGGAGTTCGTGGTGTCCGGCCTTGAGCGCCTTCAGCCGTTGTTGCTGGTGTCCGCGTCGCGGGTGGGGAGGGTGGCTCGGGCGGGGGCGGTGCGGGTTTCCGCGGCGGTGTCGCCTGCGGCGGAGCGGGGGGTTGTGGTGGCGGTCCATCCCGTGTGACTTCGTCTGCGGGTTCGTTGTGGCTGGTCGCGCAGTTCCCCGCGCCCCTGGGGTGGTTGGGGGTTTCGGCTCGTCGTCCGGGTGCGGGGCCGCGTCGGAATGTCCGCCCGCAGCGGAGGCCGCAACCCCCACTTCCAAGCCGACCGCCTCCCCATGTCCCCGTAAGCTGCGGCCACACATCCCGCCACGTCCCCTCCGGCCGGTGCCCCTTCAGGGGCGCGGGGAACGGCGCGAGCAACCGCGGCGGACGCGCAGGTGTCGAACTGGCCTGGGCACAGGTGCTTTTAGGGGCGCGGGGAACGGCGCGAGTAACCACGACGGACCGGCACGTGTCGAACTGGCCTGGGCACGGGTGCTTTTAGGGGCGCGGGGAACGGCGCGAGCAACCACGACGGACCGGCACGTGTCGAACTGGCCTGGGCACGGGTGCTTTTAGGGGCGCGGGGAACGGCGCGAGCAACCACGATGGACCCGCACACGGCGAACCGGCCCAGGCACCGGTGTCTTTAGGGGCGCGGGGAACTGCGCGACAAGCCGCAGCGGGCCCGCAGGCACCCGGACCACCCGGCGGAGCCCCCGGTATGGTGCAGGTATGCATGATCTTGGCGTGGGGTTCGGCTACTTGGTGCGGGGACAGCGATGGGTGACCCGCCACGGAAAGCAGTTCGGCTTCGGACTGATCCCGGGCCTCATCACCCTCGTCCTGTACGCCGCCGCCCTCACCGCCCTGGCCCTCTGGGGCACGGACTTCACCGCCTGGGCCACCCCCTTCGCCGACGACTGGTCGAGCCCCTGGCTCGGCCTCTTCCGCGGATTCCTGACAGCCGTCCTCTTCGCCCTCGCCCTCCTCCTCTCCGTGATCACGTTCACCGCCGTGACGCTCCTCCTCGGCCAGCCCTTCTACGAGAACCTCTCGGAGAAGGTGGACCGGGACGTCTCCCCGGACGGCACGGCCCCCGAATCGGGCCTGCCCCTGTGGCGCGAGCTACTGATCTCCGCACGGGACAGCCTCCGGGTCGTGGCCAGGGCCCTGGTGTGGGGCGTGCTGCTGTTCGCGCTCGGATTCGTCCCCTTCGTCGGGCAGACGGTCGTCCCGGTGATCGGATTCTTCGTCACCGGCTTCTTCCTCACCGAGGAACTGACGGCGGTCGCCCTGCAACGCCGCGGCGTCGTACTCAGCGACCGCCTCACCATGCTCCGCTCCCGCAAGAGGCTGATCTGGGGCTTCGGCACCCCGCTGGCCCTCGCCTTCCTCGTCCCCTTCGTCGCCGTCTTCCTGATGCCCGGCGCGGTCGCGGGCGCCACCTTGATGGCCCGCGGTCTGAGGGGCGAGGAGACCCGCGAGGAAGGGGACGAGGGAGAGGACGAGGGCGAGCAGGTCGGGCGCCTCAGTCGGTGACGTCCGCCGCCACCTTCAGGATCGACCGGACCTGGGCGATGATGTCCAGCCGGTTCTGGATGAACTGCGGGTCGGTGACCGTCCCGCTCGCCGGATCCGTGTTGCCCGTCCCGAACTGCAGGACCGGCGTGTGGACATGACCGCCGGGGAGCGAGGCGGTGAGGCCCAGCCGGTCCCGCAGCAGCGTCGCGCGGTACGCGATCTCGTTGGAGAGGTAGTCGCCGCCGCCGCCCGCGCGGGCGGTCGAGCCGGGTGTCGGTCCTTGGGGGCGTACGACGGGAGTGGTGCCGCCCGCCGGGATCTCGGTCACCGACGTGTTGTCGTACACGGGGAAGCGGCCCGTGCTCGCGGCCACGATGTCCTTGTACGGCAAGGTCGTCGACGTCCACTGCGGCTGCGAGGCCGGGTCGGTCACCGGGATCGTCTCGGTGCGGGAGAGGTTCTCGTTGTCCCCGAAGCCGCCCCGCCAGGCCCCGTTGGTGCGTTCGACGTCGAACCGGCCCACCCGGCCCTGGCTGACCGTCGTGAACAGGTCGACGCGGGGGAGATGCGGGCGCAGGGTGCGTTCCACCGTGCCGTCGGCGAAGTCCTGCCAGCGGACCGGGAAGACTGCGGTCTCGACGCGGGCCGGGCCGTCCGCCGTCTCGATCACCGTGCCGTCGAGCGCGAGGGCCGTGGCTCCCGACGGGTTGGAGATCCGGATGTCCCGGTCCAGCGTGAACGGGTCGAAGCCGGTCACCAGGATGCGCTTGACGCCCTTGGAGTGTGGGTATCGGATGGTGTCCTGCCCGCGGGAGGTGCGCTCGAGTGAGGCGAGCAGGCGCGTCCGTTGGGCTTCGGTGAGGCCGAACTGCGGCTCCCACTGGCGTACTTCACGGGTCATGCCGAGCCGCGCCCAGTACAGCGGGCGGTCGTCGTCCCGGCTCAGGTCGCCGCCCGCCGGGCCCCGGCCCTGCGCGCGGTCCACCGCCCGCTGCCACAGCCGCGCGCCCTGCCGTTCGACCACACGCTCGGCCTGCGCGTACGAACGGGCCTTGCCCAGTGCTCGTACGAACTCCGGTGTCACCGTGGCGAATCCGGAGCGGGCCAGGATCTCCTGGGGTGCCGCCTTGTCGAGTCGCCGCTCCTCCACGGTGGGCGCGGCGGCGGGGTCCTCCGCCGCGTGGGCGGGCGGGGCCGCGAGGCCGGTCAGCAGGGCCAGGCCGAGGGCGCCGAGCTGAACACGTATGTGCGTCAAGGTAGTTCAGGTCCTTCCGTCGCGAGTGGGGGCCGTCGTCGGATGGCCGCAGTATGCGTGACGGACGGGGCGTGCGCCATGCCGCGTGACCGGAGGGGCGCGCGAGTCAGGTGCGAGGTCCGGGAATCTTCGCCGCCGCCTCGCGCAAGGCGGTCAGAAAAGCCCGCGTGGACGGCTCCTGGTGGCTGTCCCGGACCGTCGCCGCGTACACCGCCCGGGTCGGAGCCTCCTCGTCGCGGACCGGGAGGAGGACGATGTCGGGGCGTACGGACTCGGCGGCGAGCGCCGGGATCAGGGTCACCCCGAGGCCGGCGGCCACGTACCCCTGCTTGGCCGTCCACTCGGCGACGACATGTGCCACGCGCGGGCGGAAACCGTGCCGCAGAGCCATGTCGAGGAGGGTGCCCTCGGGGCGGGAGCTGCCGGATATCCAGTCTGCGTCGGCGAGTTGGGACAGCTCGACGGAGGGGAGGCCCGCCAGTGGGTGGGCGGCGGGGACGGCCACGTACAGGGACTCGTCGAGGAGGTGGTGCAGTTCGTGGGCTTCCAGCGGGGCGCGGCCCGTCGTGGAGACGACCGCGAGGTCGAGGTCGCCGGTGGTGAGGCGGTCGAGGAGGGCCGGTGTCAGTCCCTCCTCGCGGGTGAGCCGGACCCCCGGGTGCCGGGCACGGAAGGCGGCGATGGCGCGGGGCACGAGCGCCGCGTCGGCCGTCGCGAACGCGCCGACCCGCAGTCTTCCGCTCGATGCCTCGCGCAGTGACGCCAACTCCCGTCCGGCGTCCCGCAGTCGGGCGGTGACGGCCTCGGCGTGCGGTACCAGCGACCGCCCCGCCCCCGTCAGCCGCACCCCTCGCGGCAGCCGGTCGAAGAGCGGGGTCCCGCCAAGGGCCGCCTCCAGCGAGGCGACCTGCCGCGACACCGCCGACTGCGTCCAGCCGAGCACCCGCCCGGCCACCGTGAACGACCCGTGCCGGGCCACCTCCAGGAACACACGCAGCCATACGGTCGAGAGGTCGGGTATGTCGTCCGGGCCGCCGGTTCCCACCCCCACGGCTCCGCCGACCAGGGCGTCTGCATCACGTTCGGCATGCGGTATCTGCATGGCAGTCATGCTAGACATTCGCTTGTCGCATCGGCTGCCCCTGCCTAGCGTCGAGGGCACGTGCAAGAGGACACGTGAAAGAGGAGACGTGCACGAAGGACGCCGAAGGAACACGTGAAGATGCAGATATCGCTCGACAACCCGCCCTCCGCCCCACAGCCCGCCAACGCCTACTACTCCCAGGTCGCCCGGGTCGAACTCGACGGCGGGGGAGTGATGTTGTACCTCTCCGGACAGGTCGCCGACGGGGACACCCTGGCCGAACAGTCCCGCGGAGTCTTCGAGGCCATCGACGCCCTGCTCAAGGCGCACGGAGCCACCCTCGCCGACGTCATCAACATCCGTACGTATCTGACGGACATCGGCAGGCTCCACGAATACGGCGCCGTACGACGGGAGTTCCTCACCGGGACCGCCCCCACCAGCATGACCTTCGAGGCGTCCCGGCTGTTCAAGCCGGAGGCCCTCGTCGAGGTGGAGGTCGTCGCCGCCGTCAGCCCCCGCTGACCCCGGGGCCGGAGGGAGCGGAGCCGGGACCAGGACCCTCGCCCAGCAGCGTGAGGAAGTCCCGGAACGCCGCGGGCATGTCCACCGACTCCGGCGCGAGCAGCCACTGGTACTGCAGCCCGTCCATCACCGCGACGAGCAGGGGAGCGGCCCGCTCCGGCGTGAGCCCGCTGGGCAGCCGCTCCCCGTACTCGGCCCGCAGCACCTGCGCCATGTTCGCGCGCACCACCTCGTACCGCTCGGTGAAGAACTCGCGGGCCGGGTGCCCCTCCGTGACGCTCTCGCCGAGCAGCGCCGAGAAGGTCTGCACGATCCCGGGCCGCATCGCGTTGTACTCGACCAACTGGCCCAGCAGATCGAGCCGCAGCCCGGTGCCGGGCATCGCGTCCCACTGGTCGCGCTCCGCCATCACGGCGACGAGCAGCGCCTCCTTGGTGGGGAAGTGGTGCAGCAGCCCCTGCTGGGTGAGCCCCACCCGCTCCGCGACGGCGGCCAGGCTCGCGCCCCGGTAACCGCGCTCGGCGATCACCTCCAGCGTCGACCGGAGGATCTCCGCACGCCGCTCCACGCTCCTGGCCGACCGGGGGGCCTTGCTCGTCATGACGTCACCGTACGACATGGGCTCACCCCCAGGGTCGCCAAAAGTAACGTACAGGTAACTAAACCTACCGATCTACAGGTATCGCGTGCAGGATGAAGGGACGGTACGGACTTCGACGAGGAGGCACCGCCATGGCGGGAGCGCAGGGAACCCGGTCCACCCCGGCCGACCAGGCACGCGAGGCCGTGGTCGAGACCGCGCTCGCGAAACTCGACCTGGACGCGAAGGCGCGGCTGCTCGCCGGACAGGACATGTGGTCCCTGCCCGCCCTGCCGGAGATCGGCCTGAAATCGCTGGTCATGTCCGACGGGCCGATCGGTGTACGGGGCGTCCGCTGGACCGCCGACGACCCGTCCATCGCCCTGCCGTCCCCGACCGCGCTCGCCGCCACCTGGGACCCCGCCCTGGCCCGCCGCGCCGGCACCCTCCTCGCTCAGGAGGCCCGCCGCAAGGGCGTCCACGTCCTGCTCGCCCCCACGGTCAACCTGCACCGATCCCCGCTCGGCGGCCGCCACTTCGAGGCGTACAGCGAGGACCCGTACCTCACCGGGCGGATCGGCACCGGGTACGTGACCGGTGTGCAGGAGGGCGGCGTCGGCACCACCGTCAAGCACTTCGTCGCCAACGACGCCGAGACCGACCGCTTCACCGTGAACAACGTCGTCTCCGAACGCGCCCTGCGCGAGCTCTACCTGGCCCCCTTCGAGGCGATCGTCGAGAACGCCCACCCCTGGGGCATCATGACCGCCTACAACTCGGTCAACGGCACGACGATGACCGAACACCGTTACCTGGTGAATGAAGTCCTGCGCGGCGAGTGGGGCTTCGACGGCTTCAACGTCTCCGACTGGATGGCCGCCCGTTCCACCGTCGACGCCGTCGAGGGCGGCCTGGACGTCGCGATGCCGGGCCCGACCACCGTGTACGGCGAGAAGCTCGCCGCCGCCGTCCGCGCCGGAGAGGTGGCGGAGGCCAAGGTCGACGAGGCCGTGCGCAACGTCCTGCGCCTGGCCGCGCGCGTCGGCATCCTGGACGGCGCCGAGCCGGCGGTCACCGAACTCCCCGCGGACATCGACGGCGAGGCCCTGGCCCGCGAGATCGCCCGCCGCGGCTTCGTGCTCGTACGCAACGAAGGTGCTCTCCCGATCCCCGAGGGGCGGTCGGTCGCCCTCATCGGCGCCGCCGCCCGCGACGCCCGCGTCCTCGGCGGCGGCTCCGCCGTCGTCTTCCCGGCCCACGTCGTCTCCCCGCTCGACGGCCTCACCGCCGCCCTGCCCGAGGGAGCGCTGACATACGCGGTCGGCGCCGACCCGAACGAGGAACTGGCCGTCGCCGACAAGGGGTTCGAGCTGCGCGCGGTCTGCCGCGACTCCGCCGGCACCGTCGTCGGCACGGGCTCGGCGCCGAGCGGCCACCTCCAGTGGATGGGCGACGACCTGCCCGAAGGCGTCACCCACGACAACCTCCACACCGTCGAACTGACCGGCACCTTCACCCCGCGCGAGAGCGGCCGGCACACCTTCGGGATCAAGGGGCTCGGCGCCTTCACGCTCACGGTCGACGGCACGACGTACTTCGACGACGTCCAACGGACCGAGAAGGACGACCCGTTCGTGACGTTCTTCGGCGCCCCCGTCGAGCGTGCCACGGTGGACCTGACCGCCGGTGACACCTACGAGGTCTCACTGAGCCACGTGGTCTCCGTTCCCGAGCACGTGCCCATGAAGGTCGTCGCCTTCACGCTCACCCACCAGGAGCCGCAGCGCGATCCCGACGAACTGATCGCCGAGGCCGTCGAGGCCGCCCGCGCCGCCGACACGGCGGTCGTCGTGGTCGCCACGACGGAACGCGTCGAGTCCGAGGGCTTCGACCGCAAGGACCTCCGACTCCCCGGCCGCCAGGACGAGTTGGTCCACGCGGTGGCCGCCGCCAACCCCAACACCGTCGTGGTCGTCAACTCCGGCTCCCCGGTGGAACTCCCGTGGCGCGACGACGTGTCCGCCGTACTCCTCAGCTGGTTCCCGGGCCAGGAGGGCGGCGCCGCCCTCGCCGACGTCCTCACCGGCACCCACGAGCCCGGCGGCCGCCTCCCCACCACCTGGGGCACCCTGGAGGCCGCGCCGGTCACCCGGGTAACCCCCACCGACGGCGAACTCCCGTACACCGAGGACGTGTTCATCGGCTACCGGGCCTGGGAGAAGGAGGGCAGCACCCCGACGTACCCCTTCGGCCACGGCCTCGGCTACACGGACTGGACCTACGACGAGATCAAGGTGACGGGCAGGACGGTCACCGTCCGCATCACCAACGCCGGCACCCGCAAGGGCCGCGAGACCGTCCAGATCTACCTGGCCCCCACCGAGCCCGACACCACCCGCCCGCCCCGCCGACTGGCGGGCTTCGCGACGGCAGAGGCGCTCCCGGGCGAAACAGCCACCGTCACCATCGAACTCCCGGCCCGAGCCTTCGAGATCTGGGACGAGGAGACCGACGCCTGGACACCGGTGAAGGGTTCATACGAGATCGAGGCGTCGCACTCGTTCGCCGACCGCAGGCTGAGGGCGGCGGCCGAATACTGATGCCGGTGCCGGAGGGGCGGGGTCAGCCCGCCCCGCCGTCGAGCAGCCAGTTGTAGCGCAGCCGCAGCGCCCGCTCGGTGCTGGCCGCCACAGTCACGAGCCCGACCACCGCGTTGGCCGATGCCGGCAGATCAATGGGCGAGGTGAAGGTCCCGACGTACTGGGCGAGGCCCTGCGGGTCCCGGGTGAGCTGTTCGGCGAGTTGAAGGAGCAGGAGAGCCAGGCCGATGACCACCACGATCAGCGAGAGGAAACCGATACCGCGGCTCAGTGCGGGGTGCGATCGGTCAAGGCGCATGCGGCGTCCCTCGGCGGAGGCGGCGTCCGGGACGAGCTGGAACTCGGCCCCCTCGGAGGTGACGTAGTGGCAGCGCTTGAGCCCGAAGTTGCTCGCCCTTACTTCGACGTTGCCGCCCTGGACGGGGAAGACGGCAGGGACTCTGGACTCGGCGTGATGCCTGCCATCGAGGTACAGGTGTGCCTTGACGTAGCCGTCCGACTGCTTCTGATGCCTGACGTCGACGGCGTAGTCCAGCTGCCGGCCGGCGTCGTTCGTCAGCCGAAGATGGAACAGCGCACGGGAAAGCATCTGCCACCAGCGGAAACGCTTCAGCGCTCGCCCGTCCCCGGGCTTGACCCGCTGTACGGCCCGACGGTGCCGCCACTCCTTGAACATGTCGCCCGCTCCCGCTACTTGCCCGGCTCCGCCGCGCAGGCGAGGTCCTGCGAGGGGCGCTGCCCGGTGGTCAGGAAGGACGTCACCGCGTCGTTCGCGCACGTGTTGAGGCCGAACGGATAGACACCGTGCCCGCCCTGGTCGGCCGTCACCATCGTGGCCCGCTTCCCGAGCGCCTTCCGCAGCTTCTTGGCGTCGGCCAGCGGCGTCCCCGGGTCGCGCTCGTTCTGCACCATGAGCACGTTCGACGGGCCCCGGTCGCCGATGCGCACCGGCTTCTCGATCGGCTCCGGCCAGAACGCGCACGGTCCGATGTTCGCCGCGGACCCGCCCAGCATCGGGTACTTCTCCCGGTCGACCGCGACCATCCGCTGGTACTCCTCGACCGTCTCCGGCCAGTTCGAATCGCCGCAGATCACATTGAATCGGGCGGACATGAGGTTCTCCAGATTCGGTATCGCCGGCGGGGTGCCGGGCGGCAGCGGCAGATCCTTGTCGAGCGCCTGCCACATCTCGGCCACCGAGGGCATGGCCGCATCGGTGTAGAGGAGGTCGAAGGTGTACCCGCGGAACAGCGTCGCGTCGATGCCCCGGACCGGCTTCTCCTCCAACCGCTTCGCGAGCTCGAAGTACTTCGCTTTCACCTGCTCCGGTGTGGTGCCCAGACCGTACTCGGGGCGCGCTGCCGCGAACGCCGCGAAGTCCGGGAACCGGTCCTCCAGTCCACGGGCGAGCGACCGCGTGGCCGTGACGTCGTAGCCACCGGGGCCCAGGTTGCTGTCGAGCACGATCCGGTCGCTGCGCCCCGGGAACAGCGTCGTGTACACCGAACCGAGGTAGGTGCCGTAGGACCCACCGAGGTACGAGACCTTCGGCTCGCCCAGTGCCTCCCGGATGCGGTCCATGTCGCGGGCGGCGTTCGCGGTGGTGGTGTGCGGCAGCATCGAGGCCGTCTTCGAGGTGGCGCACTGCTTGGCGATGGTCCGCGCGCTCTTCGCCGCCCGCGTGACATCGGCCGCGGTGTGCGCGTACGGCGGCAGGTTGCCGCGGCTCTGCTGTTCCGGGGTCAGGTCACAGGTCACCGGCGTGCTGCGGCCGGTGCCGCGCGGGTCGAAGCCGATCAGGTCGTAGGAGTCCAGCACCTTCTGCGGCAGCTTTGAGGCGAGAGCGAACGGGTAGCCGAGTCCTGAGATGCCGGGGCCGCCTGGATTGGTCAGCAGCACGCCGCGGCGCTGCGAGGGCTTCTCGCTCGCCAGCCGGGAGATGGCGATCTCTATCTGCCTGCCGTCGGGATCGCGGTAGTCCAGCGGGACTTCGAGGATCGAGCACTCCAGACGGGATGAAGGGGCCGGTGAAGGGGCCTTTGACGGGGCCGGTGAAGCGGCCTTCTTCTCCGAGCACGAGCCCCATTCCACGGCGTCCGACGTCGTCGCCACCGACTCTTCCGGAAGCGCGGTCAACGTCACCGCGGTCGCCGCCACCGCGGTGCCGGCGAGTGCGAGGGACAAGGTTTTCTTACGCATCTGAATGTCCTCCTGAGGGGCGCACGGGGTGCACGGGGGCGCCGAAACGGGCGGGTTCGGGACAGCCCGGCTCCGCCGCCGGCCGTTCCTGCGGACCAGCACGTCGATCTGGGCGAGTTGTGTGTGGGAGGGAGAGAGGGAGCGGCCGGGCCGAGCGCGTGGACCGCTGGGGCTCAGTCGCGGATTCCCCCGGGTTTTCCGGCCCGCTCGGTGGTTGGTTCCTTGTGGGTGTGTGCCCAGGCACCGGACACCGTTGCGACAACCGCGATGAGTCCGAGGAGGATCATCTGGCCGGTGAGGCCGCCGGGAACCCCGTTGAGGATGCCCCACAGCGGCTCGGAGCCCTGGTTGAGCAAAGCGCGGATCATCGCTTGGGCGGACAGGGCTGTGATCACCATCCCGACCGCCTCAAGGGCCGTACAGCCGCCCTTGCGCAGCGCGTTTCCTCGTCTGGTTGTCGGTTGTCTCGGCACATGAACGACTCTGTCCGTGCGGAGCGGCAGACACATCGGCCCGGCGGCTCGCATCGCCTTCGACCGAAGGCGGGGCGGTGATTCGACTCAGGTCGGGGGCGCCTCGTCCCGCGGTCCGACTCACCGGCCGCACGGTGTCGCGACAATGGCCGGGTGAACACGGACGTAGCGCCACGGCTCGGGTGGTGGCAGCAGACATGGCGGCTGGGTGCGGCCGCGGCAGTGGGGGTACCGCTCTGGCTCTCCATCGGTGCGTTGCTGCGGGGGCAGACGGGCGAAACGGGCTCATGGTTCGTCATCGGTGATCCGCTGGTGGCAATCGGCTGCCTGACGGCGCTTCTGTGGCGGCGCCGGTTCCCGCTCGCCGTCGCCATGACCGTCGTGATCGCCTCGACCGCGTCGGCACTCGCTTCAGGTGCCGCGTTCCTTGCGCTGGTCTCGATCTCCACGCGTCGCCGTCCGGTGGAGATCGGGGTCGTCGCTCTAGCCCTGGTGACCGCGTCACAGTTCGCCGACGGGCTCTACCCGGTCCAGAGCTCGCCCGGCTTGTTTTGGTACCAGCTCGCGTTCCCGGCACTGATCGCGGGCATCGCGGTGGCCATGGGCATGGCCATCGGGGCGCGGCGCGTCGAAGTGCGGTCCTTGCTGGACCGGGCGGAGAGCGCGGAACGTGAACAGACCGCACGAGCGGCGCAGGCACGGGCCCTGGAACGGAACCGGATCGCCCGCGAGATGCACGACGTGCTCGCGCACCGGATCTCCCTGGTCGCCATGCAGGCCGGAGTGCTGGACCACCGCGGCGACCTCACCGCCGAGGAGAACCGCGTGCTGGTCCGCGGTATCGCCGACGGCTCCCATCAGGCCCTGGAGGAACTACGGGATGTCCTCGGTGTGCTCCGCGCCGACCCGGGCCGCCCGGAACCACCCCAGCCCTCCCTCGACCGCATCCCCGAACTGGTGGCCGACGCCCGCGCCTCCGGACTGGACGTCACCCTCACCACCACCGTGGCGGGAACACCGTCCGATGCCGTCGGACGCACCTGCTACCGGATCGTCCAGGAAGGACTGACCAACGCCGCCAAACACGCCCCAGGCGCACACGTACACATCACCCTCGAAGGAACGGCAGGCGACAACCTCGACGTCAGCGTCCACAACTCCCCGGCCACCACGGCAACCGCACAACCACCGACATCGGGATTCGGTCTGCTCGGCCTCACCGAACGCGTCACCATCGCCGGCGGAAGACTCGACCACCGCCCCACACCCGACAACGGATACGTCCTCACCGCGCGGCTACCCTGGCCGAACCCCACACACGAAAAGAGAGCTTGAGTGGATACCGAGCGGGAGGCGGTGCGCGTCGTCATCGTCGACGACGACCAGCTGGTGCGGATGGCACTGCGGCTCGTCATCGACGGCGAACCGGACCTGACCGTCGTCGCGGAAGCGGCCGACGGGGACGCCGCGATCACCGTGGTGGACGAGCAGCGGCCGGACGTCGTCCTGATGGACGTGCGGATGCCCGGCCGTGACGGTCTCAGCGCGACCCGGGAACTCCTCACCCGATCGCCGCCGCCGCGGGTGCTCATGCTGACCACCTTCGACTCCGACGATCTGGTACTCGGCGCGCTGCACGCCGGAGCACTCGGGTTCGTCCTCAAGGACACCCAACCGGCGCGGATTCTCGACGCGGTGCGGACCGTCGCGGACGGCGACTCCGTGCTGTCCCCGGCGGCCGCGGCACGGGTGATCGCCGCGGCCACCAGCCCGCAGTCCTCCTACGCTCGCGACTCATCCCGCGAAGCCGCACGGAAACGGCTGTCCACACTGACCGAACGAGAACTCGAGACCGCTCGGGCCGTCGCGGACGGACTGGGCAACCCGGAGATCGCCGAGCGGCTGTACATCAGCGTCGCGACCGTCAAGGCGCACGTGGGCAACCTGTTCACCAAGCTGGCGGTCGACAACCGAGTGCAGATCGCGCTCCTGGTCCGTGACGCTGAGGAATGACCGGCCCGGCGCGGAGGGCGGCCGACGCTGCTCCGAGGGGGCGGGCCGCGGAGCCGCTCAGAACCGCGGCGCCCCCACCCCTCACGCCGGAGGGGTACGTGACGTCACAGCCGCGTACGCCATCTCCGCGAGCCGGGCCTGCCCGTTCTTGCTGGGATGGAACCAGTCCCAGTGACTCAACTGCTTCGTACCGAACCGGTACTCGAACACCGCCCCACCGTCGAACCGGCACCGGTCGTCCTTCGCGCACACCTCCCGCAGCACCGAGTTGTACGCCTCCACCCGGTCCTGCACGGTGTCCCGCCGCAAGGTCGCAGCCGAGTCCAACGCGTCGGCGTCACCCAGCATCGACGGGCAGATACCGAGTTTCCAGATCTGCTTGCTCAGCTGGTTGGTCCGCCCCTCCGACCACAACCGCTTCAGATCGGGCACGCTGGACACGTACACCTGCGTCTTCGGCAGCGCCTCCCGCAGTGTGGTCAGCGCGTCCTGGAACTGGGTGCGGAAGTCCTCCACCGAGGTCATCGCGGAGACCGACGAGCGGCAGGCGTCGTTCGCGCCGGCCATGACCGTGACCAGCTCGGGCTTCTTCGTCGCGGCCTGGGCCATCTGGCCGGGCAGATCGGCCATGCGGGAGCCGGTCTGCGCGTAGTTCCAGCTGCGCTCGGCGGCACCGGCCGTGCCGAGGAGCCGTACCGCGAGGCTGTTCACCTTCGTGTCGGTGCCGGTCGCCCACGAGACCTCGGGGCAGTCGGTGAGCACCGAGCAGGCGTCGAAACCACGGGTGATGGAGTCGCCGACCGCGGCCAGCGAATCCGGGCTGCTGTCCCAGGCGGGAGTGGGTTTGGGGGACGGTTTCGCGGCCCGTGCGGAGGTGCCGGTGGGGCCTGGGGAGTTGCCGCCGCTCGCGTCGCATCCGGCCAGTCCCGCCACGCCCAGCAGAGCCGCCGCCGCGGCCGCGGCGACGCCTCGTGAACGGTGACCACGCTTCCGCATCCCCAGTTCCCCTCGTTCGTCGCGCAACTGCGGCCCGCCCAGGAGCGTCCACCAGAGTGGCTGTGTTTTCCCGGGGGACGTGTGGTCCATACGCGGCCGCGCCGCGGGCCGGACCCCCGGCCGGGTGCCCGCCACGCGTCCCGCCGGGTGAAACCTCCGTGTTTCCGGGCGCTGGGACCGACGGTACGTCACACTCCTTGCGCCGCCGCACGGTAGCCTCGCCACGTGGCTGCCCAGCCACTGACGTTCCGCCAAAGTACAAGATGCCCGCTCTGTCCGGAGGTCCCAGTGACGACACGTGGAGTTCTCTACGTGCACTCCGCGCCGCGTGCGCTGTGCCCGCACGTCGAATGGGCAGTCGCGGGTGTGCTCGGCACGCGAGTCAGCCTCGACTGGATCCGGCAGCCCGCGTCCCCCGGCACCTGGAGATCGGAGTTCTCCTGGAAGGGCGAGGTCGGCACGGCCTCCAAGCTCGCCTCGGCGCTGCGCGGCTGGCAGATGCTGCGCTTCGAGGTCACCGCCGAACCGTGCGCCACCGCCGAGGGGGAGCGCTACAGCTGCACCCCTGAGCTGGGCATCTTCCACGCGGTGACCGGCATCCACGGCGACATCCTGATCCCCGAGGACCGCCTGCGCGCCGCCCTGGTCCGCTCCCAGCAGGGCGAAACGCAACTGGAGTCCGAACTCACCAAGCTCCTCGGCAAGCCCTGGGACGACGAACTGGAGCCCTTCCGCTACGCAGGCGAGGGCGCTCCGGTCCGCTGGCTCCATCAGGTGGTCTGAGCCCCGTAAGGGGCGCGGGGCTGTGACATTTGCGGCTCCGCCGCGTGGGCGCGACAAGCCCCCACCGTCCCGCGGCCGACACTCAACGAACGACAAGTGGCCCGGGTTCCTCAAAGAGGAGCCCGGGCCACTCACCGTAAGCACAAATACGGCTGAAATCAGACCGTACGGAACGCCAGAACCACGTTGTGCCCGCCAAAGCCGAACGAGTCGTTCAGCGCGGCGATCCGCCCCTCGACGGGCAGCTTCCGCGCCTCACCACGAACGATGTCGGCGGTGGCCTCGGCCTCGGGGTCGAGGTTGTTGACGTTGATGGTCGGCGGCGCGACCCGGTGGTACAGCGCGAGCACCGTGGCGACGGACTCGACACCACCCGCACCACCCAGCAGATGCCCGGTCATGGACTTCGTACCGGAGACCGCGAAGTGGTCGGTGTCGTCGCCGAAGACCTTGCGCAGCGCCTTCAGCTCGGCCACGTCACCCGCCGGTGTGGAGGTCGCGTGCGCGTTGACGTGCACGATCTCCGCCGGGTTCAGGTCCGTGTTGTCCAGCAGGTTCTGCAGGGCGTGGGCGATGCCCCGCCCCTCGGGCTCCGGCTGCACGATGTCGTGGCCGTCGGCCGAGATGCCCTGGCCGACCGCCTCCGCGTACACGCGGGCGCCGCGCTTGGCGGCGTGCTCGGCCGACTCCAGGACGATGACGCCCGCGCCCTCGCCGAGGACGAAGCCGTCCCGGCCGAGGTCGTAGGGACGCGAGGCGCCCTGCGGGTCGTCGTTGTTCTTGGACATCGCCATCATGTTGCCGAAGGCGGCGATGGGCAGCGGGTGGATCGCCGCCTCCGTACCACCGGCGACGACGACGTCGGCGCGGCCGGTGCGGATCATCTCGATGGCGTAGCCGATGGCCTCGGCGCCCGACGCGCAGGCGGAGACCGGGGTGTGCACACCGGCGCGCGCGCCGACGAGCAGACCCACGTTGGCCGAGGGGCCGTTCGGCATCAGCATGGGGACGGTGTGCGGGGAGACGCGGCGTACGCCCTTCTCCTTGAGCACGTCGTACTGGTCGAGCAGGGTCGTGACACCACCGATGCCGGAGGCGATGACCGCGCCGAGACGGTCGGGGTCGACCGCTCCCGCCGCGGCAGCGGCTGATGTCTCGGTCTCGCCCGCCTTGCCGGCGAAGCCGGCGTCCGCCCAGGCCTCCTTGGCCGCGATCAGCGCGAACTGCGCCGAGCGGTCGAGGCGGCGGGCCTGCGGGCGCGGAATGACCTCGCCCGGCTCCACGGCGATCTGCGCCGCGATACGGACCGCCTGGTCGGCGGCCCAGTCCTGCTCCAGAGGGCGGACACCGGAACGTCCGGCGACCAGGCCCTCCCAGGTAGAGGCTGCGTCGCCACCCAGCGGTGTGGTTGCGCCGATACCGGTGACGACCACGGTGCGATTGGTCGGGCTCACGGGAATTCTTTCTCCAACGGATACGAGGATTCAGCGGCGCCACCGCCGGGTGGCGGGGCTAAGCGGGTCCGGTGCTGTCCGGTGTGGTTCGGCAGTGCCCCGAAGGGGCGCGGGGAACTGCGCGACCAGCCACAACGGACCCGCGGGCGAAGCAGTGCACTCTCAGCGGAGCGCTCAGCCCTGGTGCTTGAGGATGTACTCGGTCGCGTCGCCGACCGTCTTGAGGTTCTTGACGTCGTCGTCCGGGATCTTGACGTCGAAGCGCTCTTCGGCGGCGACGACGACCTCGACCATGGACAGCGAGTCGACGTCCAGGTCGTCGGTGAAGGACTTCTCCAGCTGGACGTCCTCGACCGGGATGCCGGCGATCTCGTTCACGATGTCGGCGAGACCGGCGACGATCTCTTCCTGAGTGGCGGCCATGTCAGGCGCTCCTTCTTGTGTATCCAGAGGGTGTGGCGGTACTCCCGCCCGGAAGGATCCGGGCGGTGTGCCTAGGGGAGGGTAACGACCGTCGCGGCGTACACGAGACCCGCCCCGAAGCCGATGACGAGCGCGGTGTCGCCGCTCTTCGCCTCGCCGGTCGCCAGGAGCCGCTCCATCGCGAGCGGGATCGAGGCGGCCGAGGTGTTACCGGTGGTGCGCACGTCACGGGCGACCGTGACGTGTTCCGGCAGCTTGAGAGTCTTCACCATCGAGTCGATGATCCGCTCGTTGGCCTGGTGGGGAATGAAGACGTCCAAGTCGTCCGCAGTGAGTCCGGCGGCGTCCAGCGCCTCCTTGGCGACCTTCGCCATCTCGAACACGGCCCAGCGGAACACCGCCTGGCCTTCCTGCGTGATCGCGGGGAACTTGACCTCGCCCTTGGAGTCCAGGGGCAGTTGGGACACGTCGCCGATCCGGAAACGGTCCCAGGGGATGGTCTGCTTGATCGTGTGGGACTTGTCGCCCTCGGAACCCCAGACCGTGGGGCCGATGTGCGGCTCCTGGGAGGGGCCGACGACGACCGCGCCCGCGCCGTCACCGAACAGGAAGGCCGTCGCGCGGTCCTCCAGGTCGGTCAGGTCGGAGAGCCGCTCGACGCCGATGACAAGTACGTACTCGGCGGAACCTTCGACGACCATGCCCTTGGCCAGGGTCAGTCCGTAGCCGAAGCCGGCGCAGCCCGCCGAGATGTCGAAGGCCGCGGCCTTCGCCGTGCCGAGCCTGTCGGCGATCTCCGTGGCGACGGCCGGGGTCTGGCTGAAGTGCGAGACGGTCGAGACGACGACGGCGCCGATCTGCTCGGCGCTGATCCCGGCGTCGGCGATGGCCTTGCCGGACGCCTCGATCGACATGGCGGCGACGGTCTCCTCGTCGTTCGCCCAGTGCCGGGTCTCGATGCCGGAGCGCGAGCGGATCCACTCGTCGGACGAGTCGATCGTTTCGAGGATCACCTCGTTCGGCACGACACGGACCGGGCGGTAGCCGCCGACCCCGAGGATGCGCGCGTACGGGGCGCCCTTGCTGGGCTTGATCTTCGACATGCTCTGTCGGCTCCTTACGCGCTCAGGCGGAGGCGTGCTCGGCGATGAGCTCGCGAGCCGCGTCGAGGTCGTCGGGTGTCTTCAGCGCCAGCGTCTTCACGCCGGGCAGCGCGCGCTTGGCGAGACCGGTCAGGGTGCCGCCGGGGCACACCTCCAGGAGCGCGGTCACGCCCAGTTCCTTGAAGGTCTCCATGCACAGGTCCCAGCGGACCGGGTTGGCGACCTGGCCGACCAGCCGGGCCAGGACCTCCGAGCCGGCGGTGACGGCCTGCCCGTCCTTGTTCGACACGTACGTGACCGTCGGGTCGGCGGGCGACAGCTCGGCCGCGGCGCGGGCGAGGGTGTCGACCGCCGGGGCCATGTGGTGCGTGTGGAACGCGCCCGCGACCTTGAGGGCCACCACGCGGCGTACGCCCTCGGGCTTGTCGGCCTCCAGGGCGGCCAGCTCCTCCAGCGTGCCGGCGGCCACGACCTGGCCCGCGCCGTTCACGTTCGCCGGGGTCAGGCCGAGCTTCTCCAGGTGCGGGATCGTCACTTCCGGGTCGCCGCCGAGCAGCGCCGACATTCCGGTGGCGGTGGCGGCGGTCGCCTCCGCCATGGCCAGTCCGCGGACGCGGACGAGGCGGACGGCCTCCTCGTCGGGGAGCACCCCGGCGAGCGCGGCGGCGGTCAGCTCGCCGACGCTGTGTCCGGCGACGGCGCCGACCTTGAGCGGCAGCTGGGCCGGGTCGTCGAAGAGGGTGTACGCGGAGGTCAGCCCGGCCGCGACCAGGAGCGGCTGCGCCACCGCGGTGTCACGGATCTCCTCCGCGTCCCCCTCGGTGCCGTAGCGGATCAGGTCGAGCTCCACGGCGTCGGACCACGCCTCAAGGGCACCGCGGACACCGGGGAGGTCGAGCCAGGGAGTCAGGAAGCCGGGCGTCTGGGCGCCCTGGCCGGGAGCGACGAGTACGAGCACTCTCACACTCTCTCTTGTGGACGGGCACGGCCGCCCGTGGGGACAGGGACGAAGAACAGGAGGGGGAATTGTAGGTCCCCGACAAAAGCCTAGAGCTGGGGATCTCCATCGGCCAGACGCCCCAGGATCAGCGCGATCCGCAGCGTGAACGCCGAACGTACATCCGAAGGCGACCAGCCGGTGACGTCAGTCACACGTCGAAGCCGGTAGCGCACGGTGTTGGGATGCACGAAGAGCATCCGGGCCGCCCCTTCGAGACTGCTCGCCTGTTCGAGATAGACGCTCAGCGTCTCCAGGAGAGCGGACCCGGCCTCCTCCAGTGGTCTGTAGATCTCCTCCACCAACTGTTCACGGGCAGAGGGATCCGAGGCGATCGCGCGCTCCGGCAGCAGATCGTCCGCCAGAACCGGCCGCGGGGCGTCCTGCCAGGCGAAACACGCCTTGAGGCCGGCGGCCGCCGCCTGCGCGGAGCGGGTCGCGGCGAGCAGGTCGGGCACGACGGGCCCGGCCACCACGGGGCCCGCGGCATACGGCCCGATCAGGGACTTGGCGACACCGAGCGGATTGTCGCTGCCACCCGCGATGACGACCAGCCGGTCCCCGAGCACCCCGGTCAGCACCTGCAGCTTGGCGTGCCGGGCGGCCCGCCGGATGGCCTCGACGGTCAGCTCGCTGTCACCGTCGGGCGCCGTGCCCAGCACCACGCACACATGCTCGGGAGAGTTCCAGCCGAGCGCCGCGGCCCGGGACACCGCGCCCTCGTCCGCCTCGCCGGAGAGGACGGCGTTCACGACCAGGGACTCCAGCCGGGCGTCCCAGGCTCCGCGCGCCTCGGCGGCCTGCGCGTACACCTGGGCGGTCGCGAAGGCGATCTCCCGCGCGTACACGAGCAGTGCCTCGCGGAGCACGGACTCGTCGCCGGGAGCGGCGACCTCGTCGATGGCGCTCTCCATGACCTCGATCGTCGTCCGCACCATCTCGACCGTCTGGCGCAGGGTGATCGCCCTGGTCAGCTCGCGCGGCGCGGTGCCGAAGACGTCCGTGGAGATCGCCTGGGGAGCGTCCGGATGCCGGAACCACTCCTTGAACGCGGCGATACCCGCCTGGGCGACGAGGCCGATCCACGACCGGTTCTCCGGGGACATCGCCCGGTACCACGGCAGCGTCTCGTCCATGCGCGCGATCGCCTGGGCCGCGAGACTGCCGGACGACTTCTCCAGCCGCTTCAGGGTCGCGGCGTGCGCATGGGCGGCGCGGGCAGCGCGTTCGGTGTTGCTGGATTCGGGTTCGGGCACGGGACAAGACTGCCTTATCAGGACGGGAGTATGCGGCGGAGGGTCTCGGACGGCTCGTCCGACGGGTCTACGGTGGGTCCGTGATGGACGTACGGCGCGCCGACGAGCGCTACCGCGGAGGCGACCCGGCGGCCGGGATCGAGTCCCTGCACGCCTTCTCCTTCGGCCCGCACTACGACCCGGACAACCTCCGCTTCGGCGCGGTCATCGCCTGCAACGAGGAGCGCCTGGCACCCGGCGCCGGCTTCGACGAGCACCCGCACAGCCACACCGAGATCGTCACCTGGGTCGTCGAGGGCGAGCTGACCCACCGCGACACGACCGGCCACGAGTCGGTCGTACGCCCCGGTGACGTGCAGCGCCTCAGCTCGGCGGGCGGCGTCCGCCACATCGAACGCAACGACGGCGACACACCACTGCTCTTCGTCCAGATGTGGCTCGCCCCGCTGGAGCCGGGCGGCGACCCCGCGTACGAGGTCGTCCACGGCATCGCCGACTCCACCCCGTACGCCGTCCCGGAGGCGGCCGCGATGCTCCACGTCCGCCGCCTCGCGCCGGGGGAGCGCACCGCCGTCCCCGACGCGCCGTTCGTGTACGCCCATGTCGTACGCGGCGAAGTCCTGCTGGACAGCTGGGTGTTGAGCCCCGGTGACGCGGCCCGCATCACGGACGCGAAGGACCTGGAGGCGGTCGCCCGGGACGGGGCGGAGCTGCTGTTCTGGGAGATGGCGTAGGGAGCCTTACGGGGCGCTGGAGAGTTCGGCGAGCACCGCGTCCGTGAAGGCGGGCCACACCTCGACGGCCCACGGCCCGAACGCCCGGTCCGTCAGCGCCACGCAGGCGGCTCCCGCGACGGGGTCGATCCACAGGAACGTACCGGACTGGCCGAAGTGCCCGAAGGTCCGGGGCGAGGACGAACCGCCCGTCCAGTGGGGCGACTTGGAGTCCCGGATCTCGAAGCCGAGGCCCCAGTCGTTGGGGTTCTGGTGCCCGTATCCCGGCAGGACACCCTTGGTCCCCGGGTACTGCACGGTCATCGCCTCGGCGACGGTCCGAGGGTCGAGCAGCCGCGGGGCCTGCACCTCGGCGGCGAACCGCACCAGATCGTCGACGGTCGAGACACCGTCCTTCGCGGGCGAGCCGTCGAGGGCCGTCGACGTCATCCCGAGCGGTTCGAGCACCGCCTGCTTCAGATACTCACCGAAGGGAATCTCCGTCGCCTTCGCGATGTGATCCCCCAGCTGCTCGAACCCGGCGTTGGAGTACAGCCGCCGCAGCCCCGGCGCCGCCGTCACCCGGTGCTCGTCGAAGGCCAGCCCACTGGTGTGCGCGAGCAGATGCCGCACGGTGGACCCCTCGGGTCCGGCGGGCTCATCCAGTTCGACGGCCCCTTCCTCGTACGCGACAAGGGCGGCGTACGCGGCGAGGGGCTTCGTCACAGAGGCGAGCGTGAACCGCTGAGTGACGGGCCCACGGCTGCCGAGCACTGTGCCATCCGCCCGTACGACGGCAGCGGCAACGGTAGGAACGGGCCACTTCTCGATGAGGGCGAGACTCTCCAAAGACATGCACAAGAGCCTACGACCAGGGTGATGAGCGGGGTTCGGGCAGCACCCCGTCTTTTAGGGGCGCGGGGAACTGCGCGACAAGCCCCCACCGGGCCCGCACTCAAAACCGAAGCCGCATCAAAGGATCAGGCGTCCGCACAAACCCCATCGACGCATACAGCGGCGCAGCCTCCGCCGAAGCGGTCAGATCGATCTGACCGACCCCCTCCTCCCGGAACCACACCACCAACGCCTCCATGCACGCCCGCGCATACCCCCGCCGCCGCACCTCGGGATCGGTCGCCACACTGAACACGTAACCGATCCGCCCGTGCGGATTCCCGGCCCGCCCGATCCGGTACTCCACCGTCCCCGCGACCAGCGCCCCCAGCGTCCCCACCCGCTCGGGGTGATCGACGACGAACGCGGCGAAACCCCCGTCGGGATCGGCCAGCCGCCCCCGTACGGTGGCCAGGGACTCGGCATGCCAGTCAGCGGACGTATCCGCACCTGGCTGGGAGTCGATCATCACCTGCCGCAGTCGGAGCAGTTCCTCGGCGTCCTCGGGCACGGCACGACGTACAAGGCTCATGATCGGCACGGTAGCCACGGGCCCCGGCCGATGTCGTCGGAATTTCACCGGAATCCGCTTGCTTGGAGTGCACTCCAAGGTTTTAGCGTTGAGGTCATGACGGTGATGGAGACCACGGACACCAGGAACAACACCTGTGCCGGCCTGCCGCACGCGGCCCGGCGTCCGGACGGCGAGGACCAGTACACGATCAGCGAGGTCGTCGCCTTCACCGGCCTGACGGCGCACACCCTCCGCTGGTACGAGCGGATCGGGCTGATGCCCCACATCGACCGCTCGCACACCGGCCAGCGCCGCTACAGCAACCGCGACCTCGACTGGCTCGACCTCGTGGGCAAGCTGCGGCTGACCGGGATGCCGGTCGCCGGGATGGTGCGGTACGCGGAGATGGTGCGTGAGGGCGACCACACGTACGCCGACCGCTTCGAGCTGCTCGAAGCCACCCGTCGGGACGTACAGGCGCGGATCGCCGAGCTCCAGGACACCCTCGCGGTGCTCGACCGGAAGATCAATTTCTATGCGGACGCCGGGCGGGCCCTGGCGTCGGAGAGGTCCCGATGACGGACAGCAGGATCGCGAAGGCGCAGCTCGGTACGGGCGGCCCCGAGGTCGGAGTGCAGGGCCTCGGCTGCATGGGCATGAGTTTCGCGTACGGCCCGACGGACGCCGAGGAGGCCCGGGCCACGCTGGAGCGCGCGCTGGAACTCGGCGTGACGCTCTACGACACGGCGGACGCGTACGGCCAGGGGGAGAACGAGGAGTTCCTGTCGCCGTTCTTCCGGGCGCACCGCGACGAGGTCGTCATAGCGACCAAGTTCGCCTTGGCGATTCCGCCGGACGAGCCGACGAAGCGGATCATCCGCAACGACCCGCCGTACATCCGGCAGGCCGTGGAGGCGAGCCTCAAGCGGCTGGGTGTCGATGTGATCGACCTCTACTACATGCACCGCCGTGACGTGAACGTCCCCATCGAGGAGACCGTCGGCGCCATGGCCGAGCTGGTCCGCGAGGGCAAGGTCAAGCAGCTCGGCCTCAGCGAGGTCACGGGCGGCGAACTCCGGGCCGCGCAGGCGGTGCACCCGATCGCGGCCGTCCAGTCGGAGTGGTCGCTGTTCAGCAGGGACATCGAGGCGGGTGTGGTCCCGGCGGCCCGGGAACTGGGCGTGACGCTGGTCCCGTACTCGCCGCTCGGCCGGGGCTTCCTCACCGGCTCCTTCACGAACGCCGACACGGAACTGACCGCCGACGACTTCCGCCGCCAGCAGCCCCGCTTCACCGGTGACAACGCGGCGGCGAACGCGGCCCTCCTGGAGCCGATCCGGGCGGTGGCGAAGGCCCACGACGCCTCCGTGGGCCAGATCGCCCTGGCCTGGGTCCACCAGCAGGCGTCCGTCCACGACCTCCCCGTGATCCCCATCCCGGGCACCCGCAGGCGCACCCGGATCGAGGAGAACACGGCGGCAACCCGCATCGTCCTGAGCGAGGACGACCTGGCCACCCTGAACGCCATCGCCGCCCAGGTATCAGGCACCCGCTACGCGGACATGACGTTCGTGTCGGCGGGCAGGGAGTAGCGAGCCCGTGAGGGGGTTCGCCCCTTCAGGGGCGCGGGGAACTGCGCGACCAGCCACAACGGCCCGCAGCCAACGAACGGCCCCGCAGCCCCTCCCCCCGCCCCCCCTCACACCTCAAAGCTCGGCCAACAACTCGGCCTTCTTCATCGAGAACTCCTCATCCGTGACGAGCCCAGCCTCATAAAGCTCGCCAAGATGCCGGATCCGGTCGGCGATGTCGGCCGGATCCCGCCGAGCCCCCGCCCCGCCCGCGGTCCCGGCCCCCGGACTCTCGGGCAGGGGGGCCGAAGCCCCACCGGTCCGAACCGCCGCAAGCACCGCCGCGGCGAACGGCAACGACTCGTGCACCGGCCCGTACCCCAGCCCGAAGACAACGGCGGCCGGATCCTGATCCGCCTGAGCCGGCTGCGAAATCCCCGAGTCACGGCGCAGCAGCCGCAGATGCCCCTCGAAGACCTCGGGCGAGCGCCACTCGACACCACACAGGTCGGACACGGCGAAACCCTGGTCGCCGGCCTTCCACTTGGCGGAGGACGCCCCCGTCCAGAACCACCGGAAGTGGACGGTCTTCCCGTCGAAGGACGCCTTTCCGTCGTACGCCTTGAACTGCAGCGGCGTCTCGGGCGGTTGCACCAGATAGCGCTCGGCGGGCCCCGGGTCGTTGGTCGCGAGCATCGCCCGCAGTTCGTCCGCGTAGTACTCGGCGAGCGTCTCCCGCTCGGCGGGCAGCACAAGCCGATAGGGGTCGGACCCCTCCTTGAGCTGTCCCGCCGCCGCCTCCATGAGCGGATCCGCTCCCGGTCTCGGCTCGGCGCGCAGGACGACCGTCCCGCGCTTGCCGGGCGTCAGCGTCACCGCCGCGATCGCGTCGAGCGGGATGCGGCGCTCACCGAGCGCCTGGAACAGCTTCGGCGTGCGAATCCCCCGTTCGAAGCGGATGAGCACGGAGTCGGACTCGAACTCCCAGGCGGCATGAAATCCGGCCAGTACGTCACCCATGCGGGCCATCGTATGCGGCATGCGCTTCGTAGTCCCCTCCCTGAGCAGACCGCACTTTCTTCGTTCTCTACGCGCGTCCGACTTCAGCCGTGTCGGACAAACCCTCCCGGCACACGTCATCCTCGTGGGCGCAGCGCACCGCGCGGTACGCGCCAATCCCGATCTCGGCGAAGTTCCGCAGGCTGTCGGTGCCGGGCACGAAGTACCCCGTGTGTCCCCGGGCGCCCCGGGCCGACAGCACGCGCGCGCCGAAGTCCGAGGACATCGGATCGGCCCCGTGACCGAGCCCGCCGACCTCCAGATGCGGTACGTCCTCGATCCAGTCGTCGGAGTCCCGTACGGCCCACACCCGGGCTGAGGTGCGCAGCTGCGCGGCCTTCTCGACCCGCATACCGGGGCTGCCCGCCACCGCTATGTCGGAGACCCGCGAGGGCAGCGAGTGCGCGGCGACACCGCAGACGACCGAGCCGTAGCTGTGGCAGTACAGGGCCACGCCGGAGCGTCCGGGCAGGGCACGGACCAGGGCGTTGAGCCGGACCGCGCCCTCCTCGGCGCGGATCCCGGTGGCCGCGTCCATGCCGAGTCCGCTGGGCGCCGTGTAGTCGGCCCAGGCGATGACGGCCGTACGTGTCTCCGGGCTCGCGGCCCGCTCGGCGCTGTGCAGGGACTTGGCCATGCCGACGGGCGCCGAGTACGTCTTGTTGGTGCGCTGGAAGGTCAGGAGGTTGGTGTCGACGCCGGGCACGACGACCGAGACCCGCTCGGCCCTGTCCAGGTCTCCGAAGACCTCCGCGACCCGGCCGGAGCCCATCGGGTCGAAGGCGAGGATGCGGCGCTCCCCGCTCATCAGGTCCTCGTACCGGTGCATCCGGCGGCCGGCCTCGTACTGTCCGGTCGGCGAGAGCCGGTCGTCGTCCATGCGTTTGAGCTCGACCTTGCGTGCCTGGCCGAGGGCGATCTGGTTGGCGCGGTACCGGAGCTGTACCGGCGCCCCGTTCATGTTGCCGACCGCCAGCGGATAGCGGGTGGCGAGCCGGGCCCGCTGCCGCGCGTCGAGCGAGGCGAAGAAGTGGGCCAGCCTGGCGGGCGTCGTGTCGTCCGGGTCGGGCAGCCGGTGCCCGCCTATGTGACCGCGTTCCCAGGCGGACAGCGACGCCGCGAGCGGGGTGGTCGCGCCCCGGTGGTTGCGCACAGCTGTCCAGCCGGTGGTCCCGAGCATCACGAACACCACGGCCAGCGCGAGCAACATGCGCCAGACGTTGAGTTGGGGGGTGGAGTCGAAGGAAGTCACTGAAAGGACACACTAGGAGAACGAGAGTGTCTCGCGTTAACCGAGTGAGGCGGATCACGTTTCATGAGGGGTAATTGGGTAAAACCGGGCATCGATTGAGTCGATCCGTCACCCTGCGTAGGTGCCCGACGGGCCTTGCCGTCAGCGGAGTCCGACCCTGCGTGCGACCGCCGTCACTCAGTGTCCGTACGGTCGTCCCCGCCGCCCGTACGCCAGTTCTCCGCCAACGCGGGCCCCACCTGGTCGAGATACGAGGCGGTCAGCTCACGCATCGCCGCCACGCTGAAGTCCTCACCCGCGCCCCAGAGCCGGCCCGTCAGCCGCATCACCCCGCCGAAAACGGCCATGACCAGGCGCGGCCGCGGGTCGGTGTCCACATCGAGGCCCTCACGCTCAGCGATCACTCGCGCGAGTTCCTCCTCCAGTCCCTCCTGGCGGCGCAGGTGGGCGGCGAGCAGCGCGGGCGTCGACTCGATCAACTGGAAGGCGCGCATGTGCAGTTCGAGCGGGATGACGGCCTCGATGGCCTCGCCGATGGTGTCCCAGCTGGCCATGACGGCCTGGCGCAGCGCGTCCAGCGGGGCCTCGTGGGCGGGACGCCCGCGCACCGCCGCGACGAAATGCGACTCGGCCATCTCCTGGACGGCGAAGGCGGCGTCCTCCTTGCCCGCGAAGTACCGGAAGAACGTGCGCTGCGAGACGTCGACGGCCTCGACGATCTCGTCGACGGTCGTCCGCTCGTACCCCTGGGTCGTGAACAGTTCCAGGGCGGCCCGCACCAGGGCGTCCCGGGTGCGCTGTTTCTTGAGCTCGCGCAGTCCCGGCCGTGACGCCGTGTCCATGGAACCTCTTCTCGTTTGCCGTGGCCGCGTCTGTTCCGTCCCTCCGGCGCGCCGCAGGTGTCCGTTCCGCCCAGCTCAGACTATCCGTGAGTGACGTGACAGTTACCGACTTGTGAATTGGTTTGTCAACTGTCAGTGGCTGTCATTAGCCTCGGTGCATGACTAGTCAGACCACCGTCGACACGACCGGCCCGGCCGACAAGGCTCCGCCCGCCGCCTCCGGTCCGACCCCGGGCAAGGGGCTGCGCGGCCACCCTTGGTACACCCTGTTCACCGTGGCCGTGGGCGTGATGATGGTGGCCCTGGACGGCACCATCGTGGCCATCGCCAACCCGGCCATCCAGAAGGACCTGAACGCCAGCTTCGCGGACGTTCAGTGGATCACCAACGGCTACTTCCTCGCGCTCGCCGTCACGCTGATCACGGCGGGCAAGCTCGGTGACCGGTTCGGCCACCGGCAGACGTTCCTGATAGGCGTGGTCGGCTTCGCGGCCGCCTCGGGTGCCATCGGCCTCTCCGACAGCATCGCCTTCGTGGTCGTCTTCCGAGTGCTCCAGGGCCTGTTCGGCGCACTGCTGATGCCGGCCGCGCTCGGTCTGCTGCGCGCCACCTTCCCGGCCGAGAAGCTGAACATGGCGATCGGCATCTGGGGCATGGTCATCGGCGCCTCCACCGCGGGCGGCCCGATCCTCGGCGGTGTCCTCGTCGAGCACGTCAGTTGGCAGTCCGTCTTCTTCATCAACGTGCCGGTCGGCATCATCGCGGTCGTCCTCGGCGTGGTGATCCTCACCGACCACCGCGCGGAGAACGCGCCGCGCTCGTTCGACCTCCCCGGTATCGGCCTGCTGTCCGGCGCCATGTTCTGCCTGGTCTGGGCGCTCATCAAGGCCCCGGAGTGGGGCTGGGGCGACGCCATGACGTGGTCGTTCCTGGCCATCTCCGTGCTCGGCTTCGCACTGTTCGCGTTCTGGGAGAACCGGGTCGCCGAGCCGCTCATCCCGCTCGGACTCTTCCGTTCCGTGGCACTGTCGGCCGGTGTGGTCCTGATGGTGCTCATGGCGATCGCCTTCATGGGCGGCCTGTTCTTCGTCACCTTCTACCTGCAGAACGTGCACGGGATGAGCCCGATCGACGCGGGCCTGCACCTGCTGCCGCTCACCGGCATGATGATCGTCGGCTCGCCCCTGGCCGGCGCGATGATCACCAAGACGGGACCGCGCATCCCGCTCGCGGGCGGCATGGCGCTCACGGCCATCGCCATGTTCGGTGTGTCGACGCTGGAGACGGACACGAGCAGCGGGCTCATGTCGATCTGGTTCGCGCTCCTCGGTCTCGGCCTCGCGCCGGTCATGGTCGGCGCCACGGAGGTCATCGTGGGCAACGCGCCGATGGAGCTCTCCGGTGTCGCCGGCGGTCTCCAGCAGGCCGCGATGCAGATCGGCGGCAGCCTCGGTACGGCGGTCCTGGGTGCCGTGATGGCCTCCAAGGTCGACGGCGACCTCGCGGGCAACTGGGCGGGCGCGGGCCTTCCGCAGCTCACCCCGGTCCAGCTCGACCAGGCCAAGGAGGCGGTCCAGGTCGGCGCCGCGCCGGTGGCACCGGGCACGCCGCCCGAGTTGGCCGAGAAGATCACGGGCGTCGCGCACGACACGTTCATCTCCGGCATGAGCCTGGCGAGCCTCGTCGCGGCCGGCGTCGCCTTCGTGGCCATCTTCGTCGCGTTCCTCACCAAGCGGGGTGCCAACGCGGAGGCGGGCGCGGGAGTCGGACACATCTAGTCCGCTCTTTGTCCGTCCCTGTCGGCCATCTCCGGCCCGGCCCCGCCGAGTTCACTCGGCGGGGCTTTCGCCTATCAGGGTGACGCCATTCCGTATGACTTTCATATCGGCCGTGCCGCAGGTCAGAGTGCTCTCAACTGATCCGTACGAAACGGGCAGTTCGGTGAGGCCGGGGCGCGCTGCCGGAGGGGGGCAGCGCGCCGCGGAACCGGTGGGAGAAAAAGTACGGGTCTGAACCGAACGGACCGGGGTACCCGACTTCCGAGCCCGAACCGGCCGGCATTCGGCCGGCTCAGAGGTCCAGGGAGTTGATGATGGCGGGCTTCGGTCACACCACGCGCAAACACCCTCGCTCACGTCGCCGTACGGGGTCACGGAGCGGGCCGGACCGCGCGACGCTCGGAATCATCGGAGTCATCTGCGCGGTCGCCGGGTTCTTCGTGCTGGGGATCATCCTCGGCCCACTGGCGATCGCCTGCGGATGGCTGGCCATGGGACGCCGCTGGAACGGCGCCCGCCCACTGCCGGCGCTGATCGCACTGGTACTGGGCGCGATCGACACGATCCTGGCGATCGTCTGGATGGCCGGTATGGCAGGCCCCGGCAACGGGATGTTCTAGCCGGCAGCATTGAAATGGTCCCCCGTGTCCCCTTTTCAGGGACGTGGGGGACCGTGCTGTGGATGGTCGTCGGGTGCGGGTCGTGTGTGGCTGGTCGCGCAGTTCCCCGCGCCCCTAAAAACATGCAGTTGCCGACAGCCGCATGCTTTTAGTCTTTAGGGGCGCGGGGAACTGCGCGACCAGCCCCCACCCACCCGCACCCGACGAACAACCGCAAACCGCAAACCGCACACCGCTCAGCGCAACTGCTCCTCCGCAACGGCAGAGCGCGTGTCGGACAACGCGGCAACCTGCGCCCGCAGGGCCCGTACCTCCTCCGCCAGCGCCTCGATCGCCGCCGTCTGCCGCCGCTCCTCCACATCGTCCGACTCGAACCGCGATATGAACCACGCGGCGATATTGGCGGTCACGACACCGAGAAGCGCGATCCCGGACAGCATCAGCCCGACCGCTATCATCCGCCCGAGCCCGGTGGTCGGAGCGTGATCGCCGTACCCCACGGTCGTCATCGTGGTGAACGACCACCACACCGCGTCACCCAGCGTCCTGATGTTGCCCTCGGGCGACTCGCGTTCGACGGACAGCACGGCGAGCGAGCCGAACATCAGCAACGCCACCACCGCACCCACCACATACGTGGTCAGCCGTATCTGTGGCGCCATCCGGGCCCGCTGCCCGACGAGCAGCAACGTGGAGACGAGCCGCAGCAGCCGGATCGGCTGGATGAGCGGCAACAGCACCGCGCACAGATCGAGCCAGTGCGTACGGACGAACTCCCGCCGTCGGTCGGTGAGAGCGAGCCGTACGAGATAGTCCAGGGCGAACAGCCCCCAGACCGCCCACTCCACCACGGTGCACCAGTCGGTCACCTCCCGACCGGCCTCGGGCCACACGATCGGCACGGCATAGGCAACGGCAAACGCCACCGCGAGCCCCAACAGGGGCCGCTGAGTGCGCTGCTCCCAACGGTCCTGTGCCGATTGCTGCTTCATGCCCGCATAGTAGAAAACGTGAAGGGGTGGTGTGACCCGTGGCCACACCACCCCTACCGGCGCTGTGCTGGACGCCCGGTCAGGAGCGCCCCTTCAGGGGTGCGGGGAACTGCGCGACAAGCCCCCACGCACCCGCAGACAACCACACAGCCTAGGCATCGCCACCCGCGGCACCAGGATCCGCAGAAGCCACATCCAGCAACTGATACCGATCGATCGCCTGCTTGAGCACGGACCGGTCAACCTTGCCCTCACGCGCAAGCTCCGTCAGCACCCCCACCACGATCGACTGCGCGTCGATGTGGAAGAACCGCCGAGCGGCCCCCCGGGTATCGGCGAAGCCGAACCCATCGGCACCGAGGGACTGGTAGGTCCCCGGCACCCAGCGAGCGATCTGGTCCGGAACCGACCGCATCCAGTCGGAGACAGCCACGAACGGACCCTCGGCCCCGCTCAACTTCCGCGTCACGTAAGGAACCCGCTGCTCCTCCTCGGGGTGCAGCAGATTGTGCCGCTCCACCTCGACGGCCTCGCGCCGCAGCTCGTTCCAGGAGGTCGCCGACCAGACGTCGGCCCGTACGTTCCAGTCCTCGGCGAGCATCCGCTGGGCCTCGACGGCCCACGGCACGGCGACACCGGACGCCATGATCTGCGCCGGGATGGAGCCCGAAGTGCCCTCCGCGAAGCGGTGGATGCCCTTCAGGATGCCGTCGACGTCCACGCCCTCCGGCTCGGCGGGGTGCTGGATCGGCTCGTTGTAGACGGTGAGGTAGTAGAAGACGTCCTCGCCGTGCGGGTGCTCGTCGGACGAGCCGTACATCCGCCGCAGCCCGTCCTGCACGATGTGCGCGATCTCGAACCCGTAGGCCGGGTCGTACGCGACACACCCCGGGTTCGTCGAGGCGAGCAACTGCGAGTGCCCGTCCGCGTGCTGCAGACCTTCACCGGTCAGAGTCGTGCGGCCCGCGGTCGCGCCCAGGACGAAACCGCGCGACAACTGGTCGGCCATCTGCCAGAACTGGTCGCCGGTGCGCTGGAAACCGAACATCGAGTAGAAGACGTACACCGGGATGAGCGGCTCGCCGTGCGTGGCGTACGCCGAGCCGGCCGCGATCAGCGAGGCCGTACAGCCCGCCTCGGAGATGCCGTCGTGCAGCATCTGCCCGGTCGGCGACTCCTTGTACGCGAGGAGCAGGTCGCGGTCCACGGCCTCGTACTGCTGGCCGAGCGGGTTGTAGATCTTCGCGCTCGGGAAGAACGAGTCCATGCCGAACGTGCGGTACTCGTCGGGTGCGATCAGCACGAACCGCTTGCCGATCTCCTTGTCCCGCATGAGGTCCTTGAGTAGCCGTACGAACGCCATGGTCGTGGCGATCGACTGCTGACCCGAACCCTTCTTCACACTCGCGTACGTCTTGTCCTCGGGCAGTGCGAGCGGCTTCGACCGCACGACGCGCGTCGGGACGTACCCGCCGAGCCCCTTGCGGCGGTCGTGCATGTACTGGATCTCCTCCGAGTTCCGGCCCGGGTGGTAGTACGGCGGCGCGCCGGACTCCAGCTCCTGGTCGGAGATCGGCAGGTGCAGCCGGTCGCGGAAGCCCTTGAGGTCGGCGACCGTCAGCTTCTTCATCTGGTGCGTGGCGTTGCGGCCCTCGAAGTTCGGGCCGAGCGTCCAGCCCTTGACCGTCTGCGCGAGGATCACGGTCGGCTGGCCGCTGTGCGCCTTGGCCGCCGCGTAGGCCGCGTAGACCTTCTTGTGGTCGTGACCGCCGCGGCCCAGGTGCAGGATCTGGTCGTCGGTCATGTTCTCGACCATCGCCCGCAGCCGGTGGTCGTGACCGAAGAAGTGCTCGCGGATGTACGAGCCGGTCTCGGTGGCGTACGTCTGGAACTGTCCGTCGGGGGTGGTGTTCAGCTGGTTGACGAGCACGCCGTCGCGGTCCTGCGCGAGCAGCGGGTCCCAACTGCGGTCCCAGACCAGCTTGATGACGTTCCAGCCGGCGCCGCGGAACTGCGACTCCAGCTCCTGGATGATCTTTCCGTTGCCGCGTACAGGACCGTCGAGCCGCTGGAGGTTGCAGTTGACGACGAAGGTGAGGTTGTCCAGGCCCTCGCGCGCCGCGATGGACAGCTGGCCGAGCGACTCGGGCTCGTCCATCTCGCCGTCACCGAGAAACGCCCAAACGTGGGACTTGGAGGTGTCCGCGATACCGCGCGCCTCCATGTAGCGGTTCATCCGCGCCTGGAAGATCGCGCCGAGCGGACCGAGGCCCATCGAGACCGTCGGGAACTCCCAGAAGTCCGGCATCGACCGCGGGTGCGGGTACGACGACAGGCCGTTGGGCGCCTTGGACTTCTCCTGGCGGAAGGCGTCGAGCTGCTGCTCGCTCAGCCGGTCCAGCATGAACGCGCGGGCGTAGATGCCGGGGGAGGCGTGCCCCTGGAAGAAGATCTGGTCGCCGCCGTCGCCCTCGTCCTTGCCGCGGAAGAAGTGGTTGAAGCCCACGTCGTAGAGGGAGGCGGAGGACGCGAAGGTGGCGATGTGACCGCCTACGCCGATACCGGGGCGCTGGGCCCTGGACACCATCACGGCCGCGTTCCAGCGGGTCGCGTTCAGGATCTTGCGCTCGATCTCCTCGTTGCCGGGGAAGAACGGCTCGTCCTTGGTGGCGATGGTGTTGACGTAGTCCGTGCTGCGCATCTCCGGCACGGCCACGCGCTTCTCGCGGGCCCGTTCGATCAGCCGCAGCATGAGATAGCGGGCCCGCTCCCGGCCCCGCTGGTCGACGGCGGCGTCGAGGGAGTCGAGCCACTCCTGGGTCTCTTCTGGATCGAAGTCAGGGACCTGACTCGGAAGGCCGCCAATGATGATCGGGTTGCGATCGGGTCCGGAAGCCACGCTGTTCCTTCGCTCTCAGGGGGCCGCTTTTTCTCGGTTTTTCTCGGTTTTTTCTTGGGGGGTCTCTCTGGTTACCTGGGTCTCTGCACCGTTCCCCATCGTGTACCTCGGGGGCGGAAACGTCATCTCTACCGAGAGGTAACCGAGACGTTCGCCCCGTCCCCCCAAGGGCGGGTACGGCAAATCGCAACGATACGCCCGACCCGTGACGCGTACCGCAAAGCCTTTCGAGTCCCGTACCCTCGTAGGGTTCGTAAATCCACAAATGGGGCAGATTGGTGTGGTGTGCGTCACCAATGGCCAGGATTCCCTGCCTGGAGTTGCGGCGACACGGTCGGGATCGTCACCGTTTCGGCGGTCCCGACGGCCGGGTACTTGCGCGATCCGCCCCGCCCGTGTGGACTACGGCCAATGCTTCGCGCACGCGCGTGGCTTGAACTTCCCCAAGCTCCAGGCTTCGCCCGAGCAGGGGGAGACCCCATTACCGAACATGATCAGGAGGCAACCCGTGAGCGCGACCGCGGACCACGCGGAGGAGCGGACGAGCCTGGCCACCAGGCTGGGATTCCAGCCCGAGCAGGTGGTCCAGGAGATCGGCTTCGACGACGACGTCGACCAGGAGCTCCGCGAGGCCATTGAAGAAGTCATCGGCAGCGAGCTCATGGACGAGGAGTACGACGACGTCGCCGACGCCGTAGTGCTCTGGTTCCGTGACGACGACGGCGACCTGACGGACGCGCTGGTGGATGCCACCACGTACGTCGAAGAGGGCGGCGCCGTCCTGCTGCTGACGCCGAAGACCGGCCGAGACGGGTATGTGGAGCCCAGCGACATCGCGGAAGCCGCGACGACCGCGGGTCTGTCCCAGACCAAGAGCATCAGCGTGGGGAAGGACTGGAGCGGGACCCGGCTGGCTACGCCGAAGGCGGCCAAGTCAAAGCGGTGACGCTCCGCTGAGTTGGGCGGGGGTTCAGGGGTTGGCACCCCTGGGCCCCCGTTTTTCGGCTTCCGGCCGGGGGTTTCGTCGTCGGCCTGCGGCTGCGGCTGCGGCTGCGGCTGCGGCTGCGGCTGTGAGGGTGCGGGTGCGCTGTGGCTGGTCGCGCAGTTCCCCGCGCCCCTTGGTATTTCAGCCTCTCCGGCGTTTGAGGAGCGGGGGTTCGGGGGCTGGCCCCCGAAAGGGACGGGAACGGGTAGGGGCGGCGGGGGCGAAAAGGGGTCTCTGCGTAGGGTGGGTGCCCCGAACGGCCCCATGGACCCCACGGAAGGGAAGCAGGACATGACCATCGAGGTCGGCGACAAGGCCCCGGACTTCGAGCTGAAGGACAACCACGGCGCCACCGTGAAGCTCTCCGACTTCCGCGGTGCGAAGAACGTCGTGCTGCTCTTCTACCCCTTCGCCTTCACCGGCGTCTGCACGGGCGAACTGTGCGCCCTGCGCGACAACCTGCCGCAGTTCTCCGACCGCGACACCCAGCTGCTCGCCGTCTCCAACGACTCCATCCACACCCTGCGCGTCTTCGCCGAGCAGGAGGGCCTGGAGTACCCGCTGCTGTCCGACTTCTGGCCGCACGGCGAGGTCTCGCGCGCGTACGGGGTCTTCGCCGAGGACAAGGGCTGCGCGGTGCGCGGCACCTTCGTCATCGACAAGGAGGGCATCGTCCGCTGGACCGTCGTCAACGCCCTGCCGGACGCCCGTGACCTGAACGAGTACGTGACGGCGCTCGACAGCCTGTGATCCCGAGGCGATTCCCACGCGATCCCGGCATGATCCCGGCTCCGTGACCGGCCTGTGATGCCGACACTCTGGGATTCTTCACGCCCAGGGCCTGCGGCGGTGGGGAACCCCTCACTAGGATCGACACGTTGATCCGATACCAACGCACTACGGGGCGCACCGCCCCTGGACACCAATGGGAGGACTCGTGGGAGTCAGCCTCAGCAAGGGCGGCAACGTATCGCTGTCGAAGGAGGCCCCGGGACTGACCGCGGTCATCATCGGTCTGGGGTGGGACATCCGCACCACCACCGGTACCGACTTCGACCTGGACGCCAGCGCCATCCTGACGAACGCGGAGGGCAAGGTCAGCAGTGACGCCAACTTCGTGTTCTTCAACAACCTGAAGAGCCCCGACGGCTCGGTCGAGCACACCGGTGACAACACCACCGGTGAGGGCGAGGGCGACGACGAGCAGATCAAGGTCAACCTCGCCGGCGTCCCGGCCGACATCGAGAAGATCGTCTTCCCGGTCTCGATCTACGACGCCGAGAACCGCCAGCAGTCGTTCGGCCAGGTGCGCAACGCGTTCATCCGCGTCGTGAACCAGGCGGGCGAGGCGGAGATCGCCCGGTACGACCTTTCCGAGGACGCCTCCACGGAGACCGCGATGGTCTTCGGCGAGCTGTACCGCCACGGCGCGGAGTGGAAGTTCCGTGCCATCGGTCAGGGGTATGCCTCAGGTCTGCGCGGCATCGCGCAGGACTTCGGCGTCAACGTCTGAGCCACCTCGGGGTCGTCGTCCGGCCCCGAACAGCTTCAATCCGCTTCACCCTTTTCCGTCCGGCGTCGCACACTCCTAGTGCGGCGCCGGACGTGCTCGACAACCCAATGGCTTGACCGGGGAGGACAAGGATCATGGGCGTCACGCTCGCCAAGGGGGGCAATGTCTCCCTCTCCAAGGCCGCACCGAACCTCACGCAGGTGATGATCGGGCTCGGCTGGGACGCGCGCTCGACCACCGGAGCAGACTTCGACCTCGATGCCAGCGCACTGCTGTGCAACTCGGGGCGGGTGCTCGGTGACGAGTGGTTCATCTTCTACAACCAGCTCAAGAGCCCGGACGGCTCGGTCGAGCACACCGGGGACAACCTCACGGGTGAGGGCGACGGCGACGACGAGTCCCTCCTGATCGACCTCTCCAAGGTGCCCGCCAACGTCGACAAGATCGTCTTCCCGGTCTCGATCCATGACGCCGACAACCGCGGCCAGACCTTCGGTCAGGTCAGCAACGCCTTCATCCGGGTCGTCAACCAGGCCGACGGCCAGGAGCTGGCCCGCTACGACCTCTCCGAGGACGCCTCCACGGAGACCGCGATGATCTTCGGCGAGGTCTACCGCTACGGCGCGGAGTGGAAGTTCCGCGCGGTGGGACAGGGGTACGCGTCCGGACTGCGGGGCATCGCCCTGGACTTCGGGGTCAACGTCTCGTAGGGCCGCCGGGTCCGGGGAAGGTGCCCCCGGTGGCCGAAGGAGAGGCCGTCGCCCGCCGGCACCGAAAGCAGTGTGGCGGGCGGGGCCGAAGGCGCGTCACTGGCGTCCGCACCCTCTGGACCTGCGACTCTCCTGGTGGGGTGGCCCGGCCCTCTCGTCCGAGGGGTCGTCCCTCTAGACTTTGTGGTCAATGTTTCGTAAAGCCGGGTACGGCGGGGGGAAACCCCCTCCGGACTTCGTCCGGGGGTAGCCCCCCATACTCACGATTGGGTAGCCAGTGGTTCTGAAAACCTTCGGCTGGTCGTTCGCGGTCACCGCGCTCGGCTTGGTCGCAGCGGTGCTGATCGACGGATGGACCGCGTTCGGGATCGTGCTGATCCTGTCCATCCTCGAGATCTCGCTGTCCTTCGACAACGCTGTGGTCAACGCCGGAATCCTGAAGAAGATGAGTGCCTTCTGGCAGAAGATCTTCCTCACCGTCGGCATCCTGATCGCCGTCTTCGGAATGCGGCTCGTCTTCCCGGTCGTGATCGTCGCGATCAGCGCCTCGCTCGGCCCCATCGAGGCGGTCGACCTGGCACTCAACGACGCCGACCGCTACCAGGAACTGGTCACCGACGCCCACCCGTCGATCGCCGCCTTCGGTGGCATGTTCCTGTTGATGATCTTCCTCGACTTCATCTTCGAGGACCGTGACATCAAGTGGCTCGGCTGGCTGGAGCGCCCGCTGGCCAAGCTCGGCAAGGTCGACATGCTGTCGGCCTGCATCGCCCTGATCGTCCTGCTGATCACCGCGCTGTACCTCGCCCCGAAGGCCCACCTGCACGCCGGGTCCGCCGACAAGGCGGAGACGGTCCTGCTCTCCGGCATCGCCGGCCTCATCACCTACCTCGTGGTCGGCGGGCTCTCCGGCTTCTTCGAGAACCGTCTCGAAGAGGCGGAGGAGCGCGAGCACGAGGAAGAGGAGGAGGCCAAGCGCAGCGGCAAGCAGGTCTCCGCGGGGGCACTCGTCGGCAAGGCCGCCTTCTTCATGTTCCTGTACCTGGAGGTCCTGGACGCGTCGTTCTCCTTCGACGGCGTCATCGGCGCCTTCGCCATCACGAACGACATCATCCTGATGGCCCTCGGCCTCGGCATCGGCGCCATGTACGTCCGGTCGCTCACGGTCTACCTGGTCCGCCAGGGCACCCTCGACGACTACGTCTACCTGGAGCACGGCGCGCACTACGCGATCGGCGCCCTCGCCGGCATCCTGCTCATCACGATCCGCTTCGAGGTCAACGAGATCGTCACCGGCCTCATCGGTGTCGTCCTCATCGCCTGGTCCTTCTGGTCCTCCGTGCGCCGCAACCGAGCGATCGCGGCCGCAGAGGGAAAAGCTGAGGCCTCGGACGACAAGGCTGAGATCTCGTCCGGGGTGTGACACCGCTCCGAGTGAGGAACGCTCTGTGAGGGGCGGCCGTCGAGGGAATCCTCGCGGCCGCCCCGGCGCATTCATCGAGGTGAACAGGGAAGCGTGGGGGCGGGAATGAGCTTCTGGGAAGGCTTGTGGCGCGGCCGGTCGACGGAGTTCGACTCGGGCAGCGCGGCGACCAACGCCATAGAACTGACCAAACGGAACCAGACCATCTCGCTCACCAAACAGGGCGCCGCCACCGGCAACCTCCGCATCAACCTGTCCTGGCGGATGCGCACCTCCGACATCGGCGGTTCCCAGCGGGACAGCCTGCTGCGCCACCCCTTCAAGGCCTTCAAGCCGGACGTGGTGCAGGCGCACACCCAGAGCATGGTCAACGTCGACCTGGACCTGGGCTGCATGTACGAGCTGGCGGACGGCACCAAGGGAGTCGTCCAGCCACTGGGCGGCTTCCTGGGCGAGCTCAACGGCGCGCCGTACGTGAAACTCAGCGGTGACGACCGCTTCGGCTCCGGCTCGGGCGAGACGATCTTCGTCAACCTCGACCACCGCGAGCAGATAAAGCGGCTCCTGGTCTTCGTCTACATCTACGACCAGACCCCCGCCTTCGACCGTACGCACGCCATCGTGACGCTCTACCCGAGCAACGGCCCCCGGATCGAGATCGGCCTCGACGAGCGGCACTCGCAGGCCAGGTCCTGCGCGGTGGTCATGATCGAGAACGTCAAGAACGAGCTGGTGGTGCGTCGCGAGGTGAAGTTCGTGTACGGGTTCCAGGCGGAGCTGGACCGGCTGTATGGGTGGGGGCTCCAGTGGGGTCGCGGCTACAAGACGAAAGCCGACCGCTGACCACGCGCTGCCGCTGGGCTTGGCGGGGGCGCCTCAGGGTTCGGGGGGTTCGGTTCGGTGGCGGCTGCGGGGCGTACGTGGCTTGTCGCGCAGTTCCCCGCGCCCCTTCGGGCGCCTCGGGGTGGCCCCTAGCGGCCGATGAACTGCGGGCCCTGCGGGGGCAGCCTGAAGTCCGGGTCGGGGAGGGGGGCCACCGGCTGGGGGTAGCCGTAGCCGGAGTGGGCGGTCGCCGGGGCCGGCTGGGACGGGGCCGTCTGCGGGTAGCCGTAGGCGGGCTGGCTGGTGGGCTGTGGGTAGCCGTACGCGGGCTGCGCGGCGGGCGGCTGCTGCCGGGTGGGCTCCGGGCCCGCCGCGGCCGGTGGATAGCCGTACGAAGGCTGCTGCGGCATCGGGGGCAGCTGCGTGGGCTGCTCCGGCGGGAGCGGCTGGGCGCCGGCGGGCGGGCCGGGCAGGGCGGACGCCGACTGGTCCGCGCCCTCGGACTCGTCCACCGAGATGCCGTAGTCCGAGGCCAGCCCCTGCAGCCCGTTCGTGTAGCCCTCGCCGAGCGCCCGGAACTTCCAGCCCTCGCCGCGCCGGTACAGCTCGCCGCAGACCAGCGCGGTCTCCTCGCCGGTCTGTGGCTTGATGTCGAAGTACGCCACCGGCTCGGCGTCCCCGAGAACGGCGTCGTACAGCAGGATCCGCAGGGCGCTGACCCGGTCGAAGGTGACGCCGTCGGCCGAAGCGACAAGGAGAATTCGGCCCACTCCATTGTCAACGCCGACGAGATCCGACTGAATCGTGTCGGTGAGTCCCTCGGCGAGACCCTCGTTGACCCGTTTCTTGCCGAGTCGCCAGACCTTGCCCGAGGGATGCCGGGGCTGGTTGTAGAAAACGAAGTCCTCGTCGGACCGCACACGACCGTCGAGGCCGAGGAGCAGCGCGGAGGCATCCACGTCCGGGACACCCCGTCCCGGCGTCCAGCGCAGCACGGCGCGCACCGCAGTGGCGTCCAGCGGGACGTTCGACCCCTTCAGCATCGCGTGCGTCATGCGGTCATCCTGCCTTCTCGGTCCTGGTCACGACAACGCGGGGGTTGACTTCCCGACCGGCCCGATCCGCGAACGGGAGACACAATGGTGTTTGCCTGCGTTACCTGAATTTCATGCCCGGTGGGAACCCTTGACATGGATCTCTACGTACTATTACCGGCCACATATCGTCAGGCCGCCTAGCCGCCCCGGGGGAGACTCATGCGTCATTTCGGGCACATCGCCCCTGAGGTGCGGGAACGCCTCTTCCACCAGGAGCCGTGCGTCTTCACCGCGGACTCCCCGGCCAGAGTGCTGGCCGTGGCTCTCGGAGCCACCCTCTACAGCCCTGCCACCAGGCCGAAGCTGGCCGACGACATCGTGAAGCAGACCGGCCGCGGTGTCGTCTCGATGGTGCTGTGCCTGGAGGACTCGATCGACGACGCGGAGGTACCGGAGGCCGAGGCGAACCTGGTCCGGCAATTCGCCGACCTGGCCGAACGCTGCCCGGAGACCGAGCTTCCGCTGCTGTTCGTGCGGGTCAGAGCCCCCGAGCAGATCCCCGACCTGGTCCGGCGGCTCGGCGAATCCGTCCGCCTGTTGTCCGGATTCGTACTGCCGAAGTTCACCGAGGAGCGGGGGATCCCGTTCCTGGAGGCGCTCACCGCGGCCGAGGCCGCGAGCGGACGACGGCTGTTCGCGATGCCGGTCCTCGAATCGCCCGATCTGCTGTACCGCGAGTCGCGGGCGGAGACCCTCGCCGGGATCTTCCGGGCCGTCGACAAGTACCGAGACCGCGTGCTCGCGCTGCGGCTCGGCGTCACCGACTTCTGCTCCGCGTACGGACTGCGCAGGGCGCCCGACATGACGGCGTACGACGTGCAGATCGTCGCGTCCGTGATCGCGGACGTGGTGAACGTGCTCGGCAGGGCCGACGGCACCGGATTCACGGTGACCGGGCCCGTGTGGGAGTACTTCAGGGTCCAGGAGCGCATGTTCAAGCCACAGCTGCGGCGCAGCCCCTTCACCCCGGAGGCCGAGGACCTGCGCGCCCTGCTGATCGAGCACGACATGGACGGTCTGCTGCGGGAGATCTCCCTCGACCGGGCCAACGGACTGCAGGGCAAGACCTGCATCCACCCCTCGCACGTCCTGCCCGTGCACGCGCTGTCCGTCGTCAGCCACGAGGAGTTCAGCGACGCCCAGGACATCCTGCGGCCCGAGCGGGGCGGCGGGGGCGTGCTGCGGTCCGCGTACACGAACAAGATGAACGAAGTGAAGCCGCACCGCGCCTGGGCGGAGCGCACCCTCCAGCGTGCCGAGGTCTTCGGCGTCGCGAACGAGGACATCGGCTTCGTGGAACTGCTCGCCGCGGGGATCCCCGGCTGACGCCCCCATCACGCCCTCATCACACCACTTACGCTCACTGACACCCGCCGACACCGCCGACACCCAAGGAATCCATGAACAACGCTGTGAACGACGGGGGCGGGGCAGGGGTCTGGTCGGCGACCGGATTCCGCCCCGGGACCAAGGCCGGGGCCGGCGCGGGCCCCGCCGCCGGGGGCCCGTCCGGTACGCCGGGCGGAGCCGACGGTGACGTCTGGTCCGGATGCTGGGTCGCCGAGCGGCTCGGCGTCGAACTCGTCGGGGACGAGGGGCTCGGCGAGCTGCTCGGACTCGCGCTGCGGCGCAACCCCAAGCGGGCCCATCTGCTCGTGTCGCACGTGCTCGGCAAGCACATACCCCAGTCGCCAGCCGTGGTGTACGGGTACGGATTCGCGCTCGGGCTCCGCGTGCGCGACCTGCTCGGCGAGGACGAGGCGCGCCGGGCCGTCGTCCTCGGGTACGCCGAGACGGCCACGGGGCTCGGACACTCCGTCGCGGACGGTGTGGGCCTCGCCCCCTGCCTGCACTCGACCCGGCGCCCGGTCGAGGGCGTCGCGACGGCGGGCGGCTTCGAGGAGTCCCACTCGCACGCCACCTCGCACCTGCTACTCCCGGAGAACCCCGGCCTGCTGGCCGGCGACGGCCCGCTGGTCCTCGTCGACGACGAGTTCTCCACCGGCAACACCATCCTCAACACCATCCGTGACCTGCACGAACGCTATCCGCGCGACCGGTACGTCATCGTCGCCCTGGTCGACATGCGCTCGGCCGTGGACCTCGGACGTCTGGACGACCTCGCCCGCGAGATCGGCGCCCGCGTGGACCTCGTGACGGCCGCCTCCGGCGCCGTACGGCTCCCCGAGGGGGTCCTGGAGAAGGGGCAGGCGCTGGTCGCACGGTACGAGGCCGGGGCGGAGGCCTCCTTCTCGGAGGCCCAGGGTGAGGTTCAGCCCGCCCGGCCGGCCCTCCGTGTCGAGCTGGGCTGGCCCGAGGGGATACCCGACGGCGGGCGGCACGGCTTCACGCCCGAGCACCGCGTACGCCTGGAGGCCGCCCTGCCCGCCATGGCGGCCCGTATCGCCGAAGCGCTTCCGTCCGGCACCCGCCGCGTCCTCGTCCTCGGCTTCGAGGAACTGATGTACGCGCCGCTGCGGCTCGGCGTCGCCCTGGAGAAGCTGACCGACGCGGAGGTCCGCTACTCCACGACCACCCGCTCCCCGGTGCTCGCCGTCGACGACCCCGGCTACGCGATCCGCACCCGGCTCGTCTTCCCCGCCCACGACAACCCCGCCGACGGCCCTGGCGAGCGCTACGCCTACAACGTCGCGGGCGCCGGCTTCGACGCCGTCGTCGCCGTGGTCGACTCCACCGCCGACACGCCCGAACTGCACGCTCCCGACGGCCTGTTGGCGCGGCTCGCCGCGCACACGCCGAGCGTGCTGCTCGCCGTCGTCCCCTCGTACGCACCAGCACGGCCGTCCACCGTGTCGCCCGCCCAGTCGCCCACTGAAAGGCCATCCATGCTGCCCGAGCCCCTCCGTGGCCCCGAGTTCTCCTCGTACGCACCTGACGAGGTCGGCTGGCTGCTGCGGGATCTCTCGGACACCCGGCTGGAGGCGCCGACGGAGGAGCGTGAGGAGGCCATCCAGAGCGGTGGCGCCCACTACGCGGAGTCGCTCCCGGTGGAGTACCAGCCGAGCGACGCGTACCAGGAGCTGTTCCACAGCGCGCTCACCGCCTCGGCCACCCGCATCGCCCAGGCCGTCGGCGTCGTCACGGAGACCGTGCTCGCGGAGCGGTCGCCGCGCCCCGGCGGTGTTGTCCTCGTATCGCTCGCCCGCGCCGGCACCCCCGTCGGCGTCCTGATGCGCCGCTGGGCCCAGCACCGGCACGGCCTCGACCTCGCGCACTACGCCGTCTCCATCGTGCGCGGCCGCGGCATCGACGCCAACGCGCTGCGCTGGCTGGCCGCCCACCACGACCCGGCCGACATCGTCTTCGTGGACGGCTGGACCGGCAAGGGCGCCATCACCCGCGAACTCGCCCAGGCCGTCGAGGAGTTCGAGGCCTCCGACGGCATCACCGGCTTCGACCCGGAGATAGCGGTCCTCGCCGACCCCGGCTCCTGCGTACGCACCTACGGCACCCGCGAGGACTTCCTCATCCCCTCCGCCTGCCTCAACTCCACGGTCTCCGGCCTCATTTCGCGTACGGTCCTCCGCGCCGACCTGGTCGGGGAGCACGACTACCACGGGGCGAAGTTCTACCGCGAGCTTGCCGCCTCGGACGTCTCCGTTGCCTTCCTGGACGCCGTCTCCGACCGCTTCGGCTCGGTCGACGAAGCGGTCGACGCCCAGGTCAAGGAGCTTCTGTCCACCGACCGCAGCCCAACTTGGGAGGGCTGGGCGGCAGTCGAGCGGATCAGCGAGGAGTACGGCATCCACGACGTGAACCTCGTCAAGCCCGGTGTCGGCGAGGCGACCCGCGTGCTGCTGCGCCGCGTCCCCTGGAAGATCCTCGCCCGGGCAGGAGCGGGCGCCGACCTCGACCACGTACGTCTGCTCGCCGAGCAGCGGGGCGTACCCGTCGAGGAGGTGGCCGAACTCCCGTACACCTGCGTCGGGTTGATCCACCCCAAGTACACCCGCGGTGCGACCGGCGCCGACGGCAAGGCGGTGACGGTCTGATGACGAACGCCTCCCCGAAGACGAACGCCTCCCCGATCACGAACGCCGATCCGATGACGAACTCCGGTTCCCTGCCCACCTCTTCGCCCCGGGTGCTGGTCGCCAGCGATCTCGACCGCACGCTCATCTACTCCTCGGCCGCGCTGGCGCTGACCATGCCCGACGCGCGGGCGCCCCGGCTGCTCAGCGTCGAGGTGCACGAGAGCAAGCCGCTGTCCTACATGACGGAGACCGCGGCGGGCCTGCTCGCCGAACTGGGCGACGTGGCCGACTTCGTACCGACCACCACCCGCACCCGCAAGCAGTACCAGCGCATCCAACTCCCGGGCCCCGCACCGAAGTACGCGATCTGCGCCAACGGCGGCCACCTGCTCGTGGACGGAGTGACGGACCCCGGGTGGCACGCCTCGGTGACCGAACGCCTCGCCCGCGAGTGTGCCCCGCTCGACGAAGTGCGGGAGTACATGGAGGCCACCTCCGACCCGGCCTGGGTACGCAAGCACCGCCTCGCCGAGGACCTCTTCGTGTACCTCGTCGTCGAGCGCGAACTGCTCCCCGAGGACTGGGTGAAGGAGCTGGCCGTCTGGGCGGAGAACCGCGGTTGGACGGTCTCCCTCCAGGGCCGCAAGATCTACGCCGTACCGAAGCCGCTCACCAAGAGCGCCGCCATGCGGGAGGTCGCCCGCCGCACGGGAGCGACCCTCACCCTCGCGGCCGGGGACTCCCTCCTGGACGCCGACCTCCTCCTGGCCGCGGACCGAGGCTGGCGCCCCGGTCACGGCGAACTGGCCGATGTCGGGTGGACGGCTCCCGGCATCACCGCCCTTCCGGAACGGGGTGTCGCGGCGGGGGAGCGGATCCTGCGGGAGTTCCTGCGGGAGGCTCGGTAGAGGTTGCCTGAGCGGTGGCCGTGCTGGAGGGCTCAGGCGGCCGCCTTCTCCCGCTCTTCGATCTCCTCCTCCGCGCGGCGCCGCCCGCCCGGGCCCGGCCTGAACAGCCGTAGGCCCGCGAAGAGAAGTACCGCGAGGACCGCCCCTACCAGCACGACCTTCGAGTACGTCGACACATAGCCGGTGACCTCCGACCACTTCTCGCCGAGCAGATAGCCGGCGAGGACGAACACGGTGTTCCAGATCGCGCTGCCCAGCGTGGTCAGGCCGAGGAACACGGACAGGCGCATACGCTCGACGCCCGCGGGCACGGAAATCAGGCTGCGGAAGACGGGGATCATCCGGCCGAAGAACACGGCCTTGGTGCCGTGGCGGGAGAACCACGCCTCGGTCTTCTCGATGTCCGAGACCTTCACCAGCGGCAGCCGGGCCGCGATCGACACCGTACGGTCACGGCCGAGCAGCGCCCCCACGCCGTACAGCGCGAGCGCGCCCATGACGGAGCCGGCCGTCGTCCACAGCAGTGCCGCGAACAGGTTCATCTGCCCGGTGCTCGCCGCGAACCCCGCGAGCGGCAGGATGACCTCGCTCGGCAGGGGCGGAAAGAGGTTCTCCAGGGCGACCGCGATGCCCGCGCCAGGTGCCCCGAGCGTGTCCATGAGGCTGTTGACCCATTGCGGGGCACTGCTGTCCGCCGCGGCGGCTGCGATGGCTGTCATGCCCTCACGCTAGGAAACCGAAGCTGAAGAGAGCCTGAGGACGACCGCGGGGATCCGAGTCGTGCTCTTGAGGAGTCCCGGCCTCGGAGAGACCTGGTCCCGGGCGGGGTCAGCCGCAGCAGCCCCCACCGCAGCAACCGCCGCCACCCCCGCCACCCGCGCTGGGGCGAGGTGCGGGCGCCGAGGCCGAGCCGCCGACCGCGACCGTCGACAGCAGCTTCACCGTGTCGTCGTGGCCGGCCGGGCAGGCCGCGGGCGCGGACGACTCGGCCATCGGACGGCTCTTCTCGAAGGTGTCTCCGCAGGTCCGGCAGCGGTACTCGTAGCGAGGCATGGGCACAGGTTAGCGGGTGCTCGGCCCGTCTCCCACGGGCCCGGCTCCGGCCCCCGGGAGAGCGGGGTCACCCTTGGCTCCGGGCAGGGCCCTGGCCCCGACCCCCGCCCTCAGCCGCTGTTCGCGGGCGGCCTGCTCGGGGTGGCGGGACCGCCAGTACGGGTTGTCGTGCGGCAGGGCCGAGCCGACACGTCCGTACATCCCGAAGAACATCAGCATCACTCCGACCACAAAGCTGAACAGCACGTTCTGGATGCGGAAGGCGAGGAAGTTGAAGCCCGTGTCGAGGAGGGCGAGGTTCACGAAGCCGCTGAGGATGAAGAGGACACCGAGGATCATGTTGAGCGTCGAGGCGACGTTGCCGCCGATCACCATGCCCACGAAGAGCAGCAGTCCGACGCAGATCGACAGCACGCTCAGCGCGCCGTTGGTGTTCAGCCCGGCGACTGTGTCCCCGCCCGTGTCGAAGAAGCCGACCTTGTCGATCAGCCCCAGGATGCCGAAGGCGAGCAGTACGAGACCCATCAGCCCCGCGCCGACCCGGTAGAACTTGCTGAGACGGTGATCGACCGGCAGATGCTCATCGAGCCTGATCCGCCGCCTCGGCGCCGTACGAAGCACGTGCGTGGCCATATCCGCCTCCTCGGGTGCGAGCGGAGGCCGTACCTATCCTCAGCATCCGCCTGGGACGGCCGGATCGCCACACTTTGAGCGGGACTGGAAGGCGCCGGGCCGGCGGGAGCGCCCTTCAGGGGCGCGGGGAACTGCGCGCCCAGCCCCCACCGGCGTGCACGTGCGATTCACGCCCCACCGGCGTGCACGTGTGATTCAGCGCCCCCCAGCGGAGCGCTCACGCTCCGCCCCCACGCTCCTCACGAATCTGCGAAACCACCCGAGCCACCGTCGCCCGCACGGCCTCCAGCTCGGTCAGGAAATGCCAGTAGTCGGGGTGCCGCCCCTCCAACGTCCCGATCGCCCGCTCCAGCCGGGCCACCGACTCGTCGAGGGGCCGCGCGTGCTGCGGGTCGGGCGTATTCCGCCCGGACATGGCCAGCCGCTGGGCGTCCCGGATCGCGAACCGTGTGCGGTCGATCTCCCGCTGGGGGTCCTTCGATACCTCGTTCAGCCGCCGCAACCGGTCGCCGGCCGCGGACACGGCCTCGTCGGTCGTGTTCAGCAGCGCCCGGACCGTGGACAGCAGCGAGGTGGCGTCCGCCCAGCGCTGCTCGTCCCGCGCGGTCCGCGCCTCCGCGAGCTTCCGCTCGGCCTGCCGGACGGTCTCCGCGGACTGGTCGGGCACGTGCTGCAGGTCCTGCCAGCAGGATGCGGAGAACCGCCGCCGCAGCTCGCTCAGCACGGGATCAACCTGCCCGGACCGCGTGGTGAGCGCCTGCGCGCGCGTACGCAGCGAGACGAGGCGACGGTCGATCTCGGCGGCCCGCTCCGGCAGCCGCTGGGCCTCCGCGCGGACCGCCTCGGCGTCCCGCGCGACCCGGTCGGCCCGCTCCAGCGTCTCCGGTACGCCGTGTTGCCCCGCGCCCTGGTTCAGCTTGGTCAGCTCCGGGGCGAGGGCGGCGAGCCGGGCGGCGAGGTCGTCGGCCTTGAACTCTGTTCCCCGTACGGCGTCGAGTGCGTTCGACGCGGCGAGCAGGGACTGGCGGGCGCGCTCGACGGCCGGGGCGAGGCGGGCCAGCTGCGTCTCGGCCTTGCCGAGGAGCGGGCCGAGCCCCTGCTCGAAACGGTCCAGCTCCTGCTTGACCCGCGCCAGCTCGTCCTTGGCCTTCGTCAGCTCGGTGCGCGCGTGGGCGGCGACGGAGGCCTCGAGGTCGTCACGGTCGAGGTCGTGGGCGTCGACAGCGCCGATGTACGTACGACTGGCCTCGTCGATGCGGCGGCCGAGGGCGTCGAAGTCGGAGACCGCGCGCCGGGCGGCGGGGGAGTCGTCGACGGCCGTGATCGTCTCGATCGAGATCCGCAGATCGCGCTGCGCGGTGTCGAGCTCGTAGAACGCGGCCGCCGCGGCGTCCTTCGCCGCCTGGGCCTCGGCCCGCTGGCTCTCGGAGCGCCCGCCGAACCATCGCCGGGTGCCGCCGCCGGCGAACGCCGCGGGCAGCGCGAGCGCGAGCAGCGGGAGCGGAAGAAGCACCAGGGCCAGCAGGTCACGGCCAGCACCGCGCGCCCCCGTGGGCCCGAACCCGGCACGGGGGCGAGGAACTTGCTGTGCGCATGGCACAAACGGTGTGTACGGCTGCGAAGGTGTCGCCGTCACTTCCCTCTCCCGTGCTGTCATCCGTCCTGCCCCGTGTCATTCTCCCACCAGGTAAGGACGAACACACGGGCCGGTTAGTTCGCGGTACGCACGGTGACTTTCCCGTCCTTGGTGTGGGCGGACACCACATGGGAGCTGCCCTCGTCACGGGGTACGGACACCTCCACGGCACCGTCGTCGGTCCCGGTGGTGACGCGGTACGTGGCGTCGTCCGGCAGCCCGATGGTCAGGGAACCGTCGTCGCCGCGCGCCGAGACCCGGTCCGGTACGGCGGTGAGGTCGAGCCGCACCGACCCGTCCCGCGTGTTCACGTCCACCCGCCGCGAGTCGACGCCGGTCGCCTCGACCGAGCCGTCGTCGGTACGCAGAGTGAGCGCCCCGGCGACGTCCTCGACCCGTACGGATCCGTCCTTCGTGTGGATGTCCAGCGAGTCCTTGAAACCGTCGGCCTTCACGCTGCCGTCGTCGTCCCTCACGACGACCGCCACGTCCCGCGGCACCTCGATGCGGTGCTTGGCCGAGCAGTCGGCGACCACACCCGAGCAGTGCATACGGAGCTTGAGCGTGTCGTCCTTCATCACCCAGGTCACCCGGGGGTCCCCACCGATCGCGACCCGCCCCTCGAACCAGCGCGTCACCTGCACCTTGTCGACGTCCGCAGCGACCAGTTCGAGCGCGGAGTCGTCGGAATCGACGGTCAGCGTCCGCCCACTGAGCTCGAACGACCGCTTCTCCGGTTCCTTGTCGTCCCCGGCACTGGCCCCACACCCGGTGACGAACACACCGACGACCACGGCCCCCACACCGACGGCGACGAGGAAACGCCGCGGCCTGCGGCCCACGCCCCGCCTGCCGCCCACAGACTCAACACTCCTACTCGAAGACGGCTTCCTCGAAGGACGCTGAAAACCACTCATGACAGGACTCCCCCACATTCGAACGCCCTCGGCCCCACGATGTGACCCGGACGTTCTTCGACCGTACGGATCGGGGGCTCACGGGGGGATGCGGGCCGCTCCCGGGTTGGGGGTGGGGTAAACCCCCGCATGGGGGCCGGGGAGGGGCGCCGGCTCAGGGACTCCGGGACTGGAGTCTGCCCCGGCACGGACCGGCTTCTGCCCCGGTAACGGGTTTGCGGGGCACCGCCCCGGGCAATGTAGGCTGTCGACTCGTCCCGGGCGCGTAGCTCAGTGGTAGAGCGCCGCCCTTACAAGGCGGATGTCGGCGGTTCGAAACCGTCCGCGCCCACAGGGGTTAAGTAGCAGGTCAGAGGCCTTCCGGGAAGATCTCCGGAAGGCCTCTCCTGTGATCAGAGTCCACAAAAAGTCCACAACCCCCAGCGATCTTGCACTTTCGATCACTCGAATGGGTGAATGAAGTGCTGGTACACGCCACTTAGAGTTCCCGGCAGGACGAGGACGGCGCAGCTCCCCGATGCGCGCCAGGCACAGGCTCGTCGTCACCTGCGGTGTCCGGGCGGGGAGGCCCGGCTCGCAGGCGACGACCCCCGCCGAGAGGATCGGCGGGGGTCGTCTGCGGCAAACGTAGACCGCCCCACCCCGGCGAGGGGGTGGGGCGGCTTGCTCTGACCGAGTCAGAGCGCTGGATGACGCATCGCGGCGGACACAGGTACACCGCACGCATCATCCTGCCCGCAACCGGTCGAACCGGAGCGGACGTTCGGGCCGGGGGTGGCATGTGCCTGGAGCACGGGCCCCCAGCTTGCTTAGGCGGCCACCGCGGCTTCAACGCGGCACGGCGGGGACCACACAGACGAGTCCGGCGATCGCTCACGTTTGCGGTGGCATATCAATGATCACATAAAGCCTGGTGGCACCAGGCTGACATATGTTCGCGCAGGTCAGAGCGTTTGTCGAGTGCCCAGCGACCTGACCGAAGCCCCATGGCTCCACGACCGGCAGCGCATCGGCAGGGCCATCCGCGACGCGCGCATGACCCACAACCTCACCCAAGAGGCCGTCTTCCTCGCCGTCCCGATGAACCGCAGCTACTACCAGGACATCGAGGCCGACGATGGCAACCCGTCGCTCGACACCCTGTTGGCGATCGCCTCCGCCATCGGCGTGCCCCTCGCTGACCTCGTGAGGTGACGGGCGGCCGCCCCACTCAGGGGTGTAGGGCGGCCGCTCTTCTCGCGGCCGGCTGCGGACCGGCCGGCGGCGAGAGCTTCAGGTGCGCGTGCCGATCGCGAGGGTGTCGCAGCCGGACAGTTGGACCGTTGCCCGCAGGACGATTGCCAAGCGCCGGTCGTCGAGCTCCAGCACGCGGGCGAGACTCGTCTGGTGCGGGCCTGCGATCGACAGCACGAGGTCGAGGAACGCGCGCTCGCCCTCGTTGAGACCCAGGGTGTACAGGCGCTTCCCGAACCGCTCCCAGTCGCAGCCCATCCGGCCCTCAGGGGTCTTCACGACCAACGCGATACGGACGAGATCCCGCCTCAGGATGATTTCCTCATCGACGAGCGCGCGCACGGCAGCCTTGTGACGCGGGTTGGCGGCCGAAGCCAGCAGCAGTGCCCCGAGCGATGGCGCGTCCTCCTCGTCGATGGTGTGAACGTCGGTCTCTTTGGTCGTCGTCATCCGAATGCCTCCGCATAGGGTCGAAACCCGCCCGGGCCGAACGCCGCGCCGAGCAGGGTGGGATCGGTCAACCGGCCGGACCCGTCGGGGCGCTCCATCCACACGCGGCCTCGTACCGGGAACAGCGCAGGCGGGCACCTCAGTACCCAGCCGGCCGGGTACACGGTCAGCTGGCGGACGTCGTCGAGTTCGTCTCCGAGATCGGGCGGCAGGAGCCACCAGGCCGTCGACTGGGTGACGTCCGCGAGGACCGGTCCGACGCAGTGGTGGCCGATGCGCTTCACCGCGTCCATCGACCCGGCGAGCGGCGCCTCGGCGACCCGCCAGTGGGTACCGGTCGGGATCGGTGCGAGGTCGTCCGCGCCCCACGCTTCCTGTGCGAGGGCGGGGTGTTCGGCGCAGGAGAGGAGCCATTCCTGTCCTGCCTGCCGGAGCGAGAGGGCGGGCTGTGTGGCCATGACCAGCACGCTAGGCAACACGATTGCGCCATCAGTGATCGATTGCGCGCGATTGCGCACGCGGCTCCACGGCTTGCCGCGGATTGCTCACGTGAGGTCGAGAGCCGCCCTTGCCCGGGCGATCAGATGGCGGGCCCGGGTGTCGTAGGCGGCAGACTCTGAGAGCCACTCCCACGCCCGCTCGTACAGGGCGATGGAGTCCGCATCGTCGAGCCACATCTCCGTGCTGATCGTCTCGACGATCACGAGGCGGCGGTCATAGATCCAGAAGCTGTGCGACGGGGCGCGCCGCAGTGGCGTCGCCAGAGGGAGGACTCCGAGTTCCACCGTGTCCAGGCCGATCACCGAGGACAGCCGGTCCAGTTGCCCGGCCAGCACGTCAGGCGGGCACGTCTGCACGTACAGCGCTGCCTCCCACACGAGGAACCGGAAGCGCCGGCCCGGCTCGTACAAGGCTTCCTGCCGTCGGACACGAGAACGCACCGCATCCTCTGTGTCCCGAGGGCTCTCCCTGAACTCGGCGGCGCCCTTGAAGACGTACCGCGCGTACTCGGCCGTCTGCAACAGCCCCGGGACCCGAGCCACGTCCAGGGCACGGATCTCCCTGGTGGCCGCAGTCTCCGAGATCGCGATCTCCTGCCGGGCCTGGTGCCCCGCCGAGAGCGTCCGCCGCCACGACCGGTACTTCTGCTCCATCCCAGACACTCGGCCGCGCAGCTCGGCCGCCACCTCCGGCCGACCAACGCCCTCGGCCCACGCCGTCACATCCGTGAGGGTCGGGCTCTGCTTGCCGGTCTGCAACCGTGAGACCTTCGACGGCTGCCAACCGAGCAGAGCCGCCAACTCCTTGCCCTCGATGCCGGCCTCGACGCGCAGCTCACGCAGCCTCGCGCCGAGGGCCTCTCTGGCGGTCTGGTAGTCGGTCGTCACACGGTGGAACGTACCCCGCGCTGGAACTCTTCGGTACGCACGGCGTAGTGCCAGGCAGCATCCCGAGCCTGGCAGGCGGCGAGGACCTCGGCCGGGTCCTCCGTGACGTACACGCCGAGCGTCGCGTTGTCCTCGTCGAAAGCGAATCGAGCGATGATCCGGGAGTCGAACAGCCAGAAGTCGTAGTCCGGCAGCCGCAGTTCCTGCGCCTGTGTGCGCGTGAGATGACGGATGTCTTCCCCCGCAGCGACGTTGCCGAGACCCGTCGCGAGGAGGAATCGCTGCCCGTCGGTCGGCGGCTCGTCGACGATCCGGACGCGCTCGAACCGCCTGCCCGCTTCTGTCTGTGCGCGGACGTTGACATGCCACGGGCTGTCAGGGTTGAAGCTGAACGATTCCCCGTTCTCGAACCGCGGCCAGTTGGCGCTACTGCGGTCGGACGCGTAGTCGCTGCGGGTCTCCAACCGCCAGGCCGTGTGGCGGAACTCTCGGAACAGGTGAGAGATCGAGGAGAACGGTTGAAGCTGGGAGGCCTGCTCTGCCGGGGCGTAGCGGCTGAGCAGGCTACCGCGGCACGCGGACGAAGGTCTCCGACTCCTTGACGTCCCGCAGCTGGACGAGGTGCTGGGGGTCGGTTTCGCGCTCGCCCTGGACAAGGATCTCGTCGGTGCCTTCGACCTCGTACAGGGTGGGGCAGTCGCCTTCCTCGCTGGTCGTTCCAAGGAACCTGAGCGTCACAGTGCCCTCCATCTAAGGTGGTTGGAGATCCAGGATGCGACGTGTCGAGCGACTTCGCTGGAGGATTGCCGCCGATTGCCAAGACGGGCGCGTGATTGATGATTGCGCGCAATTGGGCATGACGAAAGGCCCCCTCCCGACCCCGAAGGGCCGAGAGGGGGCACAACCGACTCAGCGGGCCAACAGCCCGAACAACGCAATGCCCGTACCAGCCACGCCGGTCAGAGCGGCAACCGTCGGCAACGGCCACCGAGCACGCTCCAGCGTGGAGACACGAGGCTCAATGTCGGTCGTCTTCGGAGAACTCTCCAAAGCCCGGAGGCGGTTCTCGTGGTCGTTGAGCTGCACGGCCTGGCCCGTCAGGGCCTCCAGCTTCGAATCGACCCGTGTCACGGCGTCGTGCAGGGACCTCATCTCCTGATACATCTGCGCAGAGCTGGTGTAGACGTCGGGGTCCGGCGTCCCCATCAAACTCCCTTGGCCAGCGACGCCGAGTTCGTCACGTCCCGCCACCGCGCGACGAGGCCCTTGGCCAGGGCGAGGACCGCGCCGACTCCGCCGGCCCCTGCGGCGTACCACATCGAGCCGTCGAGCGGCTGTGTGACGACGATGCCCGCGATGCCCGCCTGGAGGAACGTCGTGAGGACGCGCTCCAGGAGGTCTCGGCTGTAGGTGCCCGCGGTCTTCACCACGGTCTCGGTCGAAGGAAAGGTGCTCATGGGTCAGTCCTTTACGTCGAAGCCGCGGCGCTTGCCGAGCTTGGTGAGTGAGGCCTTGTCGGGCAGCCCGTCGGCGTCCTTGCCGCGCCAGCCACAGCGCATCTGCCACAGGCCATAGGCGGCCTGGGGCGCGGTGCCGAAGTGGCCGTCGGCGAGGGACTTCGCGAGGAGGCCCTCCTTCACGAGGGCGTCCTCGACGACCTTCACGCCCGCGTACGAGACTGGTGTGCCCTTCTTCGGCGGATCGGCCTTCGCCGCGGCGAGCAGCAGCGACAGGTCGACCACAGGGCGGCCGGCGCCGGGCTTCGGCTCCACGGGCTTCCCGCCCGGCCGCGGTGCGCCCTTACAAGGCGGATGTCGGCGGTTCGAAACCGTCCGTGCCCACCAGGCCCAGGACATGAACGAGGCCCAGGTCGACCGGTGTGAATCCGGGGACCTGGGCCTTGATCTTTCTCGGCGGTCTTTCGGTGCTGCACCACTTGCGTGCCAGAAGGATCGTGCGGCAGTCGCTTCACCTTCCTGACCTGACCGCCGGTGCTGGCGGGGCGCTGATGGTCAGCTCGGCTCGCATGGAAGAAGCTACGACGGCGAGTGCTGTATCCCTGTGCAGCTGACATCCGCTACTGACATCAACGTCAGCGGGCGACCGCAGACAGTGACGCGCGAGCACGACCATCCTCACTGGCAGTAACCTCGCTCACCAGCACCTTCGCCGCCGTTATGAGAATGGGCCGATGTCGCACCCTGTGGATCCGGAACGTGGCCGAAGCGAAGGGTGCGGGCTGGATTGTTGACTCCAACCCTGATACATGACTTTGTCATGACCATGAGGGCAATTGAACTGCACAGCATAAATCGTTGGGAGGCGTCCTTCCTGCGTGAGGAGGTGGACGGCTACTTCACCCACGGTATCGAGTGCACGCCGGGCGCGACGGTACTCGACGTGGGCGCCAACATCGGTGTGTTCTCGGCCGCCGTCTATGAACGGCTGGACGGGGACGTGCGGATCTACGCCTTCGAGCCGATGCCGCCACTCCACGCGACACTCGAACGCAATGCTCGCGAGTTCTTCAACGGACGTCTGACCGCGCTCCCTTACGGCCTGGCGTCCCGTGACGACGAACTCGATTTCAGCTACATTCCGGCCGCCACGATCTTCTCGTCCTCCTCGCGGGACCAGGGGAACATCGAGGATGAGCGGCGCCGGGTCACCGCCAGCGTCGTCGAAATGATCCGCCAGGGCGGTCTGGGACCGGTCATGCGCCGCGTACCCGCCCCCGTCCTCACTCTTCTCATCAGCCGCAAGCTGCGGGTGCTGCGGCGGCTTGAGACACACCGGGTGAAGGTCAGGCCCCTGTCATCGGTGCTCGACGAGCAGGGCATCGACCACATCGACCTGCTCAAGGTCGATGTGGAAGGCGCCGAACTCGAGGTACTCAGAGGCATCGAGGAACGGCATTGGCCGCTGGTCCGCCAGGCCGTCGTCGAGGTGGAGGGCTGGCAGCGGAACCGCGACACGGTCTGCGAGGTCCTCCTCACACACGGCTTCACGGTCAATACCGAGCAGGACTCGGTGCAGCGGGCCGGCGACATCGGCATGGTGTTCGCGGTCAGGTCCTGACCACGCGCAGCACCCGGCACTCAAGGCGGTAAGGGACCGCGGAATCCATCCATTCCCGGGCGATCCAGAGTAGTACCGGCTCACGGCATGCTGTGCGTCCCCGACGATGCATGTCCTGCTCCGCACCACGGATGACGCGATCAAGGTGACCATCTACGAGTTCTCCGACATCGCCGTCAGCCCTGACTGTCCGGACTCCGACGGCACCGTGATGTGGCAGTCGACCTATCCATGTCCGGCGTTCGCTCACGCTGCCCGTAGGCAGTACGCGCGGCTGTCTCAGTTTCCGTCTCGTTCAGCCCCGTTCACGGCCGTTCAGACGGGACCAGAACCAGGGTGGTCCTCACAGAACAACCGCCCATGAACCCAAGCGAACGCCCCCGCGCACCCCAACTCCACACCACCACAGTTGGAAAGCGGGCACCTTCGAGTCCGACCAGAGCACGAGCGGCTGGCGTGGCTCCTACTTGCTGTCAGCGCTTGGCTCTCGTGCCGAGGCCACGTAGAGAACGACGTCGGTTGCGCCTTGGGGGAACCAATCGACCTCAGATACCTTCCATCGGTTGTGGCCACCTGCGCCACCTTGAGTCCAAACGCCGTCTCCAACTCGGGGGGCGGCCTTCATCTCGAAGGTGTCATCGAGCCCACCCGGGTAAATCAGACGCACACTTAGCATGCGCAACCCCCTGACGTCTCTACGCGGTCGGTGTGGCGCTCGATACTCGCGATGAGCTTCCTCAGGCCACCTTGCGCCCGCGTGCGCGGATTTGATAGGGGCGCCTTGACGCACCAGGGGGCTTGCGTCGCCGGATTGGCTCCGAGCGCAGCAACTCGCACCACGAGCGCACCAGATCGGGCGGGGAGCCGCGGGGAGTCACGGTGAAGGAGATCGAGTCCAACGAGGGCGTGGGCCGGACATTTGCTCAGCTCACCGCGCCAACAGGCCTCAAAGTGCCCCAGCTTCCCAAGGTGAGAGTTCACGGTCAGCCATCACGGCTCGCTCTGGTCAACGGCGTGGGCAGGCATCCGCCCTCGCCCGAACGAGCCTCGGTTGCTTCGGGACGAACTGGCCCTGGGCCCAAATTCCGCCAACCCTGCCAGTGAAGTACCGGGTCAGGGACCTGATCCGCTCGATCTGGCGAGCGCCTGCGTGGCTCCCGGGGCTAGTTTGGGGCCTGAGTTGGGAAACCGGCCTGCTCACCACAGGCTGTCACTACTCGCCGACGGGCTCCCGTCGTGTCATCCGCCCCATTCAAACTCTGCCAGCTCGTCCTCGTCCAGGTAGTCCCATCGACGCCGGTAGAAGGCCCTGGCGACACGCGACTCCAACCACTCGTCGTAGTCCTCGTCCTGGCGTAGCTGCCCGGTCCTTCGCTTGATTCTTTCGTCCCGATCGCGACGTTCAAGGAACGCCATCACGGCAGGATCGCCCTCTGGGCACACACACCCACCAGACCAAACCAGCTCGGGGGATCTTCTGACCACAAGGCGGTGCAACGCGAGACGCCAGCCCGAGGAGGCAGCTTCGGTGACATCGAGGGCGATCAGGAGAGCCCTTAGCTGTTCCGAGGTGGGCAAGACCCGGCCACCCAAGATCAACTGGCACGTCGATCGTGGCACTCGGTGGCCGTGAGCAGCGGTCGCTCGTTCGATCTCACGCAGAGAAGGCTGGCCTGCCCGCGCGCGAAGCCGCGCTAGGCCCTCACCAAGAGCTTCCGTCGTACGGATCTGACGGAGGCGGCGTCCATGGCCAGTCCGAAGTGGACGCGCCTGCTCGATGGCCGCAGCCTTCCAGAGCTGTCGGGCGCGTCGGACACGACGCTGACGTGCGTTTTGGTCGGCGGGGTCACCGGCTGTACGAGCGTAGGCTTCCACAGCCTGAAGCCGGGGAAGCCGAGCACCGGAAACTGCTTGACTAAGCGTCGACGCCCCGCAGTAGTACGGCTTGAGCCCTGTACGCCTCGCCATCTCACGGTAAGTGACGCAGCTGGTCGCCTTGAGCTCACGCAGGTATTCCACTAGCTCCCGGAGCCGGGGCCCCGCACTGGCGTCGATGTTCAGGACGGGCCGGCCCACGGTTACAGGCCCTGGTCTGCCCCGCTATCACCAGAGCGAAGACCGACCAGCAACTCGGCCATGGCCGCGGCCAGTACTGCGAGGGCGCCGGGGTCCACACCTTCAAGCCCAGCGTGAGCAGCCAGCACTAGCACGAGTACTACGACCACAACCACCACTGGCGTTGTAACCCACCGCCCATCGGTGTAGCCGGTGAAACAGAAGGTGAATGTCGCGAATGCTCCAGTATGCGAAGTAGAACTGGACATGATGCGGCTCCATATGTGAGGTCAAGGACCAACGGTTCAACTGTGCTATGGGCACAGGGACTTGGGGCCATATATCGGCCTCCGTTGATGCCTCGATCGTCTCAACCTCACGGGCTCCGAAGCTACTTACTGGGTCGGACCGCGCTGCGGACGCCTGCACCCGACTAACCAGGCTGATCCGCTCCCTTCCTGGTCAGCCTCCTTCTCAAGAATTTTTGATCCGATCCTGTCCAGCACCTTCAGGATGAGGGTGTGAAGCCGGCAGACCGGTCGAGGCGGAAGGCGGAGCCGGGAGCCGTCGAAGCCCAACCTCGCGCAAGGCGAGCCGAGCGGACGCAGCAACAGCGGACGGTAGTACGGGCTCTGCCTCGCGGCCGATCCAGTTGCTCGGATGGGGCAGGTCGGTGGTGACCACGAGCGTCATGCCCGGGGCGTCCGTATGGTCAACCGCGAACATGCACGGCGACTAGGACAGGCCCTGGAAGTACGTCGCTCCCACGCAGCCGCCAGCGGTAGACCGTGCCGTCCACAACGATCCGTCGCCACCCCCGACGGACCCAGAGCCATGAAACCCCCTCCAGCAGCGATGATGCCATCGAGCCCGGCCCAGTCCCCGTCTCATTCAGCACCGTCCACGACCGTTCAGGCGGGACCGGAGACCGGGGCGGAGCACACGGTCGGCCGCCCATGAACGCAGGTGAACGGCCTTGGCCGAGTCGGCCATGACCACCAACACAGTTGGAAAGCGTGTTGGTAGGCAGGTCAGGTTTCCTCGTCGCTCGGGTACGTCCATGGCCTGATCTCCCACGGTGTCTGACTATTCGACCGTTCTGCGATGTGTCCCAGCGGCATGCTGGCCAGGTCTGCGATTGACGAGTCTTGGGCAAGGACGTGGTCAATGTGCGTCACGATCGAGGCGCCGTCGGCATTCGGATCGTGGATGCTGTCGCATAGGAGCCAGTCATCCTCATCGTCATGGATCACCATCAGAGCTGGGAAATCACCCTCGGCAACTGTGCGTTGGACGATCGCCAGCAACTCCGAGGGGAAGGCACCGGTGGGGAACGGCCAGGTCATATCCGGTTGCATTGATCCCATAGCCGCATCCTCGTCTACGGCCGGAGTTCCGTCGTACGTTGGGGCCGCGGCTCCGTGCGCCGAGGGGATGGTTGAGCGCAGCCTCCACGGGAGCCCGCACCACAACCGCACCAGATCGAGCGGGGACCAGCGGGGAACCACGGTGAAAGCGGTGGAGCACGAGTAGACCGCGACCCTGTACTTCGCCCAGGTCAGCACGTCGACGGGCCGCAGGGGCCCGCAGCTTCCCAAGCTGAAAGCGCGACCGTGTTTGTCTCGCCGCGGCCTCCTCGCACGTAGGCAACTCGCCGAGCACGGCGGCCGGCACCAGGTCGCGAGGGACGTAGATACGGGCCAGGCTGTGCGGCGACTCCCGCTCACGGCTGAGGCAGAGAAACTCGGTCAGTGGACTGCTGGTCGGCGCTTTCAGCAGAGTCGTCAGACGCCCGCGCGTTCGGATCTTGGTGGTGCGGACGGTGACGCGGAGATGTGCCTCAGACGCGGCCCGGGTGTCCAGCGTGCCCCGTCCGCCGGCGTACGTGATTTTGCGGCGAGGTGGGCGAACGAAGTTCCCCTTGCCGTGGATCTTTTCGACGAGGCCTTCCCTTTGAAGCACTGCGAGAGCACTCCGCAGCGTCGGCGTGCGCACCATGTAGTGGGCGGCTAGTGCTCTGACCGGGAGGGTTCGCCGGGTTGCGAGGAGGGCGGATGACGTGCGGCGACTTCCGACGACGGAGTTCCGCCCCATAGGATCTTGAGCCCAGGCATGGATGTCGGAGGGCGACGATGGAACAGCCGCGGATACGCCTCGGCAGCGATGATGTGTGGCTGGAACTGGCTCGGACCGGTGGGGACAGTTGGCAGGTCACCGCAGACTGGAGCTCCTGCCTGACGGCTGACTTCACCGCAGATCTCAGCGCTGCGGAGGCTATGGACTTCGCAGCGCGGATGCTCTCTCACCTGCATACTCCGTCGGGTGTCCGCTTTTCGGCGGCGGTGACTCCGGGCCGTAACAATCCGCTGACGTTGAACGCGGAGCCAGGCGGGGACGGTTTCGCCTTCTTCGTGCGCCTGACCCCCAACGGCGACGACACCGTCTGTCACTTGCAGATGGAGATCGATCCGATCGCCACGTCGGAACTTCGTGAAGCATTCCATGCACTGCACGCGGCGCTGGTGGTGTGACGGCCCGGAGTGTTTTGGTCGGGCCGCGGTCGTGAGTGGGCGTCCGCCCCAGCGGATGCCTTTCCCGCTTCGGGTGCGGGCGCGTTTTTTGCGTTCGGCGGCCAGGACGTCGCGGTGGCGGGCGTTGGCGTTGCGCCAGCGCAGGTACGCGTGGAGGGCGCGGGTCTGGACGGTGTGGTTGGGGTGGTGGGAGTTGGCGATGGTGAACTGTCTCAGCGGTCCGAAGTGCGCCTCGATCGGGTTCGCCCACGAGGCGTGGGTCGGGGTGAAGCACGACGCGACCTTGTGCTTCTTCGCCCAGCGGCGGATGTCGGTGCCCTTGTGGGTGGTCAGGTTGTCCGTGATCACGTAGATCGGGGCGCCGTCGGGCCGGTCGGCGCGGATCGGCTTCAGCGCGGCCGGCGTGTTCCCGGCGCCCTTCTTGCGGCGGTTGACGCCCCGCAGGCGGTCGTCACCGACGGAGTGGCAGCCGTGGAAGTATCGGACTCCGTGGGCGCGGTGCTAGGTGGCGGGCAGCCGGTCGGGACGTCGTTGTTCGGCCCGGCCCGAGCCCGCGGTGGGGCGGATGCCGAGCGGTCCGAACTCGTCGAAGGCGAAGACGCGGTCCGGGAAGCGGTCCAGGACGTGCTCGATGCGGTCGAGTTTGGCGTCGCGGTCCGGGCCGGGTGATTCCTTCCACGTCTTGGTGCGCTGGAAGGTGACACCGCGGCGGGCGAGCAGGCCGCGTAACGCCTCGCGGCAGTTGCGGATGATCCGGCCGTGGACTTTTCGCAGGTAGGCGACGAGTTTGCGCAGTGACCAGCGGGTGAAGGGCTGGCCGAGCCTGGTGGGGCGGGTGGTGGCCGTCTGGATGACGAAGTCCTCGTCGCCAGGGCTGAGTTGGCGGGGAATGCCTCCCGCCCACCGAGAGGCGAGGCAGGCCAGGCCGACCTCGTTGACGCGGTGGATCACATCCCGGACGGTGTCTTCGTCGGCCTGCACCAGCTGGGCGATCACCGGCACCGGGTTCCCGCCGGCCGAGGCCAGCAGCATCGTCGCCCGCCGATGTCGCACCGAACTCGTGCTGCCCCGGCGCACGATCTGCTGCAGCCGGTGCCCCTCCTGGTCGGTCAGTCCGCGCACACGGACAGGCTCAGCCACCGCGCCTCCAACGGTCGGAACAGACATCACCGCACATCCAACCGCCACGACCGCCAACCCGGCGAGCGAACCTGCGCGTTCGCAGCACTGGCGGTGGCAATTCAGGCCTCGCGGCGTTCCCGCTGTGCGTCCGTTCCAACAGGCTCGTGTGGCGCGGGCGTTGACCCCGTCCTCGTGCGCCAGCACAATGAGCGCGCGCTCTTGAGAGCGCTCTCAAGGTGGGGGCTTGCCGTGCGTTCGCCCGTGGTTTTGCCCGCGCATTCGGTCCGTATGTCCCAGGGAGAGTCATGGTCGGCAGGCAAGGTCCGGTGGTTGGTCGTCGTTCGGTGCTTGGTGTTGGACTCGGTGTCGGTGCTGCGGTGTTCGGTGCGGGTGGGGCCGGGGCGGCGCATGCCGCTGGGGGTGGCGTGGGGTCCGCTCGGCGGCGTGGGCTTGGGTTTTTGGGTGCTGCCATGGATGGCTATCCGGAGCATGGGAGTGTTCGGCTGGCGCAGAGTTACAGCGATCAGGCGGGGCTCTTCAGTACGGCGTTCACGTATGACAACGCTTTGGCGGTTCTGGCGCAGTTGGCAGGCCGTACCGCCGGTGGGCTGGGCAGAGCCGTGGTGCTCGGGGACGCGTTGCTTTACGCCCAGGAACATGACCCGGTGTACGACGACGGCAGGTTGCGGCAGGCCTACAACGTCGGGCCGTACACCTTCTTCGACGGGTCGCTGCAGCCGGACGGGTTCGTGCGGGCCGACGGCACTGCCAATGTGGGTACGCAGTTCGGGTTCACGGGGACGGCCGTGGGTGACATGGCCTGGGCCGGGATCGCGTTGAGCGCCCTCGCTCGGCGGACCGGGGCCCGTCGTTTTCTTGAGGGGGCTGTGCGGATCGGTGCGTGGATCGAGCGGGTCGGGCGTACCGACGAACCCCTCGGGGGTTACAAGTTCGGGGTCAACGGGGCGAACGAGAAGCTGCCCTTCACCTCCACCGAGCACAACACCGATCTGGTCTGCCTGTTCGGTCGGCTCGCTCTGCTCACCGGTGACCGGGTGTGGCGGGGGCGGCGTGCGCGGGCCGAGGCCTTCGTCGAGAAGATGTGGGAGCCGGCCGGGGGCTTCTTCTACACCGGCACCAATGACGGTGTGACGGTCAACAAGTCCCCGATCCCCGAGGACACCCAGACCTGGACCCATCTCGCCCTCGGCTCCCGCTCGTACTCCCGGTCCTTGGATTGGGCTGCGGTCCAGCTGGCCGTGGTCGATCACGCCGAGCGGCGGAACAGTACGGTGCCCGCGGGGCGGACGTACGAAGGGGTCACCTTCAGCTCCGCCAGTCTGGTGGCGAACGAGGATGCCCCGATCGCCGAGTTCCAGCCCAAGCCCGACCGCAACGGGGTGTGGTTCGAGGGGACCGCTCATCTCGCGCTGGCTCTGCGGGAACGGGGCAGGGACCGGGGCAGGGCCGGTGATGAGACGCGTGCCCGTCGGCTGGTCGCCAGTATTGAGCGGGCCCAGGATCTGCTCGGGGCTGGGCAGACCGTGGGCGGTCGTGCGCTTCCCGAACGTTCCGGTGTCGTCTCGGCGAGCAGCCCGCTCGACACCGGGTTCGGCTTCGGCTACTACCCGTATCGGCACGTGGGGGCCACCGCTTGGTACCTGTTGGCGGCCACGCGCACGAATCCGTTGCGGGCCTGAGCGGTAGGGCCCAGACGGTAGGGCTTGGATGGTAGGACCTGGACGGTAGGGCCGGTCGCGCGTCTCAGGGGGCGGAGCGGCCCTCCGTCTCTGCCTCCCGTACGTGTGTCTCCGTCTCCCGTGCGTGCTTGAGCGACATCCGGGCGTCCACCTTCTCCGCGGCCGCGACCTCCGCCCAGAAACGGTGGCAGGTCACGAAGACCGTGAGTTCGCGCTCGCGCTCGCGGAGTTTCTCCACCTCGGCCTGTTCGTCGGCCGTCCAGCCGGGGGAGGCGGGGCGCTCCACCTTGCGCCAGCCGTGGTCGTCGCTGAAGCCGTCCAGGGGCTCGACCGACCAGGGGAGCCGCTTCAGGAGGGCCAGAAGCTCGGCCCGGACCTGATGCAGCTCCTCCTGACCGGCCAGGAGGTCACTCGGGAAGTCGTAGGTCGTAGCCACGCCACAATGCTACGCCTGTTCGAATTTGGGATGCGAGTTCCTTGGGGGACTTCACACGAATGTGTCGCGGCGGCGGCCCACGCCACGGCCGCGGTGCCCTGTCGGGCCCCTGGCGTTGTCCGACCCCCGTCCTAGGGTGGCCACCATGGACAGCGCAGAGACATCGCAGGTGAGGCTGCACGCGTGGGCGGAAGGCGACTTCTGGCTTCTCCAGAGGGCCAACAGCCCTGAGATGACAGAGCACTTGGGCGGTCCGGAGACCGAGGAGAAGCTCGTCGACCGGCACCGGCGTTACGTCGGTCTGGGGCCGGGGTGCATGTACCGGGTCACGTCGGCCGGCACCGGCGACACCGTGGGCTCGATCGGCTTCTGGGAGCGGGAGTGGCGGGGCGGGACGGTGTGGGAGACCGGGTGGGGGGTCCTGCCCGAGTTCCAGGGGCGCGGTTTTGCTGCGGCGGCGGCCCGCGCGGTCGTTGAGGAGGCGAGGGCGGCCGGAGAGCACCGGTACCTGCACGCGTTTCCGAGCGTGGATCACCACGCGTCGAACGCGGTCTGCCGCAACGCCGGATTCGAACTGCTCGGTACGGCCGAGTTCGAGTACCCGAAAGGCCACTGGATCACGTCGAACGACTGGCGGGTGGACCTCGGCGAAGGCTGAGGGGCCCCGAGAGGTCCGACGGGCAGGCCTGATGGCGGGGAGGCCCGGCGCGGGGTTCGGTGCGGGGTCCGGCGCCCATGGCCGTTTTCGCCGCGATTCGGCGGGAAGCGTCGGCGATCGGTGGAGGCGCCGCCGTTCCCGGGCGCGATGTCAGTGCCGCGCGCGAGACTGGACGTATGTGCCGCAGCATCAAGACTCTCCGACCGCCCGTCCTGCCCGAAGAGGCCACGGACGAGGACATCCGCGCCGCCGCGCTCCAGTACGTCCGCAAGGTCTCCGGCTTCCGCGCCCCGGCCGCGCACAACCGCGAGGTCTTCGACCGCGCGGTCGACGCGATCGCCGAGGCCACGGCCGAGCTGCTGGACGGCCTGGAGATACGAGGGCAGACGGCCGCCACCAGCCGCCAGGCCGACAGCCGCCGTGCCGACAGCCGCCAGGTCGGCTGACCCGCCGACCGACCGACCCGCTGACCAGCGCCCGCCGAACCCGCTCCGAGGCGCGCGCAGCTACTGGCGTACCTGGCCGCTGGTGCGCTCAGCCGCTGGTGCGGGCGGCCAGCGGTGCGGCCAGCCGGTGCGGCCAGTCACTGGCGCGCCCGCCTGAGGACGCGTACGCCCAGGCCACCCAGGCTCACGCCGTGCAGGCTCACGCCACGCCCGCCTCAGGCGCCCGGGCCCGCCTCGGGCATCTGCACGTCAACCTGCACCGGTACCGACACGGGTACCGACACCGGTACCGACACGGGCACGGATACGGATACCGGAACGGCAACAGCTACCGCTGACGGTCGTCGCATCAGGAACGCCGCCCCCGCGCCCGCCCCGAACAGCGCCACCAGCGAAACGCCGGTGGCGAGCCAGGTCGCGCCCAGCCACTGGCCGCCGAAGTAGCCGAGGCCGACGCTGTACGCGGCCCAGGCGAGCCCCGCGAGGATCGACCACGGCAGGAATTCGCGGACGCGGCGGTGCGCGGCGCCCGCGCCGAGCGAGACGACCGAGCGGCCGGCGGGCGCGAAGCGGGCCAGGACGACCAGGGCGCCACCGCCACGCGCGAGCGCCGCGCCGAGACGTTCCTGCGCGCCCCTCAGACGGCGGGAGCGGGCGATCGCGCGGTCCAGGCGCTCCCCGCCGCGCCAGGCCAGCCGGTACGCGACCAGGTCACCGAGGACCGAGGCGGTCGCGGCGCAGAGGGTCAGCGCGAGGAGGTCCGGCACATGCGCGGTCGGGATGTCCGGCACGTGCACGGCCGCCGCGCCGGTACCGGCCGCGGCCGCCGTCGCCGCCGTGATGACGAGGACGCCGCTCGGCAGTACCGGCAGAAAGACGTCGAACAGGACCGACACAGCCACCACGGCATAGATCCATTGGCTGTAGATCCAAGGGCTGCCGGACAGCGACCCCACACTCTCAAGCACCCGAACTCCCCTGTGTCTCCCCCGTAGGCCCGAACCGTGCCGTGATTGCCGCGATGTCGCGGGGGAGCGGCAGGAGCGGCCTGTGACAGCCATACAGCGTACGCCTCGGGTCCGACTGGAGGTCCACAGGGGGCACGTGTGTTCGCCACAACATGTTCACCCGGCTGCCGCTTCCCGGCGGGCGGACCGGCGCCGTGTCCCGTACCAACGGAAAGGGGCGACCAACGGTGTGAGGAGCGGAACCGGCGATGGTGTCAGGAATAGCGGCAGTACGAGCACGTCGGACAGGTCGGACCGGCCACCCGCAGCTTCACCCGGGTGGGACAGGCCGGACAGAGCGAACAGAGCGAACAGGGCGAATGCGTCGGGCAGGAAGAACGGGAGCGGTCGGTCTTCTCGTCGTGGCCATGGCGTCGGCCGCGCTCGCGACCGGCGCGGGCGGTGCCCACGGTGCGAACGCCGACGGCGGCACGGTCCAGCCGGGCGGCGGTACTGGCGGCGGTACGGGCGGCACCGGCGGCAAGCACGGCTACTCGATGCGGACGGACGCCCGTTTCGCCCCGCCCGGCGCCTTCGTCCCGTCGGCGGCCGTCACGTACGACATGAGGCTCGTGCCCGCCGGCTCGTGGATCGAGGTGAGTCAGCGCAGTGCGGAGCGCGGCGCCACGACGGTGAAGTTGCGGGTGACCGGGCTGAAGGCGGGGCACGAGTACGGCGTGCATGTGCACCGGAAGCCGTGCGGCGCCGATCCGGCCGCCGCGGGTGGGCACTACCAGCACCGGCCGTCCACGGACCCCGCCAGTGTGAACCCCGACAACGAGGTCTGGCTCGACTTCACGGCCGACTCGCGTGGGGCGGGTGCGGCGAGTGCGCGGCACGACTGGAACTTCCGGTTCGGGGAGGCCGCGTCCGTTGTGCTGCACGGTGAACAGGGCGGCGCGGGCGTGCGGTTGGCCTGCTTCACGGTGCCGTTCGGCTGGGCGTGAGCGCTCCGCCGGGGGTCAGTGAGTCGCCTGCGCGTGCGTTGTGGCTGGTCGCGCGGTTCCCCGCGCCCCTTTGGGGCGCGGCCGGGAACGCCCGCCCCCCAAGAGGCAGGGGCGGGCATTGCCGTCAGGCCGTGACGGGCTCCGAGGAGCGCTTCCCGTCCGAGGACGCGGATGAGGACGAGCGGCCCTTGAACAGTCGGTCCAGGCCGAACGCGCCCGAGCCGGTGAAGACCAGCAGGAGCATCGACCAGGAGTACATGGCCGCGCCCTCGCCGTTGTTCCTGATCGGCCAGAGGTGCTCGGGCTGGTGGACCTTGAAGTACGCGTAGGCCATCGCGCCCGACGCGATGAACGCCGCGATACGGGTGCCGAGGCCGAGCAGGACCAGGGTGCCGCCGACGAGCTCGATGACGGCCGCGTACCAGTTGGGCCAGGCGCCGGTCTCGACGGTGGAGCCCTTGCCGTCCAGGCCGCCGAGTACGCCGAGGAGCGAGACAGCGCCGTGGCAGGCGAAGAGCAGGCCGATGACTATGCGGAACAGGCCGATGGCGTACGGCTGGGCGCTGTTGAGGCGTCCGGTCATGTGGGGGAACTCCTTCGGTCTGAATCCGGTCCCGGAACGGGGCCGGAGTGGGGGACGGAACCGAGTGAGTGCTCCACGTTAGGTCGGCCTAATCAATGCTTGCAAGTTCAACTTTTGGCCATGCTTGTGGGTGTGCTGTGGGTTCCGGATCCGCCTCGCGGCCTTGTCCCGCCTGGCCCGCGGCCGTCCGCAGAACCGCCCGCGCCACCGCGTCGGCGTCCGACAGCGTGACCGAGTCCACACCGGGCCGGGCCCCGGCGGCGGTCACCCAGTGCACACCCTCCGTAGGCACTCCGATCGCGAACCGCCTTGCGTGCGCGCGTCCCTGACGGTCGATCAGACGGTAGGGGCGCTGTGTTACGTCCAGCCCTCCGGTTTCGTAACCGTCCACCGTGTGCGGGCGGCACTGGCCCGTCTTCAGGAGCCGGGCGAGGAGTTCGTCGGCCGTCCGCCGGAGGTCCGGCTCGGGCAGCCGTGCCTCGACGAGCGTCGTCGCCGTCACGGTCGAGCCGGGCACGTCGGGGGAGTGTGCCACCCAGGCCCCGTCCTCGGCCCGCACCTCCAGCCGCGGGCCGAGCACCTCCAGGACGCCCGCCTCGATCAGCGCGGTCATCTCCTCTATGCGGCGCCGGGGCGGGCCGATCGACAGGAACGCGTTGAGCGGTGTGTACCAGCGGTCCAGGTGCTCCCGGCGCGAGGTTCCGCCGAGCCCGCCGTGGTCGACGATCTGCCGCAACTCGTTGCGCAGGTCGCGCAGTACGTCGAGAGCCGCCTTGAGAGGACCGTCGACGTTGCCGAGCGCGGCCTGCGCGGCGTCCTCGCGGAGGTGGTCCAGCAGCCACTCCCGGAAGTCGCCGGGACCGGCGAAGACCCGACCGCCGTACGGCCGTGAAATCCGGTCCCAGGACCAGCGGTCGGCCTCCGCGATCCCGAACTCGCCCAGGACCAGGGCCTCTTGGGGGTCACGGTGGGGGACCGCGAGGAAGCGCTCACGGAAGCCACGTATGAGAGGGGCGTCGGGCTCCAACAACCCCTCGTAGTAGACGGTTTCGACCTCCTTCGCCACCAACGGCCATATCTCCGTGAGGAAGTCCGGCGCCTCGCCCGAGTCCGCGCGTTTACGGAAGCGGGAGATGACGTCCGGGGTGAGGACGAGGGGTACGTGACGCCCGTACGGGCCCTTCGCGTTGTCGCCGCGGGCCTGGTACGGGATGCCGCGGCGGGAGCCGGCCCGCAGGTGCGGCTCACGGCCCGAGGGGAGGTAGCGCAGGCCGGCCGGCGTGCTCCGGAAACGGCCGCCGCGGGCCGTCGTCAACAGCGCCATGTGGTCGAAGAAGTTGAGGCCCAGACCGCGCAGGAGGACGGTCTCGCCGGGGGCGACGGCGGACAGGTCGAGGTCCGCCGGGTTGGCGGGCGGGACATGACGCAGGCCGTGGTGGTCGGCGTACGCGGCCAGGCGCTGCTGTGCCCGGTCGGCCACGGCCGGCAGATGGCCCTGGGCCAGGACCACGGCGGACAGGTCGGGGATGGAGCGGCCGTTGTCGAGTACGAGGATCTGGTGGCCGTCGGCCGTCTCGTCGAGGCGGGTCGCGCGCGCCCGGTGCGTCAGGACCCGGAGTGCGGGCGGTGCCCCGCGGACCACCTCGCCGAACACCCACTCCAGGTACTGCCCGTACTGGGCGCGGGTCGGATAGTCGTCCGGGCCCAGCTCGCCGTCGGCCCAGGTGTGCAGGCTCGGGCCGGGGCGTATCGGGCCCGAGCAGTCCACGCTCTCGTCGGTGAAGAGAGTGACCTGCGAGGCCACGGTGTTCATCAGCAGCTCGGCCGGCTGGGCGGTGCGCCAGACCCGGCCGGGGCCCGGCGGCGACGGGTCGACGACATGGACCGTCAGACGCGTGCCGGGCGCGAGAAGCTCGGGCGCGGAGGCGCAGAGGCGTTCCAGGACGCTGGTGCCGCGGGGGCCCGCGCCGACGAGCGCGACGGACACGGCGGACGCGGCCCGCCCTCTCCCGGATTTCGCGGTCTCCGCCGGTTCCGGGCTCTCCGCCGATTCTGTGGCCTCCGCCGGGTCCGTGGTCCGTGCCGGGTCCGTCGGCTCCGCGGTCGCTGCAGACAAAGGTGTGACTCCCGGACAGGGTGGGGCGCTGGGGCGCTGGGCAGAGCACACCGTCCGCCGGAAGCGGACGGTCCGCATCATCATGCCGTCGCGTGCCACGGGAGCCGAGCCCTGGAACGGATCAACCGGGCCGGTTGTGGGATGCGTCACGAGCACCACGGGCACCAAGCGTGTGCATCACGGGCAACGCGACAGCACTTGGGCAACGTGGGCAACGTGCGCAAGAAACGTATGCAATCGGGGAATTGCGGGACGTGGCCGATGGTCGATGGACGGTCGTCGTGAGCCTCCCCGCCACGGTCGCGTGAAGAGCGCTTGCGCGTGGGGGAGTTGTGACTCTCCGTGTCCGTGTGTCAGCTGAGTTCGGATTCGACGATGGTCCGCAGCCGGGCCGCGCCGCCCCGTTCCGGCCGCGCCTGGTCGAGCCGCAGGCGTGCCGAACGGCCGCGCAGGGTCAGTGTCATGAGCTGGTTGCCGAACCAGGGGCCGCCGGTTTTCCGCCAGTCGACGGGTGGACGCTCGAGTCTGCCGTGCCGGGCGAACCGCCTGCCGATCGCGCGACCGACCCCGCTCCAGCCGAAACGGAAGCCGATTCTTATCGAGAGCGGGATGGAGTTGTGCACGGGGGAGCAGGTCAGCTGAAGCACCCGGGCGTCGGGTCCGGGCAGGCCCTCCCGCCAGACCGGCTCGGCGATGTACGCGTGGTGCACGTCCCCGGAGAGCACGCACACCGTCGCCGGTGCCTGCGGTCCCGAGCCGGCCTCGGCGATCAGGTCCGCCAGCGAGTCGAACGACGACGGGAACGCCGCCCAGTGCTCCAGGTCGGCCGCCCGCCGCAGGTTCTCCCCGAACCGGGCCCAGCGCTCACCCCGTTCGCCCCGGCACAGCGCGGCGTTCCAGCCCTCCGCGTCGTGCACGAGGTTGGGGAGCAGCCAGGGCAGGGAGGTGCCGATGAGGAGATGGTCGTACGAACCCGGCTCCTCCAGCACCTGCTCGCGCAGCCACGCTTCCTGGGCCGGGTCGAGCATCGAGCGGTTCTTCTCGTCCAGGACGCGGGCCGCGCGGGAGTCGACCATCAGGAGCCGGGTGCGGCCGAAGTCGCGGCGGTAGCTCCAGCGGACCGAGGCCGGGTCGGTGTCGGCCCGCGCGGCGAAGGTGCGCAGGGCGTCCGTGCCGTCGGGGGTGGCGCGGACCTCCGCGTACAGGGGGTCCTCGGCGAGGCGTTCGGGCGGGAGGTTGCCGAGGTGCTGGTGGACCCAGTACGACATCAGGCCGCTCAGGATCCGCTCGCGCCACCAGGGTGTGGCCCGCATGTCGGCGACCCAGGCCTCGCTGGTGTTCCAGTCGTCGATGACGTCGTGGTCGTCGAAGATCATGCAGCTGGGCACGGTGGAGAGCAGCCAGCGGATCTCGGGGTCGAGCCACGATTCGTAGTAGAGGTGCGTGTACTCCTCGTAGTCCGCGACCTCGGCGCCCGGCGGTTCGTTCAGCCCGCGGCGGGCGTCCAGCCAGCGGCGGGTGGCGTTCGAGACCTCGTCCGCGTACACCTGGTCGCCCAACAGCAGCAGGACGTCCGGGCGTTCGCTCTCCGGGTCCGCGGCGATGCGGGCCGCGAGGGTGTCCAGGGCGTCCGGGCCTCCCGGGTCCTCCTCGCCGGCGGCCGGGGCGGCCCAGCGGCAGGAGCCGAAGGAGACCCGTACGGTGTCGTGGTCGTCCACCGGGGTGTGGATGGCCGAGGGCGGGAAGCGGGAGTCGGGGAGCGGCCAGACCTGTACCCCGTCGAGCAGTACCTCGTACGAGGATGTCGTGCCCGGGGTCAGTCCGGTGACCGGGATCAGGGCGTAGTGGTGGCCCGCGATCTGGAAGGTGCGGGACTCACCGCCCGCGCCGTCCGGGCAGCGCACCTCGGCGGTGCACGGGCGGCTCGCCTCGACCCAGATGGTCGCGGACGAGCCGTCGACGTACCTCAGCAGTGGACCCAGGCGCAGTCCCGCCACGCGATCACTCTCCTCCGTCGCCCCGTACGGTACGGAACGACGGAGGTGAGCGGGGAGGTTCCGTGCATGGTGCAGTTGATCAGGTGCCGATCGGCCGGCAGTCTGCTGGGTTCTGCTGCCGGTCGTCCGTGGATCGGCTGTGGATCGGTTGGTGATCAGCAGCCGCTGAGGACCGAGCTGAGCTTGCTCTTCTCCGCCGAGTCGACGGACAGGTCGTAGTAGTACTTCACCTGGACCCAGGCGCGTACGTAGGTGCAGGCGTAGGCGGTGCGGGACGGCATCCACTCGGCCGGGTCCTGGTCGCTCTTCGACTGGTTCACGTTGTCCGTGACGGCGATGAGCTGCGGGCGGGTGAGGTCGTTGGCGAAGGCCTGGCGGGTGGACGCGGACCAGCTGTCGGCGCCGGAGTCCCAGGCCTCGGCCAGCGGGACGAGGTGGTCGATGTCGAGGTCGGAGGCGGCGGTCCAGGTCGCGCCGTCGTAGACGGAGTACCAGCTGCCGCTGGTGGCCGCGCAGGCGGAGCTGGTGACGACGTTCGTGCCGTCGCGCTTCAGGACCGTCTCACGGGTGTTGCACGTGCCACTGATGGTGATCCAGTGGTTGAAGAGATCGCGGTCGTAGCCGGTGCGGTCCTCGGTCGCCACGGTGAGCGAGGCGAGGTAGGTGCGGGCGGTGGCGGCGCTGACCGGGGTGGGCAGTGCGGCGGAGGCGGTCGGGCCGTTGAAAAGCCCGACCATGGCTATCAATCCGGCGAAGGCGGCCACTAGACTCAGCCGTCGACGCGCGTAGATCTTCGGCATGCGAACTCCCTTGGGGTGGGGGGAAGTTGACCTGCGAGTGACTGAATGCTCGCGGGGGCCGGTTTCCGGGAGATGTGCGTCAGGTGAGAAGTTAATGACGTGGGCATGACACAACAAGGGGCCGGGCGGGACTTTCGGGTTTCGGTCGGCCCTCTTGTCGTGGGTTCGTGTGGAATGGGGTCTCTGGGGTGGTAGCGGGATCGGGTCCTTGTTTTGTACCGTGGAGAAACAAAGTGGCTCCCGTCCGCACTCCCTGACCGGCGGGCGGGGCCGCCTTGTCCCCCCCCGGGGGCCACGGAATGGCCCGCTCGGGACCCTCTTCCACGCTTTGGAGCATGCCGATGACGGCGTCAACCGTGCTGACCGCCCGTGCCCTGCTGCTGGACATGGACGGCACCCTCGTGAACTCGGACGCCGTCGTCGAGCGTGTGTGGCGCCGCTGGGCCGACCGGCACGGGCTCGACGGGGACGAGGTCATGAAGGTCGTCCACGGGCGGCAGGGGTACGCGTCGATGGCCGTGCTGCTGCCCGGCCGGCCGATGGAGCAGAACTACGCCGACAACGCCCGGATGCTCGCCGAGGAGACGGCGGACATGGACGGGGTTGTCGCGGTTCCGGGGGCCGCGGAGTTTCTTGCCTCGTTGCGGGGGGTGGTGGCGCATGCGCTCGTCACGTCCGCGGATGTGGCGTTGTCCACCGCGCGGATGGGGGCGGCGGGGCTTTCGCTGCCGGAGGTTCGGGTCACGGCCGAGTCCGTGGGGGCGAGCAAGCCGGATCCTGAGGGGTTCTTGAAGGGGGCGGCGGAGTTGGGGGTCGCGCCTGAGGAGTGTGTGGTGTTCGAGGACTCGGGGGCGGGGATCGCGGCGGGGCGCTCCGCGGGGATGCGGGTGGTCGGGGTTGGGCCGCGGGCCGGGTTTCATGGGGCGGATGTTGTGGTGCGGGATCTTCGACAGGTGGCTGTCGAGGGGGTGGGGGGTGGGGTGGTTCGGCTGCGGGTGGGGTGACCCTGGGGTCGGAGTTGTGGGCCGTGGGTTGTCGGGTGTGGGTTGTGTTGGGCTGGGGTTGTTGCGCAGTTCCCCGCGCCCCTGGGGAGGGGTGGGCTGGGGTTTGGTGTTGGGTGCGGGCCGGTGGGGGGTGCTCGCGCAGTTCCCCGCGCCCCTTGAGGGGGCTGAGGGGTGACGTTTGTGCGGCTGGGTGGGGGCTTGTCGCGCAGTTCCCCGCGCCCCTAAAAGCCCGGGGTTCGGCTGTTTGAAGGGGCTGTCCGGTCGCTGATGGAAGCCCGGGGGGCGGCCGTTTGAAAGGACGGCGTCCGGTGCCTTCGCTGCCCGGAGCCCGGAGCCCGGAGCCCGGAGCCCGGAGCCCGGAGCCCGGAGCCCGCCGCCTGGAGCCAGCCGGCCGAGGCCCGCCCCCGCCGCCCGGAACGTAGAGCCCGGCCCGTTCGAGTGGCAAGCAAGGCCTGGTGCCTTCAAGGTTCAAGGCTCAGCCCGGTCAAGGCTCAAGGCCCGGGGGCTGGGCCCCGGCCTACGGTTCCGTTGTTTCTGATTCCAGGCGGGTGCGGGTTTCTTTGTCGTAGGTGCCTGTGTCTTCGTTGTCGATGCCTCGGGTTAGTTGGTAGTTGCGGACGGCGTTTTCGGTTTTGTTGTCGTAGTCGCCGTCGGGGTTGCCCGTGAAGAGGGCCACCTGTTGGAGGCGTTGCTGGAGTTCGGTCACCTCGGGGCCCTCGTCGCCGCGGCGGAGGGTTACCGGTTCGACCTTCTCCGGTGGGGTGGAGGGCTGGGTGGTCGTGGGGGTGGGGGCGGCCGTCGAGGAGGGGGCGCGGGTCGTGGCGGTTGGGCGGGGCGGGGCGGCTGACGCCGTCGACCTCGTCGGTGACGGTGTGGCGCTCGCGCTGCTCGACTCCGTCGGTGAGGACGACGGCGACGGGCTGGGCGACTCGGAGACCGACGGTGACGGCTCGTCCAGGGTCGCGTCCGGCACGCTCGCGCGTATGTCGTCCGGGGCCGCGCTCTCCCTCGACGGCGTGTCGTACGAGAACAGTCCGCTCGCGAACCCGGCCGCCGCGACCACCGCCGCGGTGGCGCCGGCGCCGACGAGGGCGAAGCGGCGGCGTCGGCCGGTGCTCTCCGATGCGGGTTCCGCGGCGGGGGCCAGCTGGTGGGCCTCCTCGAAGAGGCTCGTGCCAGGGGCGGTGGAGCGGGGGAGTGCCGTCGCGCGGGGCAGCTGGGCGGTGGCGGCGGCGTCGGCAGGCTCCCTCTCGTGTGCCTCGTGTGCCTCGTGTGCCTCGTGCGGTGCGTGCGTCTCGTGCGGCGCGCTCGTGGGCGGCGGCTCGGACGGCGCGCCGTGGGCGTACCCGTACTCGTGCTCGTACCCCTGCGTGTGCCCCTTGTCGGTGCCGTCAGTCGCAGGAACGGCGTCGGTCGGCGGCGTCGACCCCGGTGTCGCCGGGTCCAGGTCCACGTACGGGCGGATGCGCAGCGGGTCGAAGTCCTCTGCCGCCGCGGTCTCCGCGGAGCGGGTCTCCAGAAGGGCGTCCGCCGCCCGGCGGGCGCAGTCGCACGTGGGGGAGCCCTCCGACCCCCAGGGCGCCCCGCATTCCGGGCATATGTGACCGTTCCGGTCGTTCACGTGTGGGTTCCTCCCCGTACGAACTCCAGCGATTATGCAGACCCCCTCCACACAATCTCCCGGTTACCCCCGGAATCCCGGACTCCGTAGCGGATTCAACAGGCCATAACCGGTCACACCGACCAGGATGGAAGAGGAAACGGGACTCTCGTGGCCGGGAGGTCTTCATGGCCGAGGACGCGCACGGTGCGAACGACACGAACAGCGTGAATGGCATGAACGGCATGAACGGCATGAACGGCATGAACGGCATGAACGGCATGAACGCACCGAAGGCGGCCCGCCCCACCCGGGACCATTCGCGCGGTGCCACCGCCGGTCAGGAGCATCCGAAGGGCGGCGTCCTCGTCTCGATCGGGGCCCTGCTGCTCGGGCTGCTCCTCGCGGCCCTCGACCAGACGATCGTCTCGACCGCACTGCCGACCATCGTCAGCGACCTGGGTGGCCTCGATCACCTGTCGTGGGTCGTCACCGCGTATCTGCTCGCCTCCACGGCCGCCACCCCGCTCTGGGGCAAGCTCGGTGACCAGTACGGACGCAAGAAACTGTTCCAGACCGCCATCGTGATCTTCCTGATCGGCTCCGCGCTCTGCGGGATGGCGCAGAACATGCCCCAGCTGATCGCCTTCCGCGCCCTCCAGGGCCTCGGCGGCGGCGGGCTCATCGTGCTGTCGATGGCCATCGTCGGTGACATCGTCTCGCCCCGCGAACGGGGCAAGTACCAGGGCCTGTTCGGGGCGGTCTTCGGCGCGAGCAGCGTGCTCGGCCCGCTGCTGGGCGGGCTGTTCACCCAGTACCTGAGCTGGCGCTGGGTCTTCTACATCAACCTCCCCGTCGGCATCGTCGCGCTCGCCGTCATCGCGACCGTCCTGCGCATCCCGGTCCGCGCCCAGAAGCACACGATCGACTACCTCGGTACGTTCCTGATCGCGGCCGTCGCCACCTGCCTGGTCCTCGTCGCCTCGCTCGGCGGCAGCACCTGGGGCTGGGGCTCGCCGCAGATCATCGGCCTCGCGGTGCTGGGTGCCGTCCTCGCCGTGGCGTTCGTGGCCGTCGAGCGACGGGCCGCCGAACCCGTACTGCCCCTGAAGCTCTTCCGGATCCGCACCTTCACCCTCGCCGCCGTGATCAGCTTCATCGTCGGCTTCGCGATGTTCGGCGCGATGACGTACCTCCCGACGTTCCTCCAGGTCGTCCAGGGCGTCTCGCCCACCATGTCGGGCGTGCACATGCTGCCGATGGTGGCCGGACTGCTCGTCTCCTCGACCGTCTCCGGGCAGATCGTCAGCCGCACGGGCCGCTGGAAGGTGTTCCCCATCGCCGGTACGGGTGTCACCGCGCTCGGTCTGCTGCTCCTGCACCAGCTCGACGAGAACAGCTCCGCGGCCGAGATGAGCTCGTACCTCCTCGTGTTCGGCCTGGGACTCGGCCTGGTCATGCAGGTCCTCGTGCTGATCGTGCAGAACTCCGTCTCGTACGGGGATCTCGGCGTCGCCACCTCCGGCGCCACCTTCTTCCGGTCCATCGGCGCCTCGTTCGGCGTCGCGATCTTCGGCACGGTCTTCGCGAGCCGGCTGGGCAGCGAACTGACCTCCGCGCTCCGCGGGCAGGACCTCCCGCCGAGCCTCGGCGTGGACGCGCTGAAGTCCGACCCGAAGATCATCGCCGACCTCCCGGTCACACTCCGGCCACCCGTCGTGGAGGCGTACTCCACGTCCATCACGGACGTCTTCCTGTACGCGGCCCCGGTCGCCCTCGCCGGCTTCGCGCTCGCCTGGTTCCTGCGCGAGGACAGGCTGCGGGCCTCGGTGACGGCGCCCGACGCCACCCAGACGCTGGCCAGCAACCCCGTGGAGCGCTCCTCGTACGACGAGGTGTGCCGCGCGCTGTCCGTGCTCGGCACCCGCGAGGGGCGGCGCGAGATCTACCAGAAGATCACCGCCCGCGCCGGGTACGACCTGCTGCCCGCCACGAGCTGGCTCCTGTTGCGGATCAGGCGCTACGGCTGGGCCGAGCCCGCCGTCCTCGCCGAGCGCAGCGCGGTGCCCCTGCACGTCGTCATCGCGGCCGCCCGCCAGGTCGAGGAGCGGCAGCTCGCCGTACGGGAGGGCATCGACCTCGTCCTGACCGACCGGGGCCGCGAGGCCGCCGAGAAGCTGTCCAAGGCCCGCGAGGAGTCCCTCGCCGAACTCCTGGGCGACTGGTGGGGCCCGGACAGGCCCACCGACCTGGTCCGGCTCGTGGAGGAGCTGAACGCCGAGATGTGCGGCTCCAACGAGGAACGCCCCCACAACGGAACCGTCCCGAAGCCGGCCGGCCGGGCGTGGCTCACGAAGTGAACCGAGCCCCTCAGACGGTGAGTTGCTTGGCGAACCAGTGCTCGGCGTACGCGTGGTCGTTGTACGCCTCGGTCTCCGCGTAGCCGTGCCGGGCGTACAGCGCCCGCGCCTCCACCAGGTCGCCCCGGGTGTCGAGGACCAGCCGCCCGGCCCCGAGCGCACGGGCCGCCGCCTCGGCCGCCCCGAGAAGAACGGCACCGCCGCCCCTGCCCCGCAGCTCGTCGCGTACGAAGACACGCTTGAGTTCGCCCGTCGTCGCGTCCCGGAGCCGTACGCCCGCCATGCCCGCCGCCTCGCCCTCGTGCCGCGCGATCAGCAACACCCCACCCGGCGGGGCGAATTCGGCCCCGCTCTCGGCGGCGATCTCGCGCTCCAGCTCGGCGGGGTCGGTGTCGTGCCCGCGGTGCAGCCGGTACCAGCGGTCGCTGACCTCCGTGTAGTACGCCCGCCAGAGGGCGACCGCGGCCGGTGAGTCGAAGGGCTCGGGGGCGACGGTCCAGGGCCCCGGCGCACCGGGCGTACGTGTCTTCATGGCGGGCATTGTCACGAGGACCCGTACGCCGTCCGCAAGCGAATTACCGTCGGCTCAGCCGGTCGCCCGCTTCAGCCGGTGGCCCGCTTCAGGGCCCGCAGGTGGATGTGGGTGACCTCGGGGGAGTCGACGACCGAGGCCTTCTCCCACTCGATCTGGTCCGTGCCCAGGTCGTCGAAGAGCCGGGTGCCGGCGCAGCCGAGGACCGGGACGACGTGGAGGAGGAGTTCGTCGAGGAGGCCGGCGCGGATGAACTGCTGGACCAGGTTCGCGCCGCCCGCCAGGGAGACGTCCTTCTCGCCCGCCGCCTCACGGGCCAGGGCGAGCGCGTGCTCGGGGCCCTCGGTGACGAAGGTGTAGCTCGTGCCGCCCTCCTTCACCACGGTCTCGCGGGGGTGGTGGGTGACGACGTACACCGGCATGTGGAAGGGCGGCTCGTCGCCCCAGGGCACCTCGCCGCTGACGAACATGCCGTGGCCCATGACCACCGCGCCCGACCGGGCGACCCACTCGGCCACGACGTCGTTGTCCCGGCCCTCCGTCCCGCCCTTCTGCCCCTGCATCTCGCGGAACGCGCGCAGTCCGTACACCCAGCGGTGCAGACGTTCGCCGCCGATGCCGAGCGGGTGCTCGGCCCCCGCGTCGGGGCCGGTGATGTATCCGTCGAGCGACATTCCGATCCGTGCGACGACCTTGCTCATGATGTTCTCCTCGGTATCAGGAGGCGCCCCTGTGCCGCCCCTCACTCGTGCTCTCACCCATGCGTCGAACGAGGGCCGCCGTATTCGACACGCTGCCGCACGGAAGTCACGAGCGCAGTTTGGGGAGCGTCGTCCGGGCAACCCGGCTGGGGAAGCGGCCCACTGGGCCCAGAACCCGGAAGGCATTCCATGTCCACAGGCGTGATCATCCTTCTGATCGTGGTCGCGGTGGCTCTCGTGGCCGCCGTGGTCGCCCGGTCCGTGGCGGCCCGCGGGGCGGGCGGCGGGCGAGGTCTGAAGCGGCGCTTCGGGCCCGAGTACGACCGGGCCGTCGCCCGGCACGACGGCGACTCCAAGGCCGCCGAGCACGAGCTCGAAGAGCGGGTGAAGCGGCACGGATCGCTGCGCGAGCAGCCGCTGGAGCCCGCGGCGCGGGAGCGGTACATGGTCCGCTGGACCGCGGTCCAGGAGCAGTTCGTCGATTCGCCGCGCGACGCCGTCGTCGAGGCGGACCGGCTGATCGCCGAGGTGGCCGGCGCCCGCGGGTTCCCGGACGGCGGCCGTTACGACGAGCAGCTCGACGCGCTCTCCGTGCACCACGCGCACCACGTCCACGGCTACCGGCGCGTCCACCGGGCCGCGCACGCACCCACGGCCGGCTCCGGCGCGGGCCCCGCGGCCGGTACGGAGGAACTGCGCGAGGCCCTGGTCGAGGCCCGCGCGCTCTTCCAGGACCTGACGGCCCCGGCCCGCGGGGAGGGGAAGGCGCTGTCCCCGGGCAAGACCGAGCCCCGGGGGAAAACCGAGCCCCGGGGGAAGACCGAGGAAGCCCCTGCGGCCACCCGAACGGACACCGACACGGACAGCTCCCGCGGCCGCCTGCACGCGCCGTGGGCACTCAACAGGCGCCATGTGAAGGGGAGTTGAGAGCCATGCCGGACGACAACACCACGGCCGCACCCCCGCCCCCGCCGGAACGGCGCAACGACAGTCCGACGTCCGCCGAGCGACCGACCTCCGCGGACAGTCCGGCGTCCGCGGACAGTCCGACGTCCGCGGACCGACCGGCGTCCGCAGACCGGCCGACGTCCGCAGACCGGCGGATGTCTCCCGACAGGCCGACGTCTGCCGACCGGACCGAGGCACCTGACGGGACCGGAGCACCCGACAGGGCCGAGCATGCCGGCCGGACCGGGATACTCGGCCGGATCGCGGCTGCGGGCCGGACCGAGCCTGCGGGCCGGGCCGAGGGTGCCGGGAGGGCCGAGGGTGCCGGGCGGGCCGAGACACCGGACCGGACCGAGGCTGCCGGCCGGACCGGGATATTTGGCCGGATCGCGGCTGCGGGCCGGACCGAGCCTGCGGGCCGGGCCGAGTCTGCGGGCCGGGCCGAGTCTGCCGGCCGGGCCGAGGGCGCCGGGCGGGCCGAGCCTGCCGGGCGGGCCGAGGGTGCCGGGAGGGCCGAGGGTGCCGGGAGGGCCGAGACACCCGACCGGGCCGAGACACCCGACCGTGCCGAGACACCCGACCGTGCCGAGACACCCGACCGAACCGAGGCTGCCGGCCGGACCGGGATATTTGGCCGGACCGAGGCATCCGACCGGACCGAGGCTCCCGGTCGTACCGGGACACCCGACCGAACCGAGGCCGCGGACCGGAGGGAGGCCAGGGAGGCCGTCGACCAGGCCGAGGCCCCCGAACGGATCCCCGCTCCGGGCAGGGCCCCCGCCTCCGACACCGGCTCAGCCACACCCGCCCCATCAGGGGCGCGGGGAACTGCGCGCTCAGCCCAAGACGACCTGCACAAGACCACGGAGGGAAGTCCAAGGGCTCCTGAAGGCACCCCTGTCCCAGGCAACCCGGCCGCCACCCAGGCCAAGTCGCCCCCCGGAACCGCCGGAGGCGCCGGACGCGCCGGCGGACGCCTGATGTCCCCCGACGCGGGCGACAAGTGGAGCCGCCAGCTGCAACACGCGGTGGCCGGCTTCATAGACGGCCCGCGCGGCTCGGTGGAGGAGGCCGACAAGATCCTCCAAGAGGTCGCGGCACGGTTCACCGACGCCGTGACCGAGCGCCGCCGCACACTCCGTACGTCCTGGCAGACCACCGGCGAGGACAAGGCCGACACCGAACAACTCCGCCTGGCCCTACGGGACTACCGGGAACTGGCGGAACGGCTCCTGCGGCTCTGAACCCACAAGCCTCAGCGAACCACCGTCCCCCTCCCCCTCCCACGAACTCCCGTACGCCATAGGCGACTTGCGCAGCGAGGCCCTGCCCCGGGCCATGTGTCGGGGCAGGGCCTCACCCGTGCCCCAAGAGGGCGGCGCGGTCTCGACGAGGACGCGGACGGGCTCAGCCGGGCCGACCCGCGTGCCACTCGCGGACGATCTCCTCGACGTCGTACGGCTTGAGGCCCAGCGGCGGGCCGGGCGGCGGCTTGAACATCATCTCGCGGATCTTCTTGTTGATCTCCGTGATGATCCGCCGTACCGCCGACTCCGACGGGGCCTTCGCGGCCGCCTCAAGGGCGTCCTCGGCTTCCTTGCGGAGGGCCAGCGTCGGCGGCAGTACGGTCAGGCCCTCGCGGATCATCTTCTGCTTGATCCACCACAGTTCGTCGTACGACGTGTCGGGACCGCTCGTCAGCGGCTTGCCCATGCCGGGGAGATCGGCGAACTCCCCACGGGCCTCCGCATCGCGGATCTGCTTGTCGACCCAGGACTCGAAGCTGACACCAGGAGGCTTGCGCTCGGTCATGCGTCCATTGTGCCGGAAGGTGTGCGAACCGTGCCGAGCGATGTGCGACCGCCCCGAGCGGTGTGGGACTGCACCGGACGGTCCGGGGCCGGGCGAATTATCATTCGGCGGCGACACCTCGCCGGGGCGTCAACCGCGTCCTGGCGCGGGACAATTGGAACGCGGGAACGCGCGGGAACGAAGGAGCACACGTGCTCGAACTCACCATGGCCACGGTGTCCGGTACGGAAGCCGGCGCGACGGCCGGTATGCAGATGGCCGACGCGCCGAGCGAGCCGGGTGCCGTGCTGCGGGTGGGGCGGGACCGGGGCGTGTGCCGCCTCGCGACGCCCGACGACTGGCTGTTCGTCTCGCGGGTGCACCTGGAGTTCCTGTGCGGGCCCGAGGGGAGCTGGCAGGTGACCTGGCTCCGGGGCTCGCACGACGACCCCTCGTCCGAGGTGCGGTTCACCCTGGTCGGCGGGGCCGCCCCGCAGATCCTGCCGTACGGCGGGACGGCCAAGCTGCCCCTCGGCGGTTCCGGTGAACTGATCATCTACGACCGCACGGGGCCCCGCAGCGTCAACGTGGGCTTCTACCACGAGGCCTGACCCTCGAAGGGCGAGAGCTCGCAGCGGTCAGCGACTCGCAGCGGTCAGGGATGGGACAGGGGGCGGCCCCGGAGGGGCTACGGCAGTACGCGCGCCAGCGCGAAGCCGTCGTAGCCCTTCGAGCCCACTGTCTGGATCGCCGTGGCGGTCAGTTTCGGGTGGGTGGCGAACAGGTCGAGGGCCTCGCGGGTACCCCGTACGCTCGGGTCGTCGCTGGTGGGGTCGGTGACGGCGCCGCCGCGGACGACGTTGTCGAGGATGATCAGGCTGCCGGGCCGGGTGAGCTTGACGGCCCACTCCACATAGCGCGGGTTGTTGACCTTGTCCGCGTCGATGAAGACCAGGTCGAAGGGGGCCGTGTCCCCGTCGCCCTCGTCGGCCAGTTTCGCCAGGGAGTCGAGTGCCGGGCCCACCCGGACCTCGGTGATCTTGTCCAGGCCGGCCCGGGCGAGGTTGCGGCGGGCCACCTCGGCGTGTTGTTCGCTGTACTCCAGCGTGATCAGCCGGCCGTCCTGCGGAAGGGCGCGGGCCAGCCAGATGGTGCTGTAGCCGCCGAGCGTGCCGATCTCCAGGATGCGGGTCGCGCCCTGGATCACGGCGAGGAGATGCAGCAGCTTGCCCTGCGGCGGGGCGACGTTGATGTGGGGCAGTCCGGCGGCGTCGCTGTCCTTCAGAGCGTCGGTCAGGGCGTCGTCCGGCGGGGCGAGGAGGCCGGTGAAGTAGTCGTCCACGTCGTGCCAGTGCTGCGGCTCGGTCATACGGGTATACCTTTCGTCTGTCTAGTTAGGTGCGCTAACTAGTTCTGTCGCCGAATATAGCCGGTTACCGGCAGGTTGGGTGGTTGTATTCCCCTCGCGGCGACTCGCGGAGGTCTCGCGGCGACTTGCGAGGGAGCCACACCGGCCGTACAACACCTCCATCCGGACAAAAGACTGAAGGACGTCAGGTGAAGAGGGGGTTGCCTGCGTCTCACGGCGGGGGGAGTGCGAGCCTCTTAGGATTCGAACAGGAAACAGACGCACCCAGACCCATGGGACACCGGGGACGAACGGGGCGGGAGGGCCGACGGCGCGTGGCGAATGTTGAGCACGGTGGGCGACCAGGGGATGCCTTCGGGGCGGCGGCGCCCGGAGCGGCGAAGGCACGGCTGGGACTGGTCCGCGCGGGCCTCTGGCTGATCGCCGCGGTCCTGGCCGTACGGCAGGTCGCCGTCGTCCTGAGCACGCCGAAGGGCGAACGCCTGACGGACCTGGAGACCTGGGTCGGCCCCAACGGCGTGCTCCATGTGAAGGGTTCGCTGTACGACTCGACCCAGTTCACGGGCACTCCGTTCGCCGGGCTCGTCCTCAAGCCCCTCACCCGTTCGGCCGAACAGGCCCTCGGCTGGGGCTGGACCTTCGGCACCCTGCTGCTGGTCGCGGCCCTCGGCCTGGTCGCCGCCCGCGCCCTGCCACAGCCAGTGAGCCGCCGTACGGCACTACTCGCCGCGCCGGTCGCGATCAGCCTGCTGATGCTGTCGCTGCCCGTGCGCAACACGCTGTACCTCGGCCAGACCAGCATCATTCCCGTTCTCCTCGTGCTCCTCGGCTGCTTCGCCGTGCGCGGGGAACGGGCGAGCGGGGTGCTGATCGGGCTCGCGGCGGCCCTCCAGCCGACCGTGCTCCTCTTCGCGCCGCTCCTGTGGTTCACCGGCCGTCGCCGGGCCGCCGCCTCCACCGGGATCACCTTCGCCGCGGGCACCGCGCTCGCCTGGGCGGCGATGCCGCACGACTCGTACACGTACTGGGTCCACCACCTGGCCGGAGTCGGGCTCGGGCGGCCCGCCGACGACCTCGCCAACCAGTCGCTGCACGGCGCACTGCTGCGGCTCGGCCTCGAAGGGCCGCTGGAGATCGGGCTGTTCCTGGCGCTGGGCGCGGCCGTCGCCGTCCTGGGCCTGCGCCGCGCCGTGCGGTACGCCCGGGACGGGCAGTTGCTGCTCGCGGTCGCGGTCACCGGCTGTGTCGCCGTCGCCGTGTCGCCCACGACCTGGCAGCACCAGCTGCTGTGGGTGCTGCTCGCGCTGGTCGGCCGGGTCGGCAAGAAGGCCGGCGACCGGTACGTATGGCCCGTCGCCGTCATCCTGGTGATGACGCTCCCGGCGAAGATGATGCTGCCGAACATGCCGGCCCTCTATCCGCTGCGTGACAACGTAGTCCTGCTCGCCGCCCTCGCCGCCGCCACCGCGGTTCCGTTTCTGTCCCGTACGTCGGAGTACTACCGGTCGCCCATCCCGACCGAGTACGCGAGACCGGTGCCCACCCGATGGAAGCACGTACCCCTGCTGCCGTTCCTGCGCCGGGTCCTCACCCGCCCGAACCTGCTGCTCGAACTGCTGCTGATCCGCGTCGGCTACTCCGCGTACCAGCAGGTCAGGCTCGCGGCGACCGGCGGCACCAACACGGGGGGCCGGGCCACCGCCGAGGAGCACGGCGAGCAGATCCACGCGATCGAGAAGTTCCTGCAGATCGACGTCGAGCGCTGGGTCAACCACGCGGTGGTGGACGTCCCCTGGCTGCAGAGCTTCTTCGACTTCTACTACACGTCGTTCCACTTCGTGGTGCCGCTGAGCGTCCTCGGCGTCCTCTACGTCCGCCGTCCCGCCGAGTACCGCTGGGCCCGCGCGGCGCTCGGCTTCGCCACGCTGTTCGCGCTCGTCGGCTTCTGGCTCTACCCGCTGGCCCCGCCGCGGCTGATGCCCGGCCTCGGCTTCATCGACACCGTGCACGGTGTGCAGGACTTCTCCCAGCCGGACTACGGGACGCTGACCGCGCTCACCAACCAGTACGCGGCGATGCCCTCGCTGCACTTCGGCTGGTCGCTGTGGTGCGGGCTCGTCATCGCGATCCTCGCCCCCAAGTGGTGGATGAAGGCCCTCGGCCTGCTGCACCCGCTGTTCACGGTCTCCGCGATCGTGGCGACCGCCAACCACTGGGTCCTGGACGCGGTGGGCGGCGCGGCCGTCGTCGGCGCGGGCTTCGCGCTGACCTACCTCCTCCAGGGACCGCGCCCGCGAACGCTCGCAAAACCGGCGGCGGAGGGGGCGGGGACCGAGGAGGTCAGCATCGCGGAGCCGGTCCCGGCGAAGGGCCGTACCCCGAACTGATCCGGTACTCGCCCGGCTCGGTCACCGTCAGACGCGTGAACTCGCCCGCCTTCTCCAGGCAGCCGCCCTCGGCGTACAGCCAGGGCGAGAAGGCGACGCGCACGGTCACCGAGCCGGCTCGCGGGACGTGCACGAGGACCTGGGCGCTGTCGGCCCGCACGACGGTGGCGGGCTTCGACACCAGCGGCACCGCCCCGCGCACGCGGTAGACCCGCCAGTTCACGTCCCGCCACACCGGCTCCAGCCACTCGGTGCCCCGCGCGACCAGGCGCGCCTCGTCCTCCGCGAAGCCGTCCGGCTTACCCGAGGGCAGCACTACGAAGCCGACCGCCCACCGGTCCAGCCAGGCGCGGTACGTCGTCTCCGAGAACGTCCCGTCGTAGAAGAGCCGGCCCCGCTCCATGTCCAGCTGCCGGTTCCAGCCGCGCGCCAGATTCACGTGCGGGGCAAGCGCGGTGGCCTCGCGGTGGTTGCGGGCCGGGACCACCTCGACGCGCGTACGGTCGGCGCCGAGCCGGTCCAGGGCCTCTACGACGCTGGTGGTGTCGTGGGCCCAGGCCGGTACCGCCGTCGACACCTGCAGATCGTCGACGGTCTTCTTGCCCACCCAGCCCACGGAGAAGACGAGGGCCATGGCGAGCGCTACCCGTTTCTGTTTGGTGCGTCTGCGGGGCACCCCGGCCGGTGCCGAGGTGGCCGGCACCGCCAGCAGCGCGGCCAACAGGGCGGCGGGCGCGAACAGTTCCGCGAGCCGTTCCACGTTCGTGCCGACCGGCGAGGGGACCAGATACGTGAGGACCGTCCCGGCCGCGTACACGACGGCGCCCCAGCGCAGGACCCGCCAGCCGCGCGGTGCGAGGGTCAGTACGACGAGGCCGATCACGACGGGCGGCCAGATCCGGGCCGCCGGCATCAACTGCTCGCCGGTGAACGGGAACAGCAGGGTGGTCGTGCCCACCACCACGACCGGCGGGACGATCAGCGCCGCGGCCCGCACCCGGTCCCGCCCGAGCGCGTAGCCGGCACCCGCCACGACCAGGAACAGTCCGGCCACCGGGCTCGCCATGGCCGCCAGCGCCGCGTACGCCACCGCGAGCGGCAGGCGGCGCTCCCGGGTCAGCAGCACACAGGCCGCCAGCCCGAGCGCGACCCCGAGGGCGAAGGTCGTCCGCCCCGACGCGACGTTGCACCACAGCGCGAGCGACGCGAGCAGCGCCGGGCCGAGCGGCCGGCGGATCCCCGTACGGACGATGAGGACCGAGGCCAGCCAGGCGGCGAGGAACCCCGACGCGACGGTGACGGTCCGCACGCCGAAGGCGGCCATCAAGTAGGGCGAGATCAGGCTGTAGTTGGCGGTGTGCATCCCGCCGTACCAGAACAGGCTGTACGCCGAACCGCCGTGCCGGGACGCGAAGTCGGCCCAGGCCTCCTGCGCCGCGAGATCACCGCCGCCGGTGGCCAGGAACAGCCACCACACCACGTACAGCGGCACGGTCGGCAGGGTGGCGAGGAGGGGAACGCGGATCCGCCTCCAAACCGGGCGGAGGTCCCGCTTCCGGGAGGCGGCCGCGCCCTCCGGCCGGACGAGGGAGAGTTCGGCTGGGACCACGGCTCGGCTTTTCCGTTCGAAGTCTTCGAAGGTGTGAATTGGCTGTGCCATCCGTGAAGACGCGTAACGGACCGGAAACGTTCACCTGTTTTGGGGTGTGGGGCAGCCCTTTGGGGCCCGGGGGAGGCAGGGGCGGGGCGTAGGGGGGATGCCCCTGCCTCCCGCGTAGCGGGTCACCGGCGGCTCAACCGGCGCTGACCTGCAGTTCCTTGACGCCGTTGATCCAGGCCGAGCGGAGCCGGCGAGGGTCGCCGACCAGTCGGAGGTCGGGCATGGCGTCGGCGACCGCGTTGAAGATCAGGTCGATCTCCAGCGTGGCCAGCGACTTGCCGAGGCAGAAGTGCGGGCCGCCGCCCCCGAAGCCGAGGTGCGGGTTCGGGTCGCGGGTGATGTCGAAGACCTCCGGTGAGTCGAAGACGGCCGGGTCGTTGTTGGCGGACGAGTAGAAGATGCCGACGCGGTCGCCCTTCCTGATCTGCTTGCCGCCCAGTTCGGTGTCCTGGGTCGCCGTGCGCTGGAAGGAGACGACCGGTGTGGCCCAGCGGACGATCTCCTCGGCGGCGGTCGCCGGGCGCTCCCGCTTGTAGAGGTCCCACTGGTCGGCGTGGGTGAGGAAGGCGTGCATGCCGTGGGTGATGGCGTTGCGGGTCGTCTCGTTGCCCGCGACGGCCAGCATGAGTACGAAGAAGCCGAACTCGTCCGAGCCGAGGTTGCCCTCGTCCTCGGCGGCGACCAGCGTGGTCACGATGTCCTTGGCCGGGCACTGCTTGCGGTCGGCGGACATGTTCATCGCGTAGGCGAGGATCTCCGTGGCCGACTCCTGGCCGACCTCCTCGGTGATCGCGTACTCCGGGTCGTCGTACGCGATCATCTTGTTGGACCAGTCGAAGATCTTGGCCCGGTCCTCCTGCGGGATGCCGATCAGCTCGGCTATCGCCTGGAGGGGCAGTTCGCAGGCGACCTCGGTCACGAAGTCGAAGGAACCGCCGGGGCCCGCGTTCGAGAGCGCGGTCTCCACGATCCGGCCCGCGCGGCCGCGCAGGTTCTCCTCCAGCGCGCGGATGGCGCGCGGGGTGAAGCCGCGCTGGACGATCTGGCGGACCCGGGTGTGCTCGGGCGGGTCCATGTTCAGCAGGATCAGCCGCTGGGCGTCGATCGCGTCGCGCTCCATGTGCTCGTTGAAGCGGATGATCGCGGTGTTGAGGGCGGAGGAGAACAACTCGGGGTGCGTGGATACGTACTTGACGTCGGCGTGCCGGGTGACGGCCCAGTAGCCCTCGTCCCGGAAGCCGGCGAGATTGGGCGGCTGGGCGATCCAGTGGACCGGTTCGGTCCGACGCAGCTCGGCGAACTCCGGGAAGGGCACGCGGTGGTGCAGCAGGTCGGGATCGGTGAGATCGAACCCGTCGGGCAGCGCTGGACAGGGCATCGGCAACTCCAGGTCGTGCGACGGTCGGGTTCTGACGGTCCATCAGGTACCGGGAATTGCCGTGAAGGTAGTAACGGGTTCTACAAGTGGCAAGAGGCGCGACGACCCGAATTGCGTGCGGAAGTCGTGCAGATCGCGACTTCGGGAGCTGCACGACCCTTGCGGTGACGGACGCGGGGTCAGCAGACTGCAGACAGAACTAGAACGCGTACTAGTTCAGCGTGGCGGGTGGGCCGGGACGCCCGCGCCGCGCGGGTGACCCGAGGAGAGGAACTCCCCATGGCCGCGGAACCCGTGATCGTAGAAGCCGTCCGCACCCCCATCGGCAGGCGCGGCGGCGCGCTCGCCAACCTCCACCCCGCCTACCTGCTGGGCGAGACCTACCGAGAACTCCTCGGCCGTACGGGTATCCACGCGGACTGCGTCGAGCAGGTCGTCGGCGGAGCGGTCACCCACGCCGGCGAGCAGTCCGGCAACCCCGCCCGTACGGCGTGGCTCGCGATGGGCCTGCCGTACGAGACGGCGGCGACGACCGTGAACGCGCAGTGCGGATCCTCGCAGCAGGCCTCCCACATGGTCGCCAACATGGTCGCGGCGGGCGTCATCGACGTCGGGATCAGCTGTGGCGTCGAGGTCATGTCCCGAGTGCCGCTCGGGGCCGCCTCCAAGCACGGCCCGGGGAAGCCGACCCCGGACGAGTGGAACGTCGACCTGCCGAACCAGTTCGAGGCGGCCGAGCGGATCGCTCGTCACCGGGGGCTGACTCGCGAGAACGTCGACTCGCTGGGGCTGATCTCACAGGAGCGGGCCGCGGCGGCGTGGGCCGAGGAGCGCTTCAAGCGGGAGACGTTCGCCGTGCAGGTGCCGACGACGGAGGACGAGCAGCGCGCCGGGCAGGGCATGTGGCGGCTGGTCGACCGTGACGAAGGGCTGCGCGACACGTCCATGGAGGCGTTGGCCGGCCTGAAGCCGGTGATGCCGACGGCGGTCCACACGGCGGGCAACTCGTCGCAGATCTCCGACGGTGCGTCTGCCCTGATGTGGGCGTCCAAGCGGATGGCCCGGGCGCTGAAGCTGCGCCCGCGCGCGCGGATCGTGGCTCAGGCCCTGGTCGGCTCCGACCCGCACTTCCATCTGGACGGCCCGATCGACGCCACGAAGGCGGTCCTCGGGAAGGCCGGGATGTCGCTCAAGGACATCGACGTCATCGAGGTCAACGAGGCGTTCGCGTCCGTGGTGTTGAGCTGGGCCCAGGTCTTCGAACAGGACCTGGAGAAGGTGAACGTGAATGGCGGCGCCATCGCGCTCGGGCACCCTGTGGGGGCCACAGGGGCACGCCTGATCACGACCGCCTTGCACGAACTGGAGCGCCGGGACAAGGAGTTCGCGCTCATCACGATGTGCGCGGGTGGGGCGCTGGCGACCGGGACGATCATTCAGCGCTTGTAGCGGCCCAGTTGAGGAACGTGGTGAAGGTGTCGGGGTCGAGGGTGAGCATCGGCCCCGCCGGGTTCTTCGAGTCGCGGATGGCGATGGTGGTGGGGGCGGGTATGTCGGCGACTTCGACGCAGTCGCCGCCTGTATCTCCGCTGTAGCTCGACTTACGCCACTGGGTGTCCGTCGGACGTGAGTTGCTTTCCATAGCGTCCCTCCACCACGTGCCGGATCAGCGCTGCCGAGTCCTTCACCGACAGGGCCGCAGCCTGCAGATGATCGTAACGGAGCGATCGAGAGTCGACTGCGTCAGGATTGGCGGTCGCGTGCCCCGTCTCGTAGTCCTCGCTATAGACGATGGTTGGATCGCTCGCAAAGTGGAAGACGTTGAAGGCACCCATCAGCCCGGCATGGACCCCCGCCTCGTAGGGCAGCACCTGGATGTTCACGCGCGGGTGCCGCTCATAGGACAACAGCCTCAACAGTTGCTCTCGCATGACCTCCCTTCCGCCGATCTTCTGGTAGAGCACGGCCTCGCCGAGCACCGCCCAGAACGCTGGCGGGTTGTCCTTACCGAGGATGCGCTGTCGCGCGATTCGCGCGGCGGTCCGGTTGTCCACGTCGCTGTCGTTCATGGCGCCGAGCACCGCACGGGCGTAGGCCTTCGTCTGCAACAGGCCGTGTACCAGTTGAGGCTGGAAGATGTAGATCGCCTTCGCGTGAGTCTCCAACTCCGCCACCTGTTGGAACCAAGCCGGGAGTTGGCTGCGCATGACCAGTGAGACGAGGCGTGACAGCAACCCGTCCGTCCCCAGTGCTGCATCCGCCCGCTCGCTGAACTCCGGCGTCGGGACCTTCCGTGCGGTCTCGATCTGGCCGACCAGGGAACCGGTGTAGTTGATGACGTCCCCGAGCTGCTTCTGCGTCAGTCCGGCGGCCTCTCGGTGCCGTCGCAGCTCGAACCCGTAGTAGTCGAGTGGCGATGCGCCCGGATCGAGAACGTTGATGTGGGTCACGTACGGACCTCTCTCGCACGATGTGCAACTCGGCCCACCAGCGGACCAGTTGTATCCGTTCTGTAGCCGAGGGTAGTCAAGTGAGGTCAGCCTTGTGGGGTGAACTACATCATTCCCCCCACCCTCGCGGGCCCCCGCACCACCCAGTACCGCATGCGCCTCACCGTCGGCGAGCACTCGCCGCAGTACGTCCGCCGCATCGTCCGGTCATACCTGCGCGAGTGGGAGATGGCCGAGCTGACCGATGCCGTGGAACTGGGTGTGACCGAGCTGCTCGCCAACGTCGTACGCCATGTCCCGGACCGGCGCTGTGAGTTCCTGCTGCTGAGGCAGGTGGCGGGGGTTCGGGTGGAGGTCATGGACGGATGCCCCCGCCTGCCGTCCATTCCGGCCGAGTTGTCGCTGGAGGCGGAGGGCGGTCGCGGGCTCGTACTGCTCGACGCGGTGGCCGACAAGTGGGGTGTGGAGCCTGCGGTCGCGGGTGGGAAGACGGTGTGGTTCGAGTGTTGGGGAGAGGGAGCGGGAGAGGTAGAGGGAAGAGCGGCTTCGCGAGGTGTTGGTGTGGGCGGCCGGACCGGCCTCACTCCTTCCCCGAAGCCATGACCGCCAGTACCGCCACCACTCCCGCCGCGACCAGCAGCGGAAGGGCCAGGCCGTGGTTCAGTACCAGCCACGCGCCGAGCAGGGCGCCCGCGAACATCGCGGCCACCAAGGCCCCGCGTCGCAGGGAGTGGTGGCCGCTGCCGCCCGCGGCGGGGGAGTCGCCCGCGAGGCCGGTCAGGGTCATCGTCACGACGGTGGTGGTCGTGAGGGCGGGTACGCCCAGCTTGCGTACCGTCGCGTTGCGCAGGCCCATCGCGAAGGCCGTCACCGCGATGACGGCGTACACCGTGGCGCCGGAGTCGGGTGAGGCGAAGGCGATCACCGCGGCCGCGCCCACCAGCAGCGCCTCGGCGGCCAGTGAGAGACGGGTCCAGGTCCGGCGGGAACGTTCGCCGAGCCGGAGCGCGATCCGCCCGCCCGCCACCGCGCCCACGAGGAAGGTGGCCAGTGACGTCAGCGTGTGGGACACCGAGAAGCCCGGGGCTCCGGCGGCGGCGAAGCCCAGGACCACGATGTTGCCGGTCATGTTCGCCGTGAAGACGTGCTCAAGGCCGAGATAGCTCACCGCGTCGATCAGCCCGCTGACCACGGTCAGGGCCAGCAGGACGACGACCAGCCGCAGGCCGCGTGCCTCGGGATCGGGGCCGGGGCCGGGGTCTGTGCCGGGGGCCCGCTTGGCCTCGGGGCCGCCCGTCTCCTCTGTCTCTTCGGCGCTCATGAGGGCCTCCGGTCGGCGCGGATGGGCTCAGTGCTCGCAAGTTCACCACGGGCGGCCGTCGAGATTCCGGATGTGCCCCGCCGGAACATGGCGAAGGCGGCGGCCCCGGGGATCGGGGGCCGCCGCCTTCGCGTACGGGGGTGCTGCTGGGCCGGTCAGTACCAGCCGTTGGCCTGCCAGAAGTTCCAGGCGCCGGTCGGGCTGCCGTAGCGGTCGTTCATGTAGTCGAGGCCCCACTTGATCTGGGTCTTCGGGTTCGTCTTCCAGTCGGAACCGGCGGAGGCCATCTTCGAGGCCGGCAGGGCCTGGACCAGGCCGTAGGCGCCGGAGGAGGCGTTGGTGGCGGTGACGTTCCAGCCGCTCTCGTGCTCGACGATCTTGCTGAACGCCTTGTACTGCGAGTCGTTCGGGATCATCTTCTGCGCGATCGCCTTGGCCGAGGTGGAGGAGGCCTTCGAGGGGGCCGCGGCCTGAGCGGGGCCCGCCGCGAACACCATGCCGGCGGTGGCAGCGGCCACGGCGGCACCGGTGAGGGCCTTCTTCGGAGTGGCGATGCGGCGGATGCGGGTGGAGATGGACACAGAGAACCTTTTCCTTCGGGGACATGGCGGTCGCTCGTACGCCGTGACCCGTAAGGCCTTGGCATGCGTTGGCGCCGAGGCCCAGGGGGGCTCGTCGGCGCCTTGCGACTCATCCAGAGAAACAGGCTCGGAGGGCGTCCGCAATGACCCCTTTTGCTAGTTGTGGTCGTATCCGCCGCAAAAGGTCCTTCTGTGACGTGGCTCTCAATCCGCAGGTCAGAGGCGGTAAAGGCGTGGGCATGACAGAAGGATTGATCTACGGCCGCGCTTCGTAAGTGACCTAGGTCCTGTGGGCCGCCTCACGGTGGGTGTAACCCGCAGTGGTTGAAGCGTCTACGGTGTGCGGCCGGACGGTGTGACGGGCGCCGCACCACGTGGGTCCTCGAAGGTGACCGAGGTCTCGAAGGCGGCCCTCCGCGTGGCCCGTCGGAGCGCTTTGAGGACGGTCGCGCCGAGCGTGAGGGTCAGTACGACGGTCACGACGGCCCGGCCCAGGTCCCAGCCGAGCGAGGTGGCCAGACAGTACGCGACGAAACGGGCCAGGTTGGCGTCCACGTCGTCGTGCGGGTCGAAGGCGACGTTCGACGACAGCGCGTCCATGAAGGGCCAGCCGGCCAGGTTCATGACCGTGCCGTACGCGAAGGCCGCGAGGAACCCGTACGGGGCGAGCATCGACAGCTCGCCCCGGCCGCGCAGCCGGTCCGGGCCCGGCAGCAGGCCCGCGCCCATCGTGAACCAGCCCATCGACAGCATCTGGAACGGCATCCACGGCCCGACCCCGCCCGTGAGCAGCGCCGACGCGAACATCGTGACCGCCCCGAGTACGAATCCGAAACCCGGCCCGAGGACCCTCCCGCTCAGCACCATCAGGAAGAACATCGGCTCGATGCCGGCGGTTCCGGCTCCGATCGGCCGCAGCGCGGCCCCCGTGGCGGCGAGCACACCGAGCATGGCCACGGCCTTGGGGCCGAGCCCCGACTCGGAGATCGTCGCCCCGACGCCCCCGACCAGCAGCACCAGCAGCCCCGCGAAGAGCCAGGGCGCGTCCTTGGCGTGGGCACTCACCTGGGACGTGGGCCCGCTGAAGAACGGCCAGGTCAGCGCCGCCAGACCGACGAGGCTCACGAGGAGGAGGGCGGCGAGGGAGCGGGGGCCCAGGCGGATGGGGCGGGCTTGGGGTTGGGGGAGGGGGAGGGGTTCGGGGAGGGGTTCGGGGATGAGGAGAGACTCGGGGTGAGGCTCGGGGCGGGGGTGCGGTTCGGGGCGGGGGTGCGGCTTCTCGTTCATGAGTCCGGCTCCTTCTCCCCTTCGGTCGCGCGGAGCGCCTCGCGCACCTGCGGGACCGTGAGCCACTTCTGTGGGGCGAGGATCTTGGTGACCTGTGGAGCGAAGGACGGGGAGGCTACGACGACCTCGGCCGTCGGGCCGTCCGCCACGGGTTCGCCGTCGGCGAGGATGACGACCCGGTGGGAGAGTTCGGCGGCCAGCTCGACGTCGTGGGTGGCCAGCACGATGGCGTGGCCCTCGGCCGCCAGCCCCCGCAGGACGGTGACCAGCCGGGACTTCGCCGCATAGTCGAGGCCTCGGGTCGGCTCGTCGAGCAGGAGCAGGGGCGGGCGGGCCGTCAGGACTACCGCCAGGGCGAGGGCGAGCCGCTGGCCCTCCGAGAGGTCCCGCGGATGCGTGTCGTCCGCGATGCCCGGGAGCAGCTCGGACACCAGGGTCCGGCAGGTGCCCGGTTCCGCCCCCGCGTCGGAGTCCGCGGCCGTGCACTCCCCGGCCACCGTGTCGGCGTACAGCAGGTCGCGGGGCTCCTGCGGTACGAGGCCGACGTGGCGGATGAGTTCACGGGGTGCCGTGCGGTGGGGCTCGACACCGCCCACCCGCACGGATCCCGACGCCGGTGCGACCAGGCCGACGAGGGCGGAGAGCAGCGTGGACTTGCCGGCGCCGTTGCGGCCCATGAGGGCGACGGTCTCGCCCGGGTCGACGGTGAGCGTGACGGAGTGGAGGACCTCGGTGCGGCTTCGGCGGACGGAGAGGTTCTCAACTGTCGCTGAGTGGTGGGGAGTTGTGGGTGTGGTGGGTCTGGGGGGTGTGGTTGTGGGTGCGGGTTCGGGGGTGCGCTTGCGGAACAGGCGGGGGCGCGGGCGGGGGTGACGGGTGGGCGTCGGGGTGCTTTCCGTCGGGAGCAGGGGTGCCGTGTTCGCGTACGTGCTCGCTGCTTCGTACGTGGTGTTCTCCAGCCGCTCCCGCAGTGCGCCGGCCCTTCGCCGGGCGTCCCGCACCGTCAGCGGCAGGGGTGACCAACCCGCGAGCCTGCCCAGCGCCACCACCGGCGGGTACACCGGGGAGACGGCCATGACCTCGGACGGTGTGCCCAGCACGAGAGGGGCGCCGGGGGTGGGGAGGAGGGCGACCTGGTCGGCGTACTGGATGACGCGTTCCAGGCGGTGCTCTGCCATGAGGACCGTCGTGCCGAGGTCGTGGACGAGGCGCTGGAGGACGGCGAGTACCTCCTCCGCGGCGGCCGGGTCGAGGGCCGAGGTCGGTTCGTCGAGGACCAGGACCTTGGGGTGCGGGGTGAGGACCGAGCCGATCGCCACGCGCTGCTGCTGGCCGCCGGAGAGCGTGGCGATGGGGCGGTCGCGGAGGTCGGCGAGGCCGAGCAGGTCGAGGGTCTCCTCTACGCGGCGGCGCATCACGTCGGGGGCGAGGCCCAACGACTCCATTCCGTACGCGAGTTCGTCCTCGACCGTGTCCGTCACGAAGTGCGACAGCGGATCCTGGCCCACCGTGCCGACCACGTCCGCGAGTTCGCGCGGCTTGTGGGTACGGGTGTCGCGGCCCGCCACCGTCACACGACCGCGCAGGGTGCCGCCCGTGAAGTGCGGGACCAGTCCGTTCACCGCGCCGAGCACCGTCGACTTGCCGACCCCGGACGGCCCGACCAGCAGCATCAACTCGCCCTCGGGGACGGTGAGTTCGATGCCCTGGACGGTCGGCCCTGCCGCTCCGTCGTATGTCACGGAGACATTCTCGAAGCGGATCATGAGGGTTCCTCGCGGGCAGTCTTGGGGTCGGTGGTTTTGGGGTCGGTGTTCTTGGGTGCGGGTGCGGGTGCGGGGGCGATGAAGGCGGGGAGCAGGCCGAGCAGGATCGCTGCCGCAGGCCACAGGGGGAGTGTCGGTGCGGTCAGCGGGACGACACCGGGGTGCAGGGCCTCGGAGTTGGACGGGGCGTAGGAGGCGTAGAGGATCAGCAGCGTTGCGACCGCCGCGCCGGACGCGGCGACCAGCCATGCGCGTACGCCCCACGCGTCCGGCCGGTAGCGCGTACGCAGTGAGCGGCGGCCGCCGAGCCACAGACCGGCCAGGGCCGCGGCGAGTCCGGTGAGCAGTACGGGCAGGCCGTAGCTGCCGCCTTCCGCGGTGAGCAGGCCGTACGTTCCGGCGCAGACGCCGACCAGGCCGCCCAGTGTGAGTGCGGCGGTGGTGCGGCGGACGGTGCGTGGTACGTCCGCCGTGCGGCCGTAGCCGCGGGCGTCCATCGCCGCCGCGAGGGAGACGGACCGCTCCAACGCGCCCTCCAGGACCGGGAGTCCGACCTGGAGCAGGCCGCGCAGACCCTTGTCCGGGCGGCCTCGGAGGCGCCGGGCGGCGCGCAGGCGTTGGACGTCCGCGATCAGGTTCGGGGCGAAGGTGAGGGCCACCACTACGGCAACTCCCGCCTCGTACAAGGCTCCTGGGAGGGATTTGAGGAGGCGGGCCGGGTTCGCCAGGGCGTTCGCCGCGCCTACGCAGATGAGGAGGGTGGCGAGTTTCAGGCCGTCGTAGAGGGCGAAGACGAGGCCTTCGGCGGTGACTCGGCCTCCGATGCGGATGCCCTCCGCCCAGGCCGGGAGGGGGAGTTCGGGGAGGGTGAGGAGGGTGTGGGTGCCGGGGATGGGGGAGCCGAGGATTACCGCGAACGCGAGGCGGATGAGCAGGACGGCCAGGGCGAGTTTCACGAAGGCGGCGTAGGAGTGGGCCCAGGGGGCCTCTGTGCGGCGGGCGGCCACGACGTAGCCGGCTACGCCGATCAGGAGGGCCAGGAGGAGGGGGTTCGTGGTGCGGGATGCGGCCGTTCCTAGGCTCAGGGCCCAGAGCCACCAGGCACCGGGGTGGATTGCGTTGGTTCTGGTTGCTTGTGGGGCGGTGAGTCTGTGTTGGACTTTTCTGGAAAGGGCGCCCGGTGCCATGGGCTGTGCCCACCCGTTCCGCCCTGCGGAACGCCTGCCCACAGAGGTGGCAGCGGTAGCTGGGGCGGCGGCGGGCGTAGGCCCGGGAGTGTCTCCGGTGCCGCGCCTCCGGTACTCGTCGTCGTTGCTGGCGGTCATTGCACAGGCCCGTCAGTCGCGGCGGCGGCGGGCTTGCCATACCGCCGCCGAGCCCAGGGCCGCCACCGCGGCGATTCCGGCCAACAGGCCCACCGAGGGGCCGCCGTCCCCGTTGCCGGGCTTGCTCTCCGCCTCCTCGCCGGGCGACGTCGAAGTCTTCGGGCGGTCGGCCGCGACCGGTTCTCCGCAGCCCGTGGTCGGGTAGCCCGCGATGGCGCAGAGCAGGGCGTTGGTGTCGTAGCGGAGGGGTTTGGCGACGGCGGCGAGGGCGTCGGCGGTCGTGGCGTCGTCGTCGACGCGGGCGCAGGCCGTGCGGGGGCGGGGCGGGGTCGAGCCGGACGGGGCGTCCGCGGCCGTGCCGAAGTCGAGGACGAGGCCGACCCGCTTGGACCCCTCCCGTGCGGGCGTCTTCGCGCAGATCGTCGCGAAGTCGGCCGCCCCGCGCGGCTTCGCCGAGTCCTTCGAGTCCTCGCTCACCGAGAAACGGAACCCCTGGACATCACCGTCCGAGGGCCGTGCGGTCGACGGCCCCTGGGTCGCGTACACCCACGTATCGGCCGGGACGGTCGTATCGGCTGTATCGGTCGTATCGGCCGTATCGGCGGTGGAGTCCCGGTCCCAGAAGGACCAGTAGCGGTAGCCGACCGCCTGGGCCTGCCCCGCCGTGCCGAGGACGGCGAGCAGGAGACACAGGACCGGCAGAACCAGGCGGCGGCAGGTCACGGCTGCTGCTTCTTGTTACGGCCGCTGAGGAGGAAGCCGATTCCGATGCCGCCGACCAGGCCGACCCCGATGATCCACCAGAGGCTGACCCCGCCGTCGTCCTCGTCCGAGGTGTCCGCCTCGTCGTTCTTGCCGTCCGCCGGGGCGGTGGAGGCGTCGGAGGAAGTCGCCGCGGGGCCGGTCGCGCCGAGCTGCTTCACGAGGTCGGCGCCGCCGAAGGCGCGCGGGTCCGTGCCGGTGGCGTTCGCCGCGAAGATCAGCTGCGCGTACGCCGCCGGGCCGCTCTTCGCCGCCCAGGTACCGGAGTTCTTCTCCAGCCAGGCCAGCGGCTTCCCGGTGTCGGCCGTGCGGCCCGCGGCGGCGAGCGCGACGACCGTGTCGGCGGTGTTGCCGTAGTCGGGCTGGTCCTCGGCACCGGGGAGGGAGGACTTCAGATAGCCGTTCTTGGCGACCGCGCCCGCGAGGTACAGGGCACCGTTGGCAGCCGCGTCCTCGATCGTGAAGGAGTCGCCGCCCGCGCACTGGGACGCCTTCGGGGACGCCTTGTCGGCGCCGTCCTCGTCGGGATCGGCGTCCAGGCCCTCGCCGAGCGCGCCCAGCACCCCGGCCGCCGTGGCGTCCGCGTTCGCCGCGAGCTTGCCCTTCTTGTCCGGCTGGAAGGCGAAGGCGCCGCCGCCGGTCTCGTCGCAGGGGACGGAGAGGCCGAGCAGGGCGTCGTACGGCGTCCGGTCGTCCTTCGAGGGCACGTCCTTCGGGTCGGTGTCCCCGGCGTCCAGGGCCCCGATCACGACGGACGTCGAGTTGGTGTCGCTGGGCGTGCCGGGGAAGTAGCCCCAGCCGCCGTCCTTGTTCTGCACGGACTTCAGCCACTTCACGGCCGCGCCCGTCACGGCGTCGCTCGCGTCGAGGGCCTCCAGGGCCTGCAGCGCGGCGGCCGTGCTGTTCGTGTCGACCTTGGTCTTGGCGTCGCACTTGGCGCTCGGGTCGGGGCGGTACGCCGCGAAGGCCCCGCTCTCGCACTGCTGCCCGACGAGCCAGTCGACGGACTTCTTCGCGGGCTTCACCTCCACCGTGTCCTGGGCGAGCAGCGCGAGCGACTGCCGCCAGACGCCGTCGTAGGTGGGGTCGGTGCTGCCGTACAGGGCGGAGGGGAACGCCTGGGACGGGGTCGCGCCGGGCGACTCGTCGGCGAGGGCGGCCGGCGCGAACGCCGTACCGATCACGGCGGTAGCGGCCAGTACCGCTGCGCTGCGGCGGACAAACATGATCGGCGGATGCCTCTCCCGGTCAGGGAGCCGGGCAGCCTGGAATCCAAGGCGGCTCGGCTCCGTATGCCTCGACGGTGCCGGTCACCGGCGGTCCCGGTGACGCGAGCCGGTCACGTCCGTACGGGGCAGTCCGGCTCACCGCCCCTGATCGGCTGATCCATTGATCCACTGAATCCATTGGTCCAGTGATCCAGTGATCGACCGATCGGCCGGGCGGCACACGGTTGCGGGTCAGCGCCGGATTTGCACCGGCTTCCCCCCGTAACGACTGTGATGACGACCCGCTCACTGTACCGGCCCGTAGCAAGACCCTGAGGGGCGGCTGTTGGGGGTCGCCTGTGGGCCTGTCTGTGAGGCCGGGCGGCGGCTCCGGGTAGCTTCTGCCCATGGGGATACCTGCGGGGGCCGGCCGCCTGCTCGGTTCGGGGCGCACGGCGGATGTCTACGCGCTCGACGATCACGACGGCTACGACGGTCTCGGCGATGGTTCCGGGGGCGGGGCGTGGGTGCTGCGCCGCTACCGGGACGGCTATGGGGACGCGCCGGCCGAGGCGGCCGTCATGGAGCACGTACGGGGTCACGGCTATCCCGTGCCGCGCGTGCGGGCTGCGGACGCGCGCACCGACCTCGTGATGGAGCGGCTGTACGGGCCGACCGTGGTCGAGGCGCTGGCCGTCGGCCAACTCGCGGCCGGGGAGGCAGGGTTGGCGCTCGCCCGGCTCCTGCGCGACCTGCACGCGATCCCGGCCCGCCGTTCCACCGACCCCGCCGTACGCGTCCTGCACCTGGATCTGCACCCGGAGAACGTCCTCCTGACCCCGGCCGGCCCCATGGTGATCGACTGGGCCAACACCGACGAGGGTCCGCCCGGCCGCGACTGGAGCATGTCCGCCGTGATCGTGGCCCAGGTGGCCGTCGACGACGATCCCCGCGCCCTCCTGGCCGAGGAGATGCTGTCCGCCCTGCTGACCGGCTGCCCCGACCCGGCACTCCTGACGGGCCCGGACGGCGGTCTCGGCTGGGCCACACGGCAACGGGCCGCCAACCCGACGATGAGCCCGCACGAGGTCGAACTCCTGGGTGAGGCAGGGGAGTTGATCCGCAGACTGCTGGCCTAGGAGGGCCGTGGGGCGTCCGGTTGTGCGGCTGGTCTACATCGACCCCACCCCGCCGATCACCGACAAACGCCTGCGCCGCCGCTGAAGCCAGCTCGCCTCCCTACCCGCAGGCGCAAGCGGACCCCGCTTTCCTGTGGGGGTGCGGGCTAAAGCTATTGACGAGACGGACCGTATCGTCTAGCTTATTGTTCATCGGTCGGCAGCCGGTGCTTCCGCTGTCAGCCGCACGACCCTGTTCACCGAGCAAAGGACCGCACTTGCACTGTGCTTCCGTCGACACCACCGTCACCACCGTCACTGCTTCTCCTCTCACCGCGTCTCTCGCCACGTCCCAGATCGCTCTCGCCGAGGTGACCAAGCGCTACGGCGACCGCGTGGTGCTGGACCGTGTGTCCCTCACTGTCCGGCCGGGTGAGAAGGTCGGGATCGTCGGGGACAACGGCTCCGGGAAGTCCACGCTCCTGCGGCTGCTGGCAGGGCAGGAGCCGGTCGACAACGGCAGCCTGACCGTCGTCGCGCCGGGCGGGATCGGCCACCTTCGCCAGACCCTCGACCTGCCCGGTTCGGCGCGCGTGGGCGATGCTGTGGACCACGTACTGGGCGAACTACGCGCCCTGGAGCACCGTATTCGGGTCGCCGAGGCCGCACTGGGCACGGCCGGCACCGCCGAGTTGGACCGCTACGCGGCACTGGTGGCCGAGTTCGACGCGCGGGGCGGGCACAGCGCGGATCGCCGGGTCGAGGTGACCCTGCGACGGCTCGGCGAGCACGCGCCACTGGACCGGGAGCGTGCGCTGAACACCCTCTCCGGAGGGCAGCGCTCCCGGCTCGCGCTCGCCGCGACCCTGGCCTCGGCCCCCGAACTGCTGCTGCTCGACGAGCCGACCAACGACCTGGACGACGAGGCCGTGGCCTGGCTCGAAGGACATCTGCGCCGTCATCGGGGCACGGTCGTCGTGGCAACGCACGACCGGGCGTTCCTGGAACGCGTCACCGACACCATCCTGGAAGTGGACCCCGACCGGCGCACGGTACGGCGCTACGGCAATGGATACGCCGGCTTTCTCACCGCCAAGGCGGCGGCCCGGGCCCGGTGGGCGTGGGACTACGAGCAATGGCGCAACGAGGTCGCCCGACAGGAACACCTCGCCGACTCCGGTATCGGGATGCTGGCCGAGATCCCCCGCAAGGCGCCGGCGGCGTTCAGCGGCGCCGGAGCTTTTCGGGCCCGCTCGCGGGCCCATGGCGCACAGAGCCGCATCCGCAACGCACGCGAACGGTTGCAACGGCTGACCGAGCACCCCGTAGCGCCACCTCCGCAGCCACTGCGGTTCACGGGCCGCGTCGAAGGCGCGCCGGTCGCCGAGGAAGCGTCAACGGCCGCGCACCTGGAAGGGGTTCTGGTCGAAGGGAGGTTGTACGTTCCGTCCCTGACGCTCACCCCGGGTGACCGACTCCTCGTCACCGGCCCCAACGGCGCCGGCAAGAGCACCCTTCTCCAGTTGCTGGCAGGGGAGTTGACGCCCGACGCCGGTGTCGTACGCCGACCGCGCCGGGTCGGATTCCTACGTCAGCAGAGCGCGCCCGACGACGCCTTCGACGCCCGTACGCTGCTTGCGGCATTCGCGGCCGACAGGGCGGGGCACCCCGACGAGCACGCCGACGCACTCCTCGCGCTCGGCCTGTTCCACGCCGCCGACCTCACCGTCCCCGTACGGAACCTGTCCGTCGGGCAGCGCCGCAAGCTCGAACTGGCCCGGCTCGTCACGGCCGGTCCACTCGATCTGCTTCTGCTCGACGAGCCGACGAACCACCTGGCCCCCGCCCTGGTGGAGGAGATCGAGGCGGCCCTCGCCCACTACACCGGCACGCTGGTCGTGGTGACGCACGACCGGCTCCTGCGCGAACGCTTCCACGGGCCGCGACTGGAACTGCCCATGGCCGCCGAGAAGACGCGCCGGAACTGACGGCGTCGAACCGTGAACCGCCCGCCGGACGCGACCTGGGCGTCCGGCGGGGCGTCCGGCGGGGCGGTTCACACCGCCACGTACGTCACCGGATCGCTCCCCGGTACCGCCTCCGCGTGGCCCAGTTTCACCAGGCGGCGCAGATGGGCCTCCGCCTCCGAGACGGCGATGTTCCTCGATCCGTAGGGGATGTCGTCCCACGGGCGGTTCCACTCCATACGGACGGCGAGCTGCCAGGAGGTGAGCGGGGTGACGAGGAGGGAGCGCAGGTCGGTGAGGCGGGACTCGTGGTGGTCGAGCAACTCCCTTACGCGGGACGGCGCGTCGGTGAACGCGTGCAGGTGGGCCGGGAGGACCTCGGCCGGTTCGAGGCGGCCGATCCGTTCCAGGGAGTCGAGGTAGTCGCCGAGCGGGTCGGCGACGGTCTCGTCGTCCGGGTCCTCGTACAGGCCGATGTGCGGGGTGATCCTCGGCAGCAGGTGGTCGCCGGAGAACAGACGTCCGTGGCCCGGGAGTTGGGCCGGGTGGGCCTCCTCGAGGTGGAGGCAGACATGGCCGGGGGTGTGGCCCGGCGTCCAGATCGCGCGGAGCCGGCGGCCGGCGAGGTCGAGGAGTTCGCCGGGGACGATCTCGCGGTCGGGGAGCGCGGGGGAGGCGCCGGGGAACATCCGGGAGCGGGCGGCGCGCATCGGCGCCACGTGCTCCTCGGGCGCACCCGAGGCGGTCAACTTGTCCGCCATGTACGTGAACCAGCGCCCGGGCTTCGTCCCGCGCGTCCGCCGTACGATCGAGATGTCGGCGGCGTGCATCGCGATCCAGGCGCCGGACGCCTCCCGCACCTTGCCCGACAGGCCGTGGTGGTCCGGGTGGTGATGGGTGATCACCACTCCGTGGACCTCCCCGGCCGATGTTCCGCAGGCCGTCAGCCCCTCGGCGAGCGTGTCCCAGGACGCCGGGTCGTCCCAGCCCGTGTCGATCAGCACCGGCCCGCGGTCGGTGTCCACGACATACACGAGCGTCGTTCCGAGTGGATTGTCCGGGATGGGAACCTCGACGGATCGTACGCCGCCGCCGTGATCGGTCACCTGTGCCATGGGTTCCCCTGTCGCCGACTCCCGGTCACTATAACTAGAACCGGTTCCAATGGGAGCCCAAGTCACTTACCGGGTCGGCGTGATGGACCGCGATGGATCACGATCGATCGCGGGAGCGGTGAAGTGGTGTGAGGTCCGTGGACTCCTCCAACTGGAACTGGTATCAGTTCCAGTGTTGTCGTTTCTGATGCACCGTCAGGAATGCACGTCAGAAGACGTCCCGCGGAGAGGCAGTCGGCCATGACCGAGCTCGTGGAACACGGACAGCTGTTCATCGGCGGGGAGTTGGCCGCTCCCCTGGGCCAGGACGTGATCGAGGTGGTCTCCCCGCACACCGAGGAGGTCATCGGCCGGGTGCCGCACGCCTCGCGGGCGGACGTCGACCGGGCCGTCGCGGTCGCGCGGACCGCGTTCGACGAGGGGCCCTGGCCGCGGATGTCCCTCGACGAGCGCATCGAGGTCGTCAACCGCATCAAGGACGGGATCGCCGTACGCCACGAGGAGATCGCCCGCGTCATCTCCTCCGAGAACGGCTCCCCGTACTACTGGAGCGTCCTCGCGCAGGCCCTCGGCGCGATGATGGTGTGGGACGCGGCGATCACGGTCGCGCGGGACTTCACCTACGAGGAGACGCGCGACGGAGTGCTCGGGAAGATCCTCGTGCGGCGCGAGCCGGTCGGGGTCGTCGCGGCCGTCGCCCCCTGGAACGTCCCGCAGTTCGTGGCGGCGGCCAAGCTCGCGCCCGCGCTGCTGACCGGCTGCACGGTCGTGCTCAAGCCCTCGCCCGAGTCGCCGCTCGACGCGTACATACTCGGCGAGATCGCGAAGGACGCCGGGCTGCCGGAGGGAGTTCTGTCGATCCTGCCCGCGGACCGCGAGGTGAGCGAGTATCTCGTCGGGCATCCCGGGGTCGACAAGGTCTCCTTCACCGGGTCGGTGGCCGCCGGCCGGCGCGTCATGGAGGTCGCCTCACGCAATCTCACGCGCGTGACACTGGAGTTGGGCGGGAAGTCGGCGGCGGTGGTCCTGCCGGACGCGGACATCGAGACCTCCGTGCCGGGCATCGTCTCGGCGGCCTGGATGAACAACGGCCAGGCGTGCGTCGCGCAGACCCGCATCCTGCTGCCGCGTTCGCGCTACGACGAGTTCGCGGAGGCGTTCGCGGCGGCGGCGAACGCGCTCGTGGTCGGCGACCCGCTGGACCCGGCGACCCAGGTGGGCCCGCTGGTCGCGCGGCGGCAGCAGCAGCGCAACCTCGACTACATCCGCATCGGCCAGGAGGAGGGCGCCAAGATCCTCACGGGTGGCGGGCGTCCGCCCGGTCTCGACCGCGGCTGGTATGTCGAGCCGACGCTCTTCGGTGACGTCGACAACTCCATGCGGATCGCTCGCGAGGAGATCTTCGGCCCTGTGATCTGCCTCCTCCCGTACGGTGACGAGGCCGAGGCGGTCAAGATCGCCAACGACTCCGACTACGGCCTGAGCGGCAGCGTCTGGACGGCCGACGTGGCCCGCGGAATCGACGTGGCCCGCCAGGTCCGTACCGGCACGTACTCCGTCAACACCTTCAGCCTCGACATGCTCGGACCCTTCGGCGGCTACAAGAACTCCGGCCTGGGGCGGGAGTTCGGGCCCGAGGGCTACGGCGAGTTCCTGGAGCACAAGATGATCCACCTGCCCGCGGGCTGGGAGGCCTGACCGATGGGCGACCGCTGGCACGTCGAGGTCGACCGCTCCCTCTGCATCGGCTCGGCCCAGTGCACCCACCTCGCCCCCACCGCCTTCCACCTCGACTCCGCCATGCAGTCCCACCCCGCGGAACCGGAATCCGACGCCAACGAGAAGGTCCTGGAGGCGGCGGAGGGGTGTCCGGTGGAGGCGATCGTGATCACCCTGCTGGGGAGCGGGGAGGCGGTGTTTCCTCCGGAGGAGTGAGGGCCGGTGGAGGGGTGCGCGTGTGCGGCTGGTCGGCGAGGGCTGAGCGTGCCCCCGCGGCGGAGCCGCCCATCGATACAGCCCCGCGCCCCTATTGGGGGCGGGGGATCGGCGGCCGGATCGGTTGCGGGGGTGGGTTCCGCGGGGGTCGGCGGGACGGGTGGGCGGTGGGGCGCACAGGAGGCGCTGGGCCCTGCCGCCAAGAGGCGATGGCGCGGGCTGTGTCCCGGAAGCCGGCTTCCTTGGGGCATGGCTGTTGGTGCGGCTGCTCCGACGTGTGGTGTCAGCCGGTTCGGCGTGGCTTTTTCTGGGTGGCCGAGGGGGGCGTCCCGGACGGGGTGCGGGCCTCCGGGAACGCCGTACGACGCGCGTCAGCCATGATGACATCGTGCGCGTAGGCGCCCGTCGTCATGCCGTGGGAGGCGGCGCTTGCCTCCACTTGAGCCATCTCTTGGTCGGTGAATTCCACCGTGATCACGGGCATGCGGTCACGCTAGCCCTTCCGGCCGGCCTGTCGACGGCATCGGTCAATCATCCGTTGACGTCAGGTCGATCAGCCTGCACACCGTCTCGATGTCGATCTTGACCTGGGCGATGGAGGCGCGGCCCGAGAGCCAGGTGATGAGGGCCGAGTGCCAGGTGTGTTCGATGACTCGGACCGCGGAGAGCTGGGCGGGGGTCGGGTCGTCGAGGCCCATCGCGTCGAGGATGATCACCGTGGTCTGGCGGGAGACCTGGTCGACCTCCGGGCTGACGCTGCGGTCGGCGAACGTCAGGGCGCGGACCATCGCGTCGGCGAGATGCGGCTCGCGCTGGAGGGCGCGGAAGGCGCGCATCAGCGTCTCCGCCACCCGCTCCGCCGCCGTGTCACCCGCCGGCGGCTTCTTGCGGAGCGTCCCGTGCATGTGCGCCAGCTGGTCCTGCATCGTCGCGACCAGCAGGTGCACCTTGGACGGGAAGTAGCGGTAGAGCGTGCCCAGGGCCACCTGGGACGACTCCGCGACCTCCCGCATCTGCACGGCGTCGAACCCGCCCCGGCTCGCCAGCTGCGCGCTCGCGTGCAGGATGCGCCGCCGCCGCGCCTCCTGGCGCTCGGTGAGCGGGGGAGTGACCGGCTGCGCGGCCCGAACCGCCGGCTGCGCGGCCTTCGCCGAGGTCTTGGCTTCCGCAGGCATGGATCCCGTTCCGTGACGTTCGTAGACGTTCGTACAAGATTCGTAGAACAGAGGGCTCGATGGGGACGAGTGGGCGACAGCAGAGTAGAGCCCGGCCGTGGCGTGAATCACCTGATCCACCGCTCACAGGAGAGCTACCTGCCGGTAGATTCTGTGCTCCCTGAACGATCAAGTCTGAAACTTGTTCTAGATTACCGTCCCGAAGTAATCTCGCGGGAACGTGCTGGAAGAAGGGGGCCGAGAGTGACCCATGAGGCCATGGAGGCAGGCCTCCACGCGGGCTCGGCCGCCGACGCCGACCGACCGCTGCGCATCGCGCTCCTCACCTATAAAGGGAACCCGTTCTGCGGCGGCCAGGGCGTCTACGTACGGCACCTCTCGCGCGAGCTGGCCCGCCTCGGCCACCAGGTCGAGGTCATCGGCTCCCAGCCCTACCCCGTGCTCGACGAGGGCGAGGGCGGAGCACGGGGCCCGGGCGGGCTCTCCCTCACCGAACTGCCCAGCCTCGACCTGTACCGCCACCCGGATCCCTTCCGGACGCCGAAGCGTAACGAGTACCGCGACTGGGTCGACGCGCTCGAGGTCGGCACGATGTGGACCGGCGGCTTCCCGGAACCGCTGACGTTCTCCCTGCGGGCCCGCCGCCATCTCCGCGCCCGCCGCGGCGACTTCGACGTCGTGCACGACAACCAGACCCTGGGTTACGGGCTGTTGGGGGACGTCGGCGCCCCGCTGGTCACCACCATCCACCACCCCATCACCGTGGACCGGCAGTTGGAGCTGGACGCCGCGGAGGGCCGCCGCCGCCGGATGTCCGTACGCCGCTGGTACGCGTTCACGCGCATGCAGAAGCGCGTCGCACGCCGGCTCCCCTCCGTCCTCACCGTCTCCGGCACGTCCCGCCAGGAGATCGTCGACCACCTCGGCGTACGCGACGACCGCATCCACGTCGTCCACATCGGCGCCGACACCGACCTCTTCTCGCCGGATCCGTCCGTGCCGCAGGTGCCGGGCCGGATCGTCACCACGTCCAGCGCGGACGTCCCCCTCAAGGGCCTCGTCTTCCTCGTGGAGGCGCTCGCCAAGGTCCGTACGGAGCATCCCGCCGCCCACCTCGTCGTCGTCGGCAAGCGTGCCGAGGACGGGCCGGTCGCCCAGCTCATCGAGCGGTACGGCCTCGAAGGCTCCGTCGAGTTCGTGAAGGGCATCTCGGACGCGGAACTCGTCGACCTCGTACGGTCCGCCGAGGTCGCCTGCGTGCCTTCCCTCTACGAGGGCTTCTCGCTGCCCGCCGCCGAGGCGATGGCCACCGGTACGCCGCTCGTGGCCACGACCGGCGGGGCCATCCCCGAGGTCACCGGCCCCGACGGCGAGACCTGCCTGGCCGTCGGGCCCGGCGACGCGGGGGCGCTGGCCGCTGGGCTGAGCAGGCTGTTGGGTGACCCCCGGTTGCGTGAACGACTCGGCTCGGCCGGACGGGAGCGCGTCCTCCGCCACTTCACCTGGGCCAAGGCCGCGGAGGGCACGGTAGCCCGCTACCGTGAGGCGATCGCGAGCGGTGACCGCTCCGCGGCGGGACCCCAAAGCCGCTCCGCGACCGGACCCCAAAGCCGCTCCGCGGCAAGCACTGACCGCTCCGAGGCCCGGCCACAAAGCCGCTCCGCGGCAAGCGTTGACCGCTCCGCGCCCCAGCATCCCGGCCGCTCCGCGGCCTCACAGAATGCGGACCCGGCGCCCGCCACGCCTGCGCACGCGGTGCCCGCCACGCCTGCGCACGCGGTGCCCGCCGCGCCTGCGCACGTGGTGCCCACCACACCTGCACACGCGGCGCCAGCCGCGCCCGCACACCCGGTGCCCGCCACGCCCGTACACGCGGCGCCAGCCACGCCAGCGCACCCGGTGCCCACCACACCTGCACACGCGGTGCCCGCCGCGCCCGCACACCCGGTGCCCGCCACGCCCGTGGACGCGGCGCCGGCCGCCTCGTTGGGCGTGGTGGCCGCGGCGCCCGCGAACCGGCCCCCCGCCACCGCCCCCGTGAACATGGCCGCCTCCGGGGCCACCCCCGTGGACACCCCTCACCGTGAAAGCAGGACCACGTGCTGACCGTCGACTTCTCCCGGTTTCCGCTTGCTCCGGGGGACCGTGTGCTGGATCTCGGGTGCGGGGCGGGACGCCATGCCTTCGAGTGCTACCGGCGCGGCGCGCACGTCGTCGCGCTGGACCAGAACGGGGAGGAGATCCGCGAGGTCGCCAGGTGGTTCGCCGCGATGAAGGAGGCGGGGGAGGTGCCGGAGGGCGCGACCGCCACCGCCATGGAGGGTGACGCGCTCCAACTCCCCTTCCCCGACGAGTCGTTCGACGTCGTCATCATCTCCGAGGTGATGGAGCACATCCCGGACGACAAGGGCGTACTCGCCGAGATGGTCCGCGTGCTCAAGCCCGGCGGGCGGATAGCCGTCACCGTCCCGCGCTACGGGCCCGAGAAGGTCTGCTGGACGCTCTCGGACGCGTACCACGAGGTCGAGGGCGGCCACATCCGCATCTACAGGGCGGACGAGCTGCTCGGCAAGATCCGCGAGGCCGGCCTGCGGCCGTACGGCACGCATCACGCCCACGCGCTGCACAGCCCCTACTGGTGGCTGAAGTGCGCGTTCGGTGTCGACAACGACAAGGCGCTGCCGGTGCGGGCGTACCACAAGCTCCTCGTCTGGGACATCATGAAGAAACCTCTCGCCACCCGGGTCGCCGAACAGGCGCTGAACCCGCTGATCGGCAAGAGCTTCGTGGCGTACGCGACCAAGCCCCACCTGCCCGTCGACGCCGCCACCGTGGCCCCCTCTGACGCTGCCACGGTGGACTCTTCCGACGCCGCCACGGTGAACTCCTCCGACGCTGCCACGGTGGACCCTTCGTGACGACACCGCGCACGGAGCACCTCGTACTGACCGGAGTGCTCACCGCGGAACAGGCCGCGCAGACCGTCCGGGGCATCCTGGCCGTGCAGCGCGCGGACGGCGCCATACCGTGGTTCCGCGGACACCACCTCGACCCCTGGGACCACACCGAGGCCGCCATGGCCCTGGACGCGGCCGGCGAGCACGAGGCCGCGGGCCGGGCGTACGACTGGCTGGCCCGGCACCAGAACCAGGACGGTTCCTGGTACGCGGCCTACGCCGACGGAGACGCCGCCGATGTCACCGACCACGGCCGCGAGACCAACTTCTGCGCGTACGTCGCCGTCGGCGTGTGGCACCACTACCTCGCGACCGGCGACGACACGTTCCTGGACCGGATGTGGCCGACGGTCTTCGCGGCCGTGGAGTTCGTCCTCGAACTGCAGCAGCCCGGCGGGCAGATCGGCTGGAAGCGCGAGGACGACGGGACGCCCGTCAACGACGCGCTGCTGACCGGGAGTTCGTCCGTCCACCACGCACTGCGCTGCGCGCTCGCCATCGCCGAGGAGCGCGAAGAGCCGCAGCCCGACTGGGAGTTGGCGGTGGGCGCGCTGCGCCACGCGATACGCCGACACCCGGAGCGGTTCCTCGACAAGGACCGCTACTCCATGGACTGGTACTACCCGGTGCTCGGTGGCGCGCTGACGGGCGCCGAGGCGAAGGACCGCATAGAGGGAGGCTGGGACCGCTTCGTGGTTCCGGGGCTCGGCGTGCGGTGCGTCGTCCCCAACCCGTGGGTGACGGGCGGGGAGTCGGCCGAACTCGCCCTGGCGCTCTGGGCCGTGGGCGAGTCCGACCGGGCCCTGGAGATCCTCCAGTCGATCCAGCATCTGCGGGACCCGGGAACCGGCCTGTACTGGACGGGCTATGTCTTCGACGCCCAGGCCGTCTGGCCGGAGGAGCTGACCTCCTGGACGGCCGGTTCCCTGCTCCTCGCCGTGGCCGCCCTCGGCGGTGACGAGGCGACGTGCGCGGTCTTCAGCGGCGACCGCCTGCCGACGGGCCTGGACCCTGACTGCTGTCAGTAGGGGCCGGGCACCTGCTCAGTACGTACGCACACCTGCTCAGTACGTACGTCAGTGACGGTGGGCGCGGTTGGCGATCGCGTGCCCCACGAAGAGGTACACCACGGCCGCGAGTCCGTACCCTGCGACGACCCGTGCCCACTGCTCGTCTAAGGTGAACAGGTCGTGCGACCAGCCGGCGAGCCAGCGTGCCGCGTCATGGATGAACTGGACGAAGTCATTGCCCTGGTTGGCGTCCAGCAGGTACATCAGAATCCAGAGGCCAAGGATGAGGGCCATGATGTCGGCGACGACCGCTATGACCGTGCCGGCCTGGTTGGCACCGTTGCTGCGATATCGAGAGGACATGCTCTGCGAGTTGCCCTTGAATCCTGGATGAAACCCGTTGCGAGCGGCCGGGTTGGAATCCGTCGAGGTCAAGGTGGTGACGAAGGGCGGCGACAGGCTCTCCCTGTGATGGTTCGTCAGCGATTAGCCTTGGTTCCAACTGCCGTTCGTCGTGAGGTGGTTCGGCGGTAAGCGCAGTCACCGACGATCCTGCCCCACGCTAGAGGGAGACGCCGGTGTCCGCGAACAGATCCGTGTCAGAGGAACCCCGTCTGGTCGTCAACAGACCCGAGCGCAGTCGCCTGCGCCGCACACTCGCTCTCACACTCCCGGTCCCCGTGGTCGGCCTGGTCCTGCTCCTGGCCTACGGCCACCTGCTGATGCCGCTCGACCGGGTCGTCACGATCGAGGCCAAGATGGCCTCCAAAAGGGACTTCTTCGAGGATCCCGACGTCCGGCGCATCCTGATGGAGCACGGGTTCCGCGTCCACATCACGAACATGGGCTCCCGCGACATCGCCAACCAGGACGTCGAGGGATACGACGTGGTGTTCCCCTCCGGGCAGCCCGCCGCGGACCTCATCACCAAAAGGCGTGCGGAGGCGGGCAACCCGGTCCTCACCTACCGGCCGTTCGTCAGCCCGATCGTGCTGGGCACCTACCGGGCGTACGCCGAGACGCTGAAGGACGCGGGGGTCGCGGAGCCCCAGCGGAACGGCAGCGTCGGCGGCAAGCCGCTCTACTACACCCTCAACATGTGGAAGTTCCTGAAGCTGACCGACGACGGCAAACGCTGGAAGAACCTGGACATCCACAACCATGGGGTGGAGAACGGCAACAAGATCCTCGCCCAGACCTCGAACATCTGCCAGGCCAACTCCGGCGGCACATATCTCGGCCTCGTCGCCTTCGTGCGACACGGGAACGACGCTCCGAACGGCATGGACGAGGCGCAGAAACTCGCCGAGGAGATCAAGCCGCTGCTCGTCGAACAGGGCCTGCCCGCCTCCGAGATGGCCGAGACGTACATGTCTCCGAACGGCAAGAGCATCTCGCCCATCGCGGTCTTCTACGAGCACCAGTACCTGGCCCACCAGATCCGCCACCAGAAGGCGAAGGGCCGCCCCGACACCGACCGCGTCCTCCTCTACCCGGACACCCGCTTCGTCACCGAGCCCCAGCTGGTCGCCCTCACCAAGGACGGCGAGCGGCTCGGCGAACTGGTCACGAAGAACCACGAACTCCAGGCGCGTGCCGTGGAGTTGGGCTTCAGACCGCGGGACGCCACCGCGGACGAGATGAGCGACCAGCTGGCGAAGTTCCTGACCGACCGCCGGATCCAGGCGCCCGTCACCTCCGCCGACGACACCAAGGCGGTCCTCCCCAGCCTGCCCGTCCTGGAGCGGATGATCCAGATCGTCGGAGACTGCCCGGAGCCGCGGAAGGACCCCAAGTGAGACGCGGGCGGTGGGCCCTGGCCCTGTGCCTCACGCTCACCCTGACCGGCACCGTCACCGCCTGCTCCGGGGACGACGACGAGAAGACCACCCTCCGTGTCCTCGCCGGCCCCGACCTCGCCGTACTGGAGCCGCTCCTCGACGAGTTGAGGGACGAGACCGGAGTCGAGCTCGACATGGACTACCGGGCCGACGCGGACACCGGCGAGGACCTGGTCCCGAGCACCGGAAAGGGCGGCGGACACGACCTGGCCTGGCTCTCCACCGACCGCTCCTTCCGGCTGCGCCACAAGGACACCGCCCAGCGGCTGCTGCGTACGCCGACCATGCTCTCGCCGGTCGTCGTCGGCCTGCGACCGGACGTCGCACGCGAGCTGCGCGCCAAGTCACCCGGCGGCAAACCCAGTTGGGCCGACATCGCCGACGCCGCCGCCACCGGGACCGTACGCTTCGGGATGGCCGACCCCCGGCAGACGGGCACAGGCCTGGCCGCGCTCGTCGGTGTCGCGACCGCCGCGGCCGGCACCGGCGGCGCCCTGCGCGAGAAGGACGTGTCCTGCGACCGGCTGCGCGGCTTCCGCTCCGGCCAGAAGCTCACCGCCGACTCCACCCGCGACCTGCTCGACGACTTCGTCGACCACCCGGGCACGGCCAACGCCCTCATCACCTACGAGTCCGATCTGCTCGCCCTCAACTCCGGAGGCCGGCTGAAGGAGAAGCTGGAGATCGTCCGCCCCGAGGACGGCATGGTCCTCGCCGACTTCCCCCTGCTGCTCCTCGACCCGGACGACAAGGACCGGCGGGCGGCGTACGACAAGGTCGTGGAGTGGTTCCAGCGGGACTCCGTACAGGAGAAGATCATGCGGACGGCCCTGCGGCGGCCGGTGAGCCCGTCCGTCCGGCGGGACGGACAACTGCGCGCCCCCGTCGGTAACGCGCTCTACTTCCCCGACCAACCGGGCGTCGTGGACCGGCTGTTGGACGACTACGGCGATCCCCGCCGACGAGTCCCCGACCAGGTGATCTTCCTGCTCGACTTCTCCGGTTCCATGCGCGGCGAGCGCATGGCGGCCCTGCGCGAGGCCTTCGCCGACCTCAGTGGCGCGGACTCCTCGGCGACGGGCAAGTTCGCACGCTTCTACCAGGGCGAGCGGCTGACCGTCGTACGGTTCGGCGGCCGTGTGCTGGAGGAGAGGACCGTCACCGTCGACGGGCGGAAGGACCTGACGACTCTCGCCGACGTCGTCGCGCGCGGCGGCTACGGCGACGCGACCGCCGTCTGGACCGCCCTCGACCACGGCTACCGCACGGCCTCGACCGTGGTGGCCGACGACCCCGAACGGGCCGTGTCCATCGTCCTGATGACGGACGGCGAGAACAACTCCGGTATCGCGTACGAGGAGTTCGTACGCCGCTACGAGGCGCGGGCGGCAGAGACCCGCGCCGCGGTCCACACCTACCCCGTGCACTTCGGAGAGGCCGACGCGGGCGCACTGCGGCGCGCGGCCACGAAGACGGGCGGGCGCATGGTGGAAGCGCAGGGCTCATCCCTTTCCGAGGCGTTCAAGGAGATCCGTGGCTGTCGTTGACGCGCAGTGGTGGGGTGTGTGGTGGCCCTGGATGACGGTGTGGCTGGTCACCGCGGCCGGTCTGGTGACGCTCGGTGCCGTGCTGGCGCGGCACGTCCGGGAGCGAAGACGGCGGGCGCTCGGGCAGCGGTCCGCGTACAGCATCTGCTTCTACCTCGACGAGAAGGCGGTGATGGACCTCTACCGGATCGGCAACTACAGCGCGGCGCTTGAGCAGGCGGTCGAGCACCGGACCAACGTCAACACCAGCCTGGGCCTCTGGAGCAGGCTGCTGCCGTGGACGGTCAAGGCCAACCGGGACATCAGCCAGGAGAAGTTCAGCAGCTACGTCCAGAAGAGCGAGCCGATCTCCGTGATCGGGATGCTCATGGACGCCTTCGAGCGCGCCGACGTCATCGTCCACGCCGACCTGCGCTCCGGGGACGTCACCCCGAACCGCGCCCTCGCCGAGGCCCTCGGCCCCGAGGCCGGCCGCGGCGGCCTCGCGCTCAGCGACATCGAGGAGTTCGTCTCGGTCCGCGGCCGCTTCCTGGTGGAGTCGGAGTCCACCGAGGAGATCGTGCTGCGCGCCCCCTACGGCGATCCCGGCCGGCCCGCCCACGTCCGCGTCACCTGCGCCGCCGGCGGTCTGCGCGGCGAACGGATCAACGACGGGACCTTCCAGGCACGTTGCCTCGGCAAGATGACCGGCTGGCGCTCGGACAGCCGCGAGGTCACGCTGGAGGCGATCGCCATATTCCGCTGACGGCGGGGAGTTGCCGCCCCTTCTGGACGCGCTACGAGTTGAGCTCCGCCAGCGTGCGCAGGGTGAGCCGGTCCGGTGACAGCACCAGCAGGTCCGTCACCGGGCCCTTCCTCCACAACTCCAGCCGCTCCGCGATCCGTTCGCGCGGGCCGACCAGCGAGATCTCGTCGGCGAAGGCGTCCGGCACGGCGAGTACGGCCTCCTCGCGACGGCCCGCCAGGAACAGCTCCTGGATACGGCGGGCCTCCTCCTCGAAGCCCATCCGCGCCATCAGGTCGGCGTGGAAGTTGCGCGCCGCGTGCCCCATGCCACCGATGTAGAAGCCGAGCATCGCCTTCACGGGCAGCAGCCCCTCGGCGACGTCGTCACAGACCTTCGCCCGGGCCATGGGCGCGACGAGGAAGCCCTCGGAAGCCGCGTCGAGAGAGGCCTCGTACACATCGGTCCTGAACGGCGACCAGTACAGCGGCAGCCAGCCGTCCGCGATCCGAGTGGTCTGCGCGATGTTCTTCGGCCCCTCGGCGCCCAGCAGGATGGGCAGTTCGGCACGCAGCGGATGCGTGATCGGCTTGAGCGCCTTGCCGAGTCCCGTCCCGTCCTCGCCCCGGTACGGATGCGAGTGGAACCGCCCGTCCAGCTCCACGGGCCCCTCGCGCCTGAGGACTTGGCGTACGACGTCGACGTACTCCCGGGTCGCGGTGAGCGGCGACCTGGGGAACGGACGCCCGTACCAGCCCTCGACGACCTGCGGACCCGACAGGCCGAGGCCGAGCATCATGCGCCCGCCCGAGAGATGGTCGAGCGTGAGCGCGTGCATCGCGGTCGTGGTGGGGGAGCGGGCGGCCATCTGGGCGATCGCCGTACCCAGCTTGATCCTTGAGGTCTGCGCGGCGATCCAGGTGAGCGGTGTGAAGACGTCGGAGCCCCAGGACTCGGCGGTCCACACGGAGTCGTAACCGAGCCGCTCCGCCTCCTGGGCGAGAGGCACATGGTCCGCCGAGGGGCCGCGTCCCCAGTAGCCGAGAGCGAGTCCGAGCCGCATGCGCACCACTCCTGACGGTCCGTCAGATGCCGGATATCCCCGGCGACTGTACGCCGAACGGCCCCCCACCCGGAAGAGCGCCGAAGAGCTCGTGAGGGTGGAGGGCCGTGGTGGAACCCGGCGGCGCCGTGTGTCAGCCGCGCTGGATCCCGGACGTGTCCTGCAGAACACCACGGCGGCCGTCCTGCGTCTGCGCCACCAGGCTCGGGCCGCGCTGCTCGACGGCCAGGTACCAGGTGCCCGGCGCCAGTTCGGCGATCGGCGTCGGCGAACCGTCCTCCGCGAACAGCGGACGCGGCACCGGCACGGCGAACCAGAACGGCGAGAACTCCCCGGCGGGCGGCTGCGCCTGCGGGGCCTGCGCCTGCTGCGGCTGGGGCTGCGTGCCGAACGGCTGACCGGGCTGACCCTGCTGCGGCTGACCGCCGTAGGGCTGGCCGGGCTGCGGGGCACCGGCGCCCGGGTAGCCGTAACCACCCTGCGGCTGACCGCCGTACGGCTGCGGGGCGGCCGGCTTGGGGGCGGGGAGGAGGGGGCCCTTGAGGGCCGGCACGAGGGGAGTCGCGACCGCGGCACCGGCGAGGGCCAGGGTGGCGATGAGGGCGAGGATCAGGCCGGTGCCTGCGTCAGCCCCGCTGTCCCCCGCGTTGGGGCCGATATTGTTCGCGCCGCCAGCCGGGTCGAAGACGTTGGCGAGCGCGCTCCAGGCGGCGAACACCGTGAAGGCGATGCCGAATGCGCCGAGGTCGAGGCCGGCGACCTTCGGTACCTGCGGCAGACCCCGGGCGACGACGACCAGCGCGGCGCCGATGATGCCAGCGAGGACAACACTCATCAGGACGGGTCCGCTCTCCCAGGCATTCGGGATGGCGTAGTTGTCGGGAGCCCCGTCGATCGAGTAAATGTCGAGGAACGACGCGATCAACAGCAGAACCGCTGCTCCGATCACCACGCCGTCGCCTCGAGTGAGGGAGCGGATGTTCACTTCAGGTCCTTCGTCAGTCGTCTCGTCATCGGTGGAGGCGTCGCTGTCACCATGTCGCCGTAAGGCCGCGGTGTGAAGCGCGGGGGTGGCCCCTCGTCGTAAGGACGACACTATCGTCAGTCCCACAGGGGTGTCCGCACCGATGTGTGCGCTGATCACTACCCATGCAGGAAACTCACGATTTCCTCAGAGATTCCTTGCGTCGCCTACTGCCTCCACGCGCTGCTGGTCAGCTGTGCGGCGCCCTTGCTGTCGCGCATGTTGCCGCACCCGAGGGGAGTTTGCCGCGGTTCTGACCGGGGTCGATGGCGGCGACCTTGCCCTTCACGTCACCGGACGACTGAAGAGCTACCGCAACCTGCAGGTGATTGACATGGTTCGCTATGACGTTGGCCGTCGAGTTGGCGGCTCAAGGCATGGCAATGTCCCGGCGGCTTCAAGACGCATGTCTCAATTGAGTAACGAATGCTTGATTGAAGGCCTTACGGCGCAAAGGTAGCGAGTAAGTTGAGATTGTCATGTTTATGCCATGTGGTTGGGGGTTGTGTGAAGCTTACGAAGCGTGTTGCCTCGCTATTGGCGGCTGGTGCGCTGCTGGGGGGTTCCCTCGTGGGTGTCAATGCCACGAGCGCCAGTGCCCAGCCTTTCCGCTGCACTGTCCCGTTTCTCGATAACACCTCCAGTGGAGTGTTCCGCCTCGATAAAACACTCGTAAAGAAGAAGGGGCCTTACTCCGACTGTGACGACGGTCTTTTCATACGGGAAGGGCAGAAATTCTACCTGTGGTGCTATGTCACGAACACGTATGGAAATATGTGGTACTACGGGCGGGAGGAAGGTATCGACGACATGGGTTGGATATATATAGGGAATGTTACCTATTTGTCGGGAACGGTGAGGAAATGCCCCGGGACCTAATTCCTGGTCTGCGGTGGTGGAGGCCCTTGAGGGCATTGTTTAGGCGCCGGTTCTGGACACCTATCTCCATGTCGTCTGGTAGCGCTGTGAGGGCGCCCGGGTCAGGCTTGGGTCGCAGCCGTTGAAGGCGTTGTTCGAGCAGGTCGCTGGGCCGGTGGCGACCGAGGCCACTCCTGGTGCGTGGTACCGGAGTTGGCGTCTGATGGCAGTCGACGGGACAACGTTCGACGTGCCGGACAGTGCCGAGAACGGCGCGCGGTTCGGGCGGGCGAAGACCCATCGGGGCGAGCGGTCGGCGTTTCCGCAGGTACGGGTGGTGGCACTGGCCGAGTGCTGCACGCATGCGATCACCCACGCGACCCTGGGCCCGTTCACCACCGCCGAGTCGGTCCTGGCGCATGAGCTGTTTCCCGCCCTGGACCCGGGCGATCTGTTGATGGCCGACCGCGGGTTCGCCGGACTGGCGCAGTGGCGGGCCGCCTTGGCCGGCGGCGCGGACCTGCTGTGGCGGATCAAGTCCACTGCCGTGCTGCCGGTGCGGCGGGAGCTTCCCGACGGCTCATACCTGTCGGACATCGTCGCCGCCAAAGACCACCGCAAGCGCACCGATCCGAGTGTGGTGCGGGTCATCGAGTACACCCTGGACGATCCCGGTCGCCCGGTACAGCCGACGCCGTACCGGCTGATTACCACCATCCTCGACCCCGAGGCAGCACCAGCCATGGAGCTGGCGGCCCTGTATAGCCAGCGGTGGGAGATCGAGACCGCTCTGGATGAACTCAAGACCCATCAGCGTGGTCCCGCCGAGGTCTTGCGGTCCCGCTCGCCGGACGGTGTCGAGCAGGAAGTCTGGGCCCATCTGCTGGTCCACCATGCAATCCGCCAGCTCATGCACATCGCCGCCGAGGGCGTCGACATGGACCCAGACAGGCTCTCCTTCACCCGCACCCTCCGCCTCGCCCGACGTCAGGTCACCGCGCAGGCGGCCTTTTCCCCTGACCGCTTGGCCGTATCCCTCGCCGAGGGACTGCGCGAGATAGCCCGCCACCTACTGTCGCCTCGCCGTAGACGTTCCAACTCTCGCGTCGTCAAACGCAAAATGTCGAACTTCGGCGTCAAACGCCTCGACCACCGCAACTGGCCCCGGCCCACCCGTGACCCAGCCGAAGCCGTGACCATCGCACCCCACTACAAGACGGCCCCGATCAACCCACCCGTCAAAGTGCCACACGTCTGGGACCACGACTAAGTCACTGGTATCGAGGCTAATGGCCAGACGTGGAACGCGACTCTGCAAGTGTGGCGTACCGAGTTCGGCCATACCCCCCAGCAGGAGACGACACTATCGTCAGGCCCACAGGGGTGTCCGCACGTATATGTGCGCTGGTCACTACCCGTGCAGGAAACTCACGATTCCCTCAGAGATTCCTTGCGCCGCCTTCTGCCTCCACGCGCTGCTCGTCAGCTGTGCGGCGTCCTTGCTGTCGCGCATGTTGCCGCACTCGATGAAGACCTTCGGAACCGTTGACAGATTGAGACCGCCGAGGTCCTTGCGGACGTCGAGGCCGGTGCCGCCGCCGATGTAGTTCGAGGGGGCGCTGCCCGTGACGCGCAGGAAGCTGCCCGCGACGCGCTCGCCGAGTTCGCGGGACGAGGCCACGATCGGCCGGGTGTCGGCCGCGCCGGAGTGCACCGAGCCGGGCAGGATCACGTGGAAACCGCGGTTGCCGGCGCCCGCGCCGTCCGCGTGGATCGACACCACGGCGTCGGCGCCGGCCTTGTTCCCGATCTCGGCCCGCTCGTCGACGCACGGGCCCCAGGGGCGGTCGCCGTCCTGCGTGAACTTCACGGTGGCGCCCTCCTTCTCCAGGACGGTGCGCATACGACGGGCGACGTCGAGGGTGAACTTCGCCTCGGTGTAACCGTCGTTGGTCGCCGTACCGGTCGTGTCGCACTCCTTCGAGTTCGTCCCGATGTTCACCTGCTGGTTGATCTCGGACGTGTGCTGGAAGTTGCCGGGGTTGTGACCGGGGTCGATGACGACGACCTTGCCCTTGAGGGAGCCGGAGGCGGCGGGGGCCGAGGCGGAGGGCGAGCCGCCGGGCTTCTCGCTCGCGCCTGTCCCGCCGGAGTTGCCGGGCCGCTCCTTGCCGTCGTCCGAGGCGCCCGGCGTGGCGGGCCTGCCCCACGAGGAGGACGAGGGCGACGCCTGCGCGTCCCCGCCGGAGTCCCCCACCGTCTGCCACACCAGCCAGCCCACCAGCGCGCCCGGCACGAGCGCGGCGACGGCCACGGTCAGGGGGCCGCGCAGGGGGTGGCGCGGGGGACGGGGAGGTTCGAAGTCAGGACCTACGTACGACACGCCTGCCACCTTACGGGCAGCCCCCGGGGTCCGCAGGTTTCCCTGGGCCACGCCGGTGACGGTGTCGACGACCAAGCCTGTGACGGCGTCGACGACCAAGTCCGTGACGGTGTCGACGACCACGCCGAGCGGGCCGGAGCGCCCCTGATCGAGGGCTCCGGCCCGCCTGTGCCGCGTACGGCCGTTCTGCCTGATGCCTACGTGTCCGCCCGATGCCTACGTGTCTGAGATGTCGAGCTTGTTCACCTTGATGCGCGAGGTGTCGTGCTCCCAGACGACGAAGAACTTGCCGGGCGCGTACTCGTCGGCCATCGGGTACCTGTCCCAGCCGGCACCGTCGCCGGTGGTTTCGGCGGCGCCGTCGGCGAAGAACTTGGCGGCTCGCCAGGAGTTGCCGGGGGTCTTCACCTTGTAGTTCAGCGTCAGCTTGTCGTCGGCGGTGTTGTAGATGGTCAGGTACCGGCCGGTGCTGTCCTTGGTGAAGTAGACCTTGGAGTCGTACCCGGGCACGTTGGTGTCCAGGGCGAAGGGGGTCCAGGACTTGCCGCCGTTGGTGCTGGTGGCCGTCAGCGCGTACTTCTTCGTTCCGCCGGAGGGAGGGGTGTTGCGCGCGACCATGAGCAGTGTGTCCGGCTTGTCCTGCGAGACGACGAGCTGCGGTTCGCCGGCCAGATAGCCCTCCGCGTTGGCCGGTGCGGGAGTGCCTGCCGTCCAGGTCACCAGGTCCTTGGAGTACAGGGCCCCGTTCTTCCTGCCCGACGCCCAGTACGGCATGACGTGCGTTCCGTCGGCCAGTTGGACCGGACGTCCGGCGAGCGCGAGGTTCCCCAGGCCGGGTCCGGTGTCGTCGGTGGTGTCCAGGTCGAGCGGCATGTTGACGGTGAAGTCCTGCCAGGTGTGACCTTCGTCGGTGCTGCGCTTGGCGACGACGGCGTTGATCGGCAGGCCGTTGTTGCTCTCGGCGGCGGAGGTCCGGCCGAGGTACGCGAAGATCTCGTTGTCCGCCTGGTACAGGACGACGTAGTGCCAGGCGTACTCGCTCGTCTCCTGCGCCAGGGTCTGCGGACGGCTCCAGTGCGCGCCGCCGTCGGTGGTGTAGGAGTACCGGATGTACCCCCGGTCGACGACGCGCGCGCCGGGCTTGCTGATCACCGCGGCGGTGGTGCCCTCCCGCCAGGCGACGACCGCGTTGTTCGCGCTGGTGCTGATGATGTCGGGGGTGCGGGTGCCGTCGCCCTCGGTCACCGCGTTCCGGTAGACCGTCACCTCGCCCGTGACTCCCTCGGCGGACGCGCTGCCGGGGGCGACGAGGAGGGCCCCGAGGACGGCGGCGACGAGGGCGAGGAGTGTCGCCAGGAGTACCGGCCGCGGCCGACGCGCGGCCGGCTGTTCCGCTACCAGAGCCATTGCTGGTCCACGCTCTCTTCCGAGCAGCCCCACTGTGCGGGCTCGGTTCCGTTGGCCGTTTCGCTGTTGAGGAAGGCCAGGCAGAGGTTGCTGTTGGCGTTCCGGAGCCGGTCGGTCTTGTCGTGGGTCCAGACCTGGTCCTGGTTGTCGGTGCACTGCCACTGGATGGCCTTGGCGCGCGGCTCCGTGCTCGAACCCCCGATGGCGAGGCACTTGCCGGTCGCCTGGTTACGCACCCGGTAGCCGTTCGTCACGGGTTCGAGCGTCCAGTACTGGCTCGCGCTGGTACTGCAGTTCCACTGGATCAGCGGGGCCTTGTCCGGATCGGAGTTGGGGACGGCGAGGCACTTTCCGGTGGCCTGGTTGTAGAGCCGGGCATACACCGGGGTTTCGGCGGCAGCGGCCGCAACCGTGGTCCCGGCCGCCTCGGCGCTCTCGGCCGCCGACGCCGTGCCGGTCAGCGAGGACCCCGTCAGCACCGGCGCGCTCAGCAGGGCGACGGCCGCCGCGGCGACGGCTCGTCTTCGCATCCTGGTCGTTCCTGGCACTCCGCTCCGCATCAACCGCTCATCTCTTTCTTCTCTTTATGCTCATTTTTCATCTTCTTTGTACTTTTTTCCGCGTACTTGAAAAGGAGGGGCGCCCTCCCCCGTGGGACGCCCCTCCTGAGGCTGCGCAGCCTTCCCCGCACCAGAATGTGTGTCACTCCTGGGGCTGTCGTTAGGTGTGAGTCCACAGATCCTGCGCTCTGCGTCTACTCGGGCGGGGAGAGCGCCTGGAGCCGGTACTCCTTGGGCGTGAGCCCGTACGCGGTGCGGAAGGCGCGGGTGAAGTCGGAGGCGCGCGGGAGACCCCAGCGGGCGGCGACGGTGTGGATCGGGACGGCGCGCAGCGCGGGGTTCGCCAGGTCGCGCCGGACACCCTCCAGCCGCAGACGGCGGATCCAGGCCGCGACCGTCTCGCCCCCGCCGCCCTCGTCTCCGCCCGGCGTCCGTTCCTGGAAGAGCCGGTGCAGATAGCTGACGGAGATGTGATGCGCGGCGGCGATCAGGGGCGGCGTGAGTTCCGGGTCGTGCAGGTTCTGCCGGATGAACGCCCGTATGTGCGCGGTCATGGCCCGGTGCCGGGTCTCCGGCGGCAGGGCGTCATCCGCCTCGAGCACCTGGGCGAACCAGGCCGACAGGAGATCGATCAGGACCCTGCCCAGGCGCGGTGCGTCGGGCGGCTGGAGGGAGTCGGCCTGCCGGTCGAGGCCGATGAGGAACTCCGTCAGCAGCGAGCCGGTCCCCTCCCGTCCCGACAGCCGCCGGCCCAGCAGTTCCCGGACCCGGTCCGGCGGCAGGGGCAGCAGGGCCTTGGGAAAGTCCACGGCCACGCCCGTGACCAGGCGGCGGTCCCCGTCGTGCGGCGGTCGCACGTCGTAGGGCTCCGAGGTGTCGGTCACCCACAGGTCGCGTGCCTTGTACACGTCGGTCAGCCCGATGTGATCGAGCCCCAGCTCACCGCCGAGCACCAGTGACAGGTGGTACATCTCGGGGTCGGACTGTCGCACCAGCTTCTCGGTCCGCCGGAACCTCGTCGGTACCACCGACACCGGCCACACCATCGCGGGCCCCAGCTCCAGCAGGCGCTGTTCCGCCCAGAACTCGTCGGCGTGGTCACTGGTGATGTCGCTCGGCGCGATCGCCCGGTGGACCAGCTCACGCCAGTAGTCGAACCTGTGCTCCGCAGGCACGTCCTCGCTCCGGAACACCGTCCCGATCATCCCGCCCCGTTTCTTCCCGGCGGCCGGGCGCGCTGCCGCCCGATTCCGCCCGTGCGGAGGGTACTTCAATCTTCATACGGTGAATTCGGGTGCCTCGGGAAGGTGCCTCGGGAAGCCGACTCGGGCCGTGAAGCCGACTCGGGCCGTGCCGGTCCTGCCGTCAGATCCCCGTGCCCGTCCGCCGCAGTACCCGCAGTGAATCCGTCGCCGAGATCTCCGTGAACGCGCCCGACTCCAGCGCCCGCAGATACACGCGGTACGGAGCCTGCCCTGTGAACTCGTCCACCGGGTCCGGGAACACGTCGTGGATGAGCAGCAGCCCGCCCTCGGCGACATGGGGCGCCCAGCCCTCGTAGTCGCCGGTCGCGTGTTCGTCGGTGTGGCCGCCGTCGATGAAGACGAGGCCGAGAGGGGAGTTCCAGAAGGCGGCGATCTGCGGTGAGCGTCCGACGACGGCGACCACGTGGTCCTCCAGGCCCGCCCGGTGGAGCGTACGGCGAAAGGTCGGGAGCGTGTCCATGACGCCGAGTTCCGGGTCGACCGTCGCCGGGTCGTGGTACTCCCAGCCCGGCTGCTGCTCCTCGCTGCCGCGGTGGTGGTCGACGGTGACCGCCGTGACACCGGCCTCACGCGCCGCACCGGCCAGCAGAACCGTCGAACGCCCGCAGTACGTACCGACCTCCAACAGCGGCAGCCCCAGCCGCCCCGCCTCGACAGCGGCCCCGTACAACGCGAGCCCTTCGCCCACGGGCATGAACCCCTTGGCCCCCTCGAAGGCAGCGAGAATCTCCGGCTTGGGCGCGGCGGGCATGGGATTCCTCCAGGTCGTACGGGTGTCCGGGCGCCCCATGGTGGCAGGGCAGGGGCACAGCCCCGTCCTCAGGGGCTCCGGAGACGAGGCCCCGCCCCCTCAGGGGCTCGGGAGACGGGGCCCCGCCCCCTCAGGGGCGCGGGGAACTGCGCGACCGGCCCCCACTGACCCGCAGACGAACTACGACGCCCCCAGCGGAACACCCACGCCGGGCAGCGAGAGATCCAGCTCGACCGCCCGGTCATCCCCCGCATGCGTGGCCGACGAGGCCAGCGGCCCGTGGCCCGGAGCCTTCGCGGCCAGCACATACGCACCCTCGGAGGGCACGGCGAGCGCATAGCCGCCGTCCTCCGCGGAGAGCGTGGCACCCGCCTGCCTCCCGCGCCGGTCGATCAGCGTGACCTTGGCCCGGGCGACCGGAACACCGTCGGCGGTGAGGACGCGGCCACGGAAACCGGCCCCGGCGGCCCCGTCGGCATTGGGCACCTCGGGGGCGTCCTCGCTGGACGCCACCAGATGCGGCTTCGCCGCCTGCGCCACCGCCCGTCGCCCCGGCAGGAACGCCGCGAACGCCAGCCCCAGCAGCACCGCACCCGTGGCGATCAGGAAGGACACCCGGAAGCCCTGCATCGTGGGGACGGCCACGCCACCCACCTGGTCCGCCGTGTTCGCCAGGACCATGCCGATCACGGCACTCGACACGGACGTACCGATCGAGCGCATCAACGTGTTGAGGCCGTTCGCCGCACCGGTCTCCGAGGCGGGTACGGCACCGATGATCAGCGCGGGCAGCGAGGAGTACGCGAGGCCGATGCCCGCGCCCAGGACGACGGCGATGACGATGGTCTGCCAGGCGGCGCTCATCAGGCCGAGGCCGGCTCCGTATCCGACCGCGATGATCAGCATGCCGATCATCAGGGTGACCTTGGGGCCGTACTTGGCGGAGATACGGGCGTACACCGGCGCCGTGAACATCATCGTCAGGCCGAGCGGCGCCACGCACAGACCCGCGACGACCATGGACTGGCCGAGGCCGTAACCGGTCGACGTGGGCAGCTGGAGGAGCTGGGGCAGGACGAGCGAGACGGCGTAGAAGGCGACGCCGACCATGATCGAGGCGAGGTTGGTGAAGAGCACCGCGCGGCGGGCCGTGGTGCGCAGGTCGACCAGCGGAGCCTTCACGCGCAGCTCCATCAGGCCCCAGAGGAAGAGGACGACGGCCGCCGAGCCGAACAGGGCGAGCGTGGTGCCGGACGTCCAGCCCCAGTCGCTGCCCTTGGTGATCGGCAGGAGGAAGAGGACGAGACCGGCGGAGAGGCCGAGCGCGCCCCAGACGTCGAAGGTGCCCTCGGCGCGCATCGGGGATTCCGGTACGAAGACGAGGGTGAGCAGGATGGAGAGGGTGCCGAGGCCCGCGGAGCCGAAGAACAGCGCGTGCCAGTCGGCGTGCTGTGCGACCAGTGCGGCGACCGGCAGGGCCAGACCGCCGCCGACGCCGATCGAGGAGCTCATCAGGGCCATCGCCGAGCCGAGCTTCTCGCGTGGCAGCCCGTCGCGCATCAGGCCGATGCCGAGCGGGATGGCCCCCATCGCGAAGCCCTGAAGGGCACGGCCGACGATCATCACGAGCAGTTCACTGGTGAAGCCGGCTGTCAGCGAGCCCACGACCATCACGGCCAGGCTCGCGATCAGCATGCGCCGCTTGCCGTACAGGTCGCCGAGGCGCCCCATGATCGGTGTGGCCACGGCACCCGCGAGCAGGGTCGAGGTCATCACCCAGGTGGCGTTGCTCGGCGAGGTGCCCAGCAGCTCGGGCAGGTCCTTGATGACCGGCACGAGCAGGGTCTGCATCACCGCGACAACGATGCCCGCGAAGGCCAGCACCGGAACGATTCCGCCGCCGCTGGTCCTTCGCGTGCGCGGTTCCGTCGTTGTCCGGGTCATTACGTGCTGCCTCCAGAGGCGAGAGCGGGGTAGGTGCACGGTGAACCCCGTGTGCCCGGGCAACTATTCCGTTGCTTCGAGCCGCTAACGAATTCTTGACCTTCTCATTGCATGGAGAAGTGGATCGGCCCGTATCTGACCTTCCGTCAGATTGGAACGTGTTCTAGTCTGCGCCGCATGGGGATCGGGATCACGCGGGAACAGCGGGACCTGGCCGAGGCCGTACGCGGCTGGATCGCCCGGACGGTGCCACCCGAGGAAACGCGCAAGCTGCTCGACGCACCCGGCGGCCAGGGCGGACGCCCCGCCCACTGGGACGCGCTCGCCGCCCAGGGATTCATCGGGGTGCACCTCCCGGAGGAGTGCGGAGGCGGCGGCGGGACGGTGCTCGACCTCGCCGTCGTACTGGAGGAGGCCGCGCGGGCGGCGCTGCCGGGCCCGTACGCCGCGAACGCGCTCGCCTCGCTCGTGCTCGCGAGGGCGGGCGCCGCGGCCGGGGAGCTGGTACGGGCCGTGGCCGGGGGCGAGCGGATCGGGGCGGTCGCCCTCGACGCCGGGACCCTGACCGCCGTATCCGACGCGGACGGGTACGGGTACGTGCTCGACGGGACGGCCCCGCCCGTACTGTCCGGCGGCGACGCGGACCTGCTGATCCTGGCGGCGTCGGTGCCCGCGTCTGTCCCGCCGTCGCAGTCGGTGCCGTTGTCGTCGGCGTCGGCGTCGGTGCCGTTGTCGGTCTCGGCTACGGCTTCGGGGCCGGGTGGGCGCACGCTGTGGCTGGCCGTGGACGCCTCGCAGCTCGCCGTCCGTGTCCACGAGAGCGCCGACCCGACGAGGGCGACCGCGGAGGTCGTGGCCACGGCGGTACGGGTCCCGGCGGACCGCGTCCTCGACGTCGACTCGGCGCTCGTGCGGGACCTGGCAGCAGCCGTGTTCGCCGCCGACGCGTGCGGGACCGCCGGGTGGGCGCTGGAGACCGCGGCCTCGTACGCGAAGGTGCGGGAGCAGTTCGGGCGGCCCATCGGCCAGTTCCAGGGGATCAAGCACCTGTGCGCCGACATGCTGGTCCGCGTAGAAAGGGCCGGCGCGCTGGCGTGGGACGCGGCCCGGGCCGTACAAGAGCCCGACGACGTACGGGAGTTGGTGACCGCTCTTGCCGCGGGTGTCGCGCTCGACGCGGCCCTCACGTGCGCCAAGGACTGCGTACAGGTGCTCGGCGGCATCGGCTTCACCTGGGAACACGACGCGCATCTCTACCTCCGACGGGCCCTGGTGGCACGGCAGTTGCTCGGTGGCGGGCATCTCCTGCGGGCGGTCGGGGCGGCGGAGAACGGGGCGAGACGCGAGCTTCGTACGGAGCTTCCGGAGGCGGAGGCCGCGCGGCACCGGGAGGCGGCCCGCGCCGTCATCGCACGCGTACGCGGCCTCGAACCGGCAGCCGTACGGAGGGAGTTGGCGCCCACCGGGTACACCGCACCCCACCTGCCCTCGCCGTACGGACTCGGTGCCGGGCCCGTCCAGCAGCTCGCCGTGCAGGAGGAGATGGTCGCCGCGGGAGTGCGCGTCGGTGACCTGGGGATCGCCACCTGGGTCGTACCGTCGCTCATCGCCTACGGGACCCCGGAACAGCAGGAGCGGTATCTGCTGCCGACGCTGTGCGGGGACGTGCTGTGGTGCCAGCTCTTCTCGGAGCCCGGGGCCGGATCCGACCTCGCCTCGCTCCGCACCCGCGCCGAGCGGACCGCAGACGGGCGCTGGCGCGTCAACGGGCAGAAGGTGTGGACGAGTTCGGCCCGTTGGGCGGACTACGGGATCCTCCTCGCCCGGACGAACCCGGACGCGCCCAAGCACAAGGGGCTCACGTACTTCGTCGTCGACATGAAGGAGACGGACGGCATCGAGATCCGTCCGCTGAAGGAGATCACCGGCGAATCGCTGTTCAACGAGGTCTACTTCGACGACGTGGTGCTGCCCGCCGACTCCGTGGTCGGTTCGGTCGACGACGGCTGGCGGGTCGCGCGCAACACCCTCGGCAACGAACGCGTCCACATGGCCGACCAGTTGACCTTCGGTACCGGCCTCGAAGCGATCGTCGCCCGCTCCGCCGGCCTCGACGACACCGTACGGGTCCGGGTCGGGGCCCTGATCGCGGAGGCACACGCGCTGGGCTGCATCGGACTCCGTACGACCATGCGGCAGGTCTCGGGCGTGGACCCGGGCGCCGGCGCCTCCGTACGCAAGCTCGTCCAGACCGCGCACCAGCAGAAGGTCGCCGAGCTGGCACTCGAACTCCTCGGTCCGGCCGGTGCGTTGCGCGAGGGAGCCGGAGAACGGGCCGTGCACGGATTCCTGCTCAGCCGGTGTCTGACCATCGCCGGCGGGACGACGCAGGTGCAGCTGAACGTGGTCGCGGAGCGCATCCTCGGCCTGCCGAGGGACCAGCGAGCGGAAGAGCGAGCGGAAGACCGGGGAGAGTCATGAAGGCATACGTCGTCGGTGTGGGCATGACCAGGTTCGAGAAGCCGGAGACCCGGGACTGGCAGTACTGGGACATGGTCCGCGAGGCGGGCACCAACGCCCTTGCGGACGCCGGGATTTCGTACGACGCCGTGGAGCAGGTGCCCGTCGGCTACTGCTTCCAGGCCTCCACGGCCGGGCAGCGGGCCGTGTACGAACTCGGCCTGAGCGGAGTGCCCGTCTACAACGTGAACAACAACTGCGCGACCGGCTCGACCGCACTGATGCTAGCCCGGCAGTTCGTGGAGGGCGGCGCGAGCGACTGCGTACTTGCAGTGGGGTTCGAGAAGATGGCGCGGGGTGCGCTGGGAGGCGGGGCCGACGGGGGTGACTTCAAGACGTCACCTGTGGCGCGTCACTACGCGGTGATGGCGGCGCGGCACGGCTTCGAGATGACGCCGCCCACCGCCCAGATCTTCGGCGATGCGGCGCGCGAGCACATGGAGAAGTACGGCACGACGGAGGCGCAGCTCGCGGCCGTGGGGGCCAAGAACCACCGGCACTCGGCGAACAATCCCTACGCGCAGTTCCAGGACGTCTACTCGGTCGACGAGATCCTCGCCGCCCGTACGGTCCACGCGCCGCTGACCAAACTGCAGTGCTCGCCCACCTCGGACGGGGCCGCCGCGGCCGTCGTCGTGTCGGAACGGTTCGTGGAGCGGCACGGGCTGGGGGAGCGGGCCGTGGAGATCGTCGCGCAGGCGATGACCACGGACACGGAGGAGTCGTTCGCGTCCGGGTCGTGCATCGACGTCGTCGGGCAGCCGATGTCGCGGGCCGCCGCCCGGCAGGTGTACGAGCGGGCCGGGCTCGGCATCGAGGACGTCGACGTCGTGGAACTCCACGACTGCTTCTCCGTCAACGAACTCCTGACGTACGAGGCGCTCGGCATGTGCGAGGCGGGGCAGTCCGGGAAGCTCGTGGAGTCGGGCGCGACGACGTACGGCGGACGCTGGGTGGTGAACCCCTCGGGCGGACTCATCTCCAAGGGGCACCCCCTGGGAGCCACCGGCATCGCCCAAGTCGCCGAACTGGTCTGGCAGTTGAGGGGCGAGGCGGCGGCCCGGCAGGTGACGGGAGCCCGCGTCGGCCTCGCGCACAACATCGGGCTCGGGGGCGCGGCGGTGGTGACCCTGCTGAGGCGGGGCTAGCGGGCGAGAGAGAGCTGCCTGGGTCCTAGGTCCTGCGGCGGACGGTCCGTCCAGCGAAATTCCGATGTACGGGGCACCGGCCCGCTGCGAGCATGACACCCATGCCCACGCTCAGAACCGCCGCAGAGATACCCGTGTCCGGTCGTTCCGCGCCTCCCACCTGGGTGGTGGTCGCACTCGCGTGCGCGGGACAGTTTCTCGTCGTCCTCGATGTGTCCGTGGTCAATACGGCGTTGCCGTCGATGCGCGCCGATCTGGGGCTGAGCGCCCCGGGGCTCCAGTGGGTCGTCAACGCGTACACGATCGCCTTCGCCGGATTCATGCTGCTCGGCGGGCGGGCCGGGGACCTGTACGGCCGCAAGCGGATGTTCCTGATCGGGCTCGCGCTGTTCACGCTGGCCTCGCTCGCGGGCGGGCTCGCCCAGGAGGGCTGGCAGCTGCTGGCCGCGCGGGCCGTGCAGGGTCTCGGGGCGGCGGTGCTCGCGCCCTCGACGCTGACGATCCTGACGTCGGCCGTGCCCGAGGGCGCGGCACGCGCGCGGGCCATCGCGACCTGGACCGCCGTCGGCGGGGGCGGCGGCGCGGCGGGCGGGCTCGTCGGCGGGGTCCTGGTCGACGGGCTTTCGTGGCGGTGGGTCCTGCTCATCAACGTGCCCATCGGCGCGGTGGTCCTGGCCGGCGCCCTGCTCTGGCTCGTCGAGAGCCGGGCCGGCGACGGACGCCGGATCGACCTGCCGGGAGCGCTGCTGGTGACGGCCGGCCTCGCGACCCTCGCGTACGGGATCGTGCAGACCGAGGCCGAGGGGTGGACCTCGGCCGCGACCCTGGTGCCGCTGGCCGCCGGGGCCGCCCTGATCGGGCTGTTCCTGCTCGTCGAGGCGCGGACGAAGGCGCCCCTGATGCCGCTGAAGCTGTTCCGCCTGAGGTCCGTGTCCTCGGCGAACGTGGCGATGTTCCTGTGCGGCGCGGCGATGTTCTGCATGTGGTTCTTCATGACGCTGTACGCGCAGAACGTGCTCGGCTACTCGCCGCTGGACGCCGGACTCGCGCTCGTGCCCAGCTCGCTCGCGGTGATCCTCGGCTCGAAGCTGGCGCCGCGGCTGATGCCCGTTGTGGGAGCGCGGAATGTCGCCGTGCTCGGGGCGGTGGTGGCGGCCGCCGGGTTCGGCTGGCAGTCCACGATGACCGCCGACGGCGCGTACCTCACCGCGATCATGTTCCCCGGGATCCTGATGATGCTCGGCGCCGGACTGTCCGCGACGCCTCTCGCCGCGCTGGCCACGTCGGGGGCGGAGCCCGGGGAGGCCGGGCTGGTGTCGGGGCTGATCAACACCTCCCGCACGATGGGGGGTTCTCTCGGGCTGTCCGTGATGGCGACGATCGCCGCGGCGCGGACCGGGGGCGGGGGGTCGCCGGAGGCCCTGACGGAGGGGTATGCGCTGGTGTTCCGCACGGGTGGGGGTGTGTTGCTCGTGGGGGTGGTGCTGATGTTGGTGTGGCTTCCGCGGGGGGTTGTGGGGCGGGGCTGAGATCCGCTGCGGGTGCGTGGGGGCTGGTCGCGCAGTTCCCCGCGCCCCTAAGGACAAAAGCCGGGGCTGCGCCCGGCCTTTGTCCTTGGGGGGCGGTAGCCCTTGCCTTTAAGGGGCGCGGGGAACTGCGCGATCAGCCACGACGCACCCGCAGACAACGAACCACCTACAACCACCCCTGCTGGCGAGCCTCCCGCATGGCCTCCATGCGATTCCGCGTCGCCGTCTTACCAATCGCCGACGAAAGGTAGTTGCGGACGGTCGACTCGGACAGGTGGAGCTTCGACGCGATGTCGGCGACCGTCGCACCGTCCACCGACGCCTTCAGCACATCGCACTCACGCGCAGTGAGCGGGTTCGGCCCGGCACTCAGCGCGGCCGCCGCGAGCGCGGGATCGATGACCGTCTCACCGGTCAGTACCCGGCGGATCGCCTCGGCCAGCTCCTCCACGGGCCCGTCCTTGACGAGGAACCCCGCGGCGCCCGCCTCCATGGCCCGCCGCAGATAGCCCGGCCGGCCGAAAGTCGTGAGGATCAGCACCCGGCAGTCGGGCGCCTCGTCCCGGAGCAGCGCGGCGGCGTCCAGGCCGCTGATGCCGGGCAGTTCGATGTCCAGCAGTGCCACGTCCGGCCGCGACTCCAGGGCCGCGCCGACGATCGCGTCCCCCGTCCCGACCTGCGCGACCACCTCGATGTCCGCCTCCAGTCCGAGGAGGAGGGCGAGGGCGCCCCGCATCATCCCCTGGTCCTCGGCGAGCAGGACTCGGATGGACTTGGCGGGCCGGTGGTCCCGGGGCATCTCGTTCACGGCCCAAGAGTAGGGCTCCGCCGGGGTGCGTTGTTCGGCTGCGGGCCCGGTGGGGGCTGGTCGCGCAGTTCCCCGCGCCCCTTAAAGGCAAGGGCTACCGCCCCCCAAAGACGAAAGGCGTGGGCGCAGCCCCGGCTTTTGTCTTCAGGGGCGCGGGGAACTGCGCGACCAGCCACAACGAATCCGCAGCCGACCAACACACCCCGGCGGAGCCGACCCGCACCTACCGAGCAGCCTCCACCGGCTCCGCCATCCTCGCCGGCTCCGCCGGATCCACCGGCAGCTCCGCCACCACCGTGAACCCGTTCCGCACACCAGGCCCCGCCTCCAACGACCCCCCGGCCGCCGCAAGCCGCTCGGTCAGCCCCTTCAGACCGGTGCCGCCGATACCCGTACAGCCGATACCCCTACCGCCGACACCCGTACCGCCCATGCCGGGCACGGACGATTCCGGCGCCCCCGGCCCTCCCGGCGGCGTCACCCCACGACCGTCGTCCGTGACCCGCAGTCGAACATGCTCCGCCGAACCGTCCACCGTGATCTCACAGCGCCCCGCGCCACTGTGGCGCACCACGTTGGTGACCGCCTCGCGGACGACCCAGCCGAGCAGGACCTCGGTCTGGGCGGCGAGCGGCGGTCCGGACTGGCGGACGGCCGGTTCGATACCGGCGGCCCGCAGGGCCGATCCCGCCCGGTCGAGATCCGCCGCGAGGCTGCCCTCGCGGTAGCCGGTGACGGCCTCGCGGATCTCCGTGAGGGCCTGACGGCCCACCGACTCGATGTCGGAGACCTGCACCAGGGCCGCGTCCATGTCGCGGGGCGCGAGCCGACGGGCCGCCTCCGACTTCACGACGATGACGGAGAGCGTGTGGCCGAGGAGGTCGTGCAGGTCGCGGGAGAAGCGGAGACGTTCCTTCTCGACGGCTTGGCGGGCCAACTCCTCGCGGGCGGCGCGCAGTTCACGTACGGCGTCGGACAGGGAGAGGATCGCCGCGGTCACCATGGTGGACAGGAACGTGCCGTACGCGACGTTCACCGCGCCCCAGCCGTCCCGCAGCCCGGCCACGACACCGGCGAGCGCGCTCAGCCCGAGGCCGGTCCTGCCGAGCCACCGGCCCCGGACGATCGCGCCCGCGGCAAGGCCCAGCAGCGGGAAGAAGAGCAGCCAGCTGCCGCCGTACAGGCCGCCGAGGAGACAGGTCACGATGCCCAGCGCGAGCAGCGCGCCCCGGGTGGAGCGGGCCTCCCGGGCCTCCTTGGTGAAGGCCCGGAACACCACATGGATGTAGAGGGAGTTGAAGACGAGGAGGCCGATACCGCCGATCCACGGGTTCGGGGTCTTGCCCTGGAAGAGGTTGGAGAAGGCGCCCATGCCCATGAGCAGCCAGGGGAGGAGCGCGAACCCGCTGGGCGGCGGGCCCAGATGCTCCGGCAGCTTCCCGGTCTTCCGTACGGCCTTCTGGTCGGCGACGAACGCGTCCCGGTCGGCCTTCCAGTCCGTCCGCTTCTCCTGCCACGCGGACATCTGGCAGATGGTCCTTCGCATCCAGGACATGTCTCCAGCCCCCGTTCAGACGGTCCGCGAGGTCCTGCGGTACGAGACCACAGCGTACGAGCCGAAGGCCAGCAGCCAACCGGTCAGCACCAGCACCGCCCCGAGGGCGGGCGCGTGCCCGTCGGCGACCGACGTGCCGAGCTGCGCGAACCGGTTCGTGGGTGTGTAGGAGGACAGCGACCGCAGCCACCCCGGGAAGAGGCTCAGCGGGAACCACAATCCGCCGACCACCGCGAGCGTCAGGTTGCAGACCATGTTCATCACGCCCGTGGCCTGCGCGGTCAGCCGGTAGCCGTTGCCGAGGCCGAGCAGGGTGAAGGGGATCGAGCCGAGCCACAGCAGCAGCGCGATCACCGCCCACTTCCAGGCGTCGAGCCGTACGCCGTTGACCAGGCCGCCCGCCACGAGGACCGCGACGATCGCGGGCAGCACCGTCACCGCACCCGTGAGCGCCCGGCCCATCACGACCTGACGCGGGCTCATCGGCGTGATCCGCAGCTGCCGCAGCCAGCCGATGCTCCGGTCCTCGGCGACCCCGCCGCCGGTGTTCAGGGCCGAGCCCATCGCGCCGTACGCGGCCATGCCGATCATGGAGGCGGTCTTCCATGTGTCGTCCTCGCCGTCGCCGAGGTTCGTGAACAGCAGGTACATCACCACCGGCATCACGACACCGCCGATCACGAAGCCGGTGTCACGCAGCGTCCGGCGCACTTCGAGCCGCAGATAGTCGAGCATCACACCGTCTCCAGGAAGGTACGGGCCGGGGCCGTGACAGGGGCGTCGGAGGAGGTCAGGGCCAGGAACGCGTCGTCCAGCGAGGCCGGTGCGACCTCCAGGCCGCGTATCGCGCCGCGCTCGGCGAGCGCGATCACCGTCGCGTCCGAGTCGTCGGTCCGCAGCCGCGCCCGGCCCCCGCGCACCTCCACGGAGACCACACCGGGCAGGGCCGCGAGCCCCTCCGTCCCGGCGCCGGCGAGGTCGAAGGCTACGAGGCTGCCGCCCGCGGCCCGCTTCAGCTGCTCGGCGGTTCCGTCGGCGACGATCCGGCCGTGGTCGATGACGATGATCCGGTCGGCGTTGGTGTCCGCCTCCTCCAGGTAGTGGGTGGAGAAGAGGACGGTGTGACCGCGCCGCGTGAACGCCCGCATCGAGTCCCAGAAGGCGTACCGCGCCTCCACGTCCAGCGCCGCGGTCGGCTCGTCGAGCACGATCAGCGCGGGGTTCCCGACGAGCGCGACCGCGAACCGCACCCGCTGCGTCTGGCCCCCGGAGAGCCGGTCCACGCGCCGCCCGGCCAGCTCGGCGATGCCCGCCAGCTCCAGCGCCTCGGCGACGGGCATCGGCGCGGGATACGTACCGGCCACGAACCCGACCAGTTCGCCCACCGTCACCCGTGGCACCGGCCGGCTGTCCTGGAGCATCGCGCCCACGCGCCCCGCCCGCACGGCCTCCTCCGGGGCGCCGCCGAAGAGGCGTACGACGCCCTCGTCCGGCTCGTTCAGGCCCAGCAGGAGCGAGATCGTGCTGGACTTGCCGGCGCCGTTGCGGCCCAGCAGCGCGACCGTCTCGCCGCGCGCGATCTCCAGATCGACACCGTCCACGGCCCGTACCGCACCGAAGGCCTTGACCGCCCCCGCGAAGGAAACTGCCTGGTCCGCGGCCCCGCGCGTCGAGGTGCCCGCCGCCGTCTCCGTCGTGCCCGCCATCGTCCCCGTCCCCGTCTCCGTCCCCGTCTTCGTCATGGGTACGACGCTACGAATCCGGGGGCCGGCGGGGCAGATGCGCAATGTACGGACTCGGGCAGGACAAAAGTCACTGCCGCTGTCACTGCCGTGTCCGTGACACCCATCTGACATGCCGTCAGGAGTCTTCACATGTGCCGGGCCCTGAGCTATACAGGTGGTCGCCGGACTGGAACGCGTTCTAGAACAGGCGGGTTCCTCGGCTCAGTGTCGACCTCGGTGCGGCCGACGGTGCGGACGGCCGCACCGAGGTCTTCCCCGCCAGCAGTCAGGAGCCCCATGCCCATCGACGTTGCCCAGGCCCTCGCGGCCGAGCCCCGGTCCGCCGGGATCGCCTGGGGTCACAAGGACGTCCAGCTCTACCACCTCGGCCTCGGCGCCGGCGCGAACCCCGACAAGGACAGCCCCGCGACGGACCCCGACGAGCTGCGCTACACCCTGGAGTCCCGGCTGCACGTGCTGCCGAGCTTCGCCACCGTCGCGGGCGCCGGCTCCCCGGGCGTGATCAACAGCCTTTCCATGCCGGGCATCGACGTCAACCTCGCGCACGTCCTGCACGGCGGCCAGACCGTCACGCTGCACCGCCCGATCCCCGTCGAGGGCCGGGCGACCGCCACCGGACGGATCGCGGCCGTCTACGACAAGGGCAAGGCCGCCATCCTCGTCATGCGCACCGAAGTCGCCGACGACGAGGGCCCGTTGTGGACCAACGACGCCCAGATCTTCGTACGCGGCGAAGGGGGCTTCGGCGGCGACCGCGGCCCCTCGGGCCGCCCGGAACCGCCAACAGGCGATCCGGACAGAACAGTTGAGCGTGCGATCCGCGAGGACCAGGCACTCCTGTACCGGCTCTCCGGCGACTGGAACCCGCTGCACGCCGACCCCGAGTTCGCCAAGCTCGCCGGCTTCGACCGGCCGATCCTGCACGGGCTGTGCACGTACGGGATGACGCTGAAGGCCGTCGTGGACACGGCACTCGGCGGCGACGTCGGCCGGGTCCGCTCCTACGCCACGCGCTTCGCCGGGGTCGTGTACCCGGGCGAGACCCTGCGCATCCGCATGTGGCAGGGGGACGGCACGGTCCGCGTGACGGTGGGCGCGGCCGACCGGGACGACGCACCGGTCCTCGCCGACACCGTCGTCGAGCACAGCTGAGGGACCAGGGACTTGAGGGACTAGGGACCTACGTACGTTTCCGAGGGGAGCCGCACCATGCGCGCAGCCGTACTGCACGAGATAGGCCAGGACAAGCTGGAGATACTCGACGACGTCGAGGCGACGGGCTTCGGCCCCGGCCGGGTCAGGATCCGGGTGCGGGCCACCGGCCTGTGCCACTCGGACCTCTCCGCGATGGCCGGGGTGCTGCCGCAGCCCGCGCCGTTCGTCCCCGGCCACGAAGGGGCGGGCGAGATACTGGAGGTGGGCGAGGGCGTCACCAACGTCAAGCCCGGCGACCGGGTCGTCGTCTGCTGGCTGCCCGCCTGCGGCGCCTGTCCCGCCTGCAAGCGCGGCCAGACCGAGCTGTGTCTCGCCGGGTTCATGAACGCGGGCACGCCCAACTTCAAGCGCCCCGGCGGCGATGTGTTCGGCTTCGCGGGCACCGGGACCTTCACCGAGGAGGTCGTCGTCGACGCGGGCTGCGCCGTGCCGATCCCGGACGACGTGCCCTTCGACATCGCCGCACTCATCGGCTGCGGCGTCACCACCGGACTCGGCGCCGCCCTCAACACCGCCGACGTGGAAGCCGGTTCGTCGGTCGCCGTCATCGGCTGCGGAGGCGTCGGCATCTCCGCGATCCAGGGTGCCCGGCTCAAGGGCGCCGCCGAGATCGTCGCCGTCGACCCGGTCGCCTCCCGCCGCGAGGCCGCGCTGAAGTTCGGCGCCACCAGGGCCGTATCGCCCGACGAACTCCCCGACGCCAAGCAGACGGTGACCGCGGGCGAGGGCTTCGACTATGTCTTCGAGGTCGTCGGCCGCTCCGCCACCGCCCGCACCGCGTACGAGAACACCCGCCGAGGCGGCACGCTGGTCGTCGTCGGCGCGGGCGCCATGGACGACCACCTCCAGCTCAACATGTTCGAGCTGTTCTTCGACGAGAAGCGGATCCTGCCGTCCATGTACGGCGGCGGGGACGTCCTGCGGTCGTACGAGCGGACCATCGCGCTGTGGCGCGCCGGACGCATCGACCTGGAGGGGCTGATCACCCACCGGGTGCCGCTGAGCGACATCAACGAGGCGCTCGACCAGATGCGTACGGGCGTGGCGCTGCGTACGTGCATCGAGATCTGACGCCCTGATTTCGACCATTCAACCTCTCGATCTTCTGACCGCTCGATCTCTTGAGTGCTCGATCTTCTGGCTGCCGTCGGCTGAAGGGACCTTGATGTCACTGCCACTTGAGGGCCGGTCCGCGATCGTCACGGGTGCGGGCCGCGGCCTGGGCCGGGCGGAGGCGCTGGAGCTCGCCCGGCTCGGCGCCGCCGTCGTCGTCAACGACTTCGGGCAGCCAGGCCGGGACGGCTCCGGGGACGCGTCCGCCACACCCGCCGAGGAGGTCGCCGCCGGGATCCGGGCGGCGGGCGGCCGTGCCGTCGCGCACACCGGGGACGTGGCCGACCATCAACAGGCCCGGGAACTGGTCGAGTTGGCGGTCGCCGAGTTCGGGCAGCTGGACATCCTCGTCAACAACGCGGGCATCCTGCGCGACCGGATGGTCTTCTCGATGTCCGAGGACGAGTGGGACTCGGTGATCCGGGTCCATCTGAAGGGACACTTCAACACCACCCACTTCGCCGCCGCGCACTGGCGGGCCCGGTCCAAGGCGGCGGACGCGCCGGTGTACGGGCGGATCGTGAACACCTCCTCGGAGGCGTTCCTCGCGGGCTCCGCGGGACAGCCCAACTACGCGGCCGCGAAAGGCGGAATCGTCGGGCTCACCACTTCGACGGCACTGGCGCTCGCGAAGTACGGCGTCACGGCGAACGTCATCTGCCCGCGCGCCCGGACCCGGATGACGGCGGACGTCTTCGCGGGCTTCCAGGAACCGGGGGGCGACGGGTCCGAGGAACGGCTCGACCCCCTCGCACCCGAGCATGTCGCCCCGCTCGTCGGCTACTTGGCCTCGCCCGCGGCCGCACACGTCAACGGCCAGCTTCTCGTCGTGCACGGCGGGATGGTCGCGATCGTCGAACGGCCGCGCGTGGCCGCCAAGTTCGACACCAAGCAGGACGCCTTCACGTACGACGAACTCGACGCGCTGCTCACACCGCACTACACGGACCGGCCGGCGGGGGAGACGTTCGCGGCGGCGGAGGTGCTGGGACTCAAGCACGAGTGACCGGTTGTGGCGCCGCTCGCACGGAAAGGCCCCGCCCGACGAGTGTCGGGCGGGGCCGTGTGACGCTCCGGACCTGAGGTCGTCAGGCCCCCGTGTCGCCGTGCTCGGCGGGCTTACGGTGCCGGCCGCGAGGGGTCGCCTCGCCCTCCTGCGCGGAGACGGGCCCCCGGTGCCGGCCGTGGCCACCGTCGTCTGCTGCCTGGGCCACCGTCGCCCGCGGGTCGGTGGCCGTCGTCTCCATGGTGTTCGTGTCGCTCATGTGGAAATTCACCCCGTGTCAACAAGATCCTTCGGTACAGCGCGGGCGAGTCTAACGGGCGGGTGTGACAGTGCTGAGGGGTGGTTGGGGCTACTCGGTGGTCACTTTGAGAGGGGTGGAAGGGGGCGTCGTTTCGGTGCCCGCCCGGAGAGCACGGAGAGCGCGGAGGGCCGGCGGGCACTCGGTACTCACCTGCTCGACTTGGAGTGGGTTCACCGGGAGTGGAGTCGGGGGCGGGGGAGAGGGAGGGGCTGGGGCTGGCGTCGCGGGCGGGGTTGGCCGGGCTCCGGAAGGAGGGCCTTGCGGGGTGACCGGTTGAACCACCGGCTGAAACGCCGCCTGAATCGCAGGCCGCATCTCCGGCTGGGCTGATGCCCGGTCCGCCGCCTGGTCCGCCGTCTGGTGCGCCGCCCGGTCCGACGGCTGAACTGTCCTCGGAACTGCTGGGCGAATGCTTTCAGCGGGAGCCCTGCCGGTCCCCTCGGCGGGCAGGGGGCCGGAGCCCTCGGCGGGCACGGGGCCGGAGCCCTCCGGGCCGATCGGGGTGAGGAGAAGGGTGCTTTCCGTGTCCGCCGGGAGCATGCACAGGGGGTTTCCGGCGGCTGCGTCACTGACGCCCTCGACGGGTACACGGCCCGTGCCCTCGCCGCTCGCGCGGTTCGTGTGCTCCGCGCCCGGGTGACCGGTGACCGCACCGGGTACGGGGCTCGCACTCTCGGCGGTCGCACGGCTCGTGTGCTCGGCGGCCGAGTTACCCGTGCCGCCCGCGTCCACCTGTCCTGTGCCGTCGACGGCGGTCCAGCCCGTATCCGGTTGCCCCGTGCTCTCGACGGCAGTCCAGCCCGCGCCTTCCGACGCCACCTGCCCCGTGCCGTCGACGGCGGTCCAGCCCGTACCCGGCTGCCCCGTGCTCTCGACGGCAGTCCAGTCCGTGCCCTCCGCACCCACCTGCCCCGTGCCCTCGACCGCGGTCCAGCCCGCGCCCTCCCTGCGGACCGGCTCCGGGGATAGGCCGGCGACCCAGCCTGTGCCGCCCGCCGCGCCAACCGACCCCGCACCAGGGCCGGTTGACCGTCCCGCTCCCGGTCCTGCCGCCTGTGCCAACCGGCGGCCCGCGATCGCGTTCGCCATCAGGCGTCCCGTCAGCGGCGCCTGTTGGAGTGGTACCGGGCGGGCTGTCGCGGGCTCCGGGGGACCCGTGACCGACGGCCCCCGTGACGCGTCCCCCCGCGCCTCAGCCGTACGGTCCGGATCCCCCGGGCCCCCGTCCCCCGCCCCCGTGGGTGCTGCCACCCGTGTCACGCCGCACGGCACCGCCCCCGTCGCGTACGGCAGATGGAGCACCCCGTCCCTGGTCCACTGACCCGAGCCCGCCAACCAGCCATTGGGCGCGGGCAGTTGATGGAGATGCCGCTCGGCGGGACGCCACATGCCGAGCCAGCTGCCGGAAGGGCCGCCGATCCGCAGGGCGACCGCGCAGCTCTCCGGCGTCAGCACCTGCCCCGGCTGGATCGCGAACGGAGCGACCGCGCGGCCGGGCAGCTGCAGGTGCTCCGGGAAGCGCACCGGGAGTGTGCTCCCCAACACGCCCCAGCCGAGCCGCTCCTGGCCCGGAGACGGCGCGTCCGAGCGGATCAGGAGCAGCCCGCTGTCGGCGTCCGCGAGGAGCAGCCGGTCGTTGCTCTGCTCGGAGATCTGCAACAGCGGCGACACTTCACCCCCGCGCTCCAGATCGACCACGACCGTCTTGGTCCGGCCGTCCAACTGCCGGTCCAGCGCGAGGAGTCGGTCCCCGCCGCCCAGCCACACCCCGCCCGAGCAGCGGCCCGGTACCTCCGCGAGATGCTCGGGCCCGAAGGCACCGCCCGCGACCAGCCACACGGCCGTCGAACCCCGGCCAACGGCAAGGGCGTACGCACGGGTGCCGGCCGGAGCGGGCGGCAGCAGCCGCAACTCCGTGCCCACGTCCGGGCATTCCACCGCGCCGAGCAGTACCTCACCCGTCCCCGGGCCCGTCGGATACAGCAGCGAGAACGTGTGCCGTCCGTCGACGAGGCGGTGGATGAGCACCCGCCCGTCCGCCATCGGCAGCACCTCCGTGCCGGGCTCCTCCGGCTGGTTGCCGGGCAGGGGCACGGCGTACGGCTCGGGGCCGTCCAGTGTCCAGCGCTCCGGGAACCAGGAGTCGCCGCTGCGGGCCAGACGGGCCGCGTACGACCCGTCGACGGTGATCACGCACCCTGCTCGCGCGGCCCATTCGTTCTCGTTCACCGCCGCGGACGATGGGGTTCCCCCCTGCTCGAGCGAAGTCGAGACCTCGGGGGAGGCACAGGCCGTCATCGTTCGGTCACCTCCGGCCACGAAACCTAGTTTTCGCACGCACAGGCGTGGGACCGGCAGGTGACCGCTTCACACATAAGAGTGGCCCGTTTCTGATTCGCCTGAGGGAACGGGGGCGGGTGTGCTGAGCGGGGGTGGGGCGGTTTATGGTTAGGGCTGCCTAAGTGGCGCCTGAGGGCTGCCTGGGGGGTTCCTGAGTTCCCCGCCGTGCCTTCGTGGGCTACCTGAGGCCGGGCGCTACCTGAGGCCGGGCGCTTCCTGGGGCCGGGCGCAACCTGGGGCCGGGCCCCACGCCGGCCTCGACCTCGGGCGCCCGATCCCGACCCGAACCTGACCATGAACCACCGGAGTGTGTGCCTGATGTCCCTACGACGCCGCGGTTCCGCCGCCGTCGCCCTCGCCGTGGCGGCCGCTCTCTCACTCGCCGCCTGCGGTTCGGGCGACTCGGACTCGGGTTCCGGCTCCGGAAAGTCCGACAACGGCGCCGGCAGCAAGTCCGTCGCCACCGGCGGCGAGGACTTCGCGAAGGCGGCCGAGGAGACGGCCAGGATGGGGACCACGGCCAAGGCCGGCGAGTTCCCTCGCACGATCAAGCACGCGATGGGCGAGACCGAGCTGAAGGCCGAGCCCAAGCGCGTGGTCGTCCTCGACGTCGGCGAGCTCGACAACGTCGTCTCCCTCGGTGTGAAGCCCGTCGGCTGGGCGCCCACCGAGGGCTCGGACGGGATCCCCTCGTACCTGAAGCAGGACGCGGGCAGCCCGAAGGACATCGGCACGATCAACGCCCTCAACCTGGAGGCGATCGCGGGCCTGAAGCCCGACCTGATCCTCGGCAGCGAGCTGCGCGCCGCCAAGCTCTACCCGCAGCTCTCCAAGATCGCCCCCACCGTGTTCTCCATCCGTCCGGGCTTCACCTGGAAGGAGAACCACCTCCTCAACGCGGCCGCGCTCGACAGGACCGCCGAGGCGAAGACGCAGCTCGCGGCGTACGAGAAGAAGGCCAAGGCCCTCGGCGACGAACTCGGTCCCGACAAGCCGACCGTCACCATGCTCCGCTACCTGCCGGGCATGATCCGCCTCTACGCGAAGGCGTCCTTCATCGGCACGATCCTTGAGGACGTGGGCATTCCGCGCCCCAAGAACCAGCAGATCAACGACCTCGCGGCGGAGATCAGCCCGGAGAGGATCGACGACGCCGACGCCGACTGGATCTTCACCGGCGTCTACGGCGACGCCAAGAAGACCGACCGCGCCACCGCCGAGTCGAACCCCCTCTGGAAGAAGCTCGGCGCGGTCGAGGACGGCCACGCCAAGGACGTACCCGACGAGACCTGGTACCTCGGCCTCGGCGTCACCGCGGCCGGCGAGGTCCTCGACGACCTCAAGGGCTTCCTCGCCAAGTAGCGCAACAAGGGCTTCCTCGCCAGGTAGCGCAATCAGCGGGGGCGGGGCGGGGCGGGACGGAGGGTCGGACGGACCGCCGGTCAGCCGCCCGCAGCGGGGTCGCCCGGTCACAGCTGGTCAAGTAGCCCGCGACCGGTGGGGCACGGACACAAGGCAGGTAGCCTTTTGTTCGTGCCCCGTCTGTCTGAAGTCATCGCCGCGCTCGACGCTCTCTGGCCCCCCGCGAGCGCGGAGGACTGGGACGCGGTCGGGACGGTCTGCGGAGACCCCGACCAGGAGGTCTCCCGCGTACTCTTCGCCGTCGACCCGGTCCAGGAGATCGTGGACGAGGCGGTGAAGCTGGACGCCGACCTGCTGGTCACCCACCACCCGCTCTATCTGCGCGGTACGACGACGGTCGCGGCCTCGAACTTCAAGGGCCGCGTCGTGCACACCCTCATCAAGAACGACATCGCGCTGCACGTCGCCCACACCAACGCCGACCGCGCCGACCCGGGCGTGAGCGACGCCCTCGCCGGGGCCCTGGACCTCCGCGTCGTACGCCCCCTCGTGCCGGACCCCACCGATGCCGACGGCCGCCGGGGCCTCGGCCGGGTCTGCGAGCTGGACCATCCGCTGACCGTCCGCGAGTTCGCCGCCCGCGCCGCCGAACGGCTGCCCGCCACCGCGCAGGGCATCCGCGTCGCGGGCGACCCCGAGGCGCTGGTGCGGACCGTCGCGGTCAGCGGCGGCTCCGGCGACAGCCTCTTCGCCGACGTACGCGCCGCCGGCGTGGACGCCTTCCTCACCGCGGACCTGCGCCACCACCCGGCGGCAGAGTTCATTGCGGCTCACGCCGACAGTCCCCTCGCGCTGCTCGACGCGGCGCACTGGGCCACCGAGTGGCCCTGGTGCGAGCTGGCCGCCGCCCAGCTCGACGAGATCTCCGACCGTCACGGCTGGGACCTGCGGGTCCATGTCTCGAAGACGGTCACCGACCCGTGGAACTCCCACTCCCCTTCACCTGGAGCCCCCAACTGAACGCCGCGCCCGCCGACCAGATCCGACTTCTCGACGTCCAGTCCCTCGACGCCCGCCTGCAGCAGCTCGCGCACAAGCGGAGGTCGCTGCCCGAGCACGCCGAGATCGAGTCGCTGACCAAGGACCTCACGCAGCTGCGGGACCTGCTCGTCGCCTCGCAGACCGAGGAGAGCGACTGCTCCCGCGAGCAGACCAAGGCGGAGCAGGACGTCGACCAGGTGCGCCAGCGCGCCTCCCGCGACCAGCAGCGCCTCGACTCCGGCGCCGTCACGTCCCCCAAGGACCTGGAGAACCTCCAGCGCGAGATCGCCTCCCTCGCCAAGCGCCAGGGTGACCTGGAGGACGTCGTCCTGGAGATCATGGAGCGCCGCGAGTCCGCGCAGGAGCGGGTCGCCGAACTGACCGAGCGGGTCTCGTCCGTCCAGTCGAAGATCGACGACGCGACGGCCCGCCGGGACGCCGCGCAGGAGTCCCTCGACGGCGAGGCCGCGACGGCCACGAAGGAGCGCGAGGTCATCGCGGGCTCGATCCCCGCCGACCTCCTGAAGCTCTACGACAAGCTCCGCGAGCAGCAGGGCGGCGTCGGCGCGGCCCGCCTCTACCAGCGCCGCTGCGAGGGCTGCCGCCTGGAGCTCAACATCACCGAGGTGAACGACGTGAAGGCGGCCTCTCCGGACACGGTCCTGCGCTGCGAGAACTGCCGCCGCATCCTGATCCGCACGTCGGAGTCGGGTCTGTAGGTCTGTATGTCTGTAGTCCGTGGATCGGTGGTCGGTGGATCGGTGGAGCGGTAAGGAGCTTCCGGCTTGCGCGAGTCGACCGTCGAGACGGACGGGGGTCCCCGGGGAAACCCGGGGCCCACGGGTTACGGGCCCGTAGTGACCGATGCGACGACGGGGGAGACGCTGTCGGCGCGGGGCCCGGTGGCGTCCTTCAAGGGGCGCGGGGAACTGCGCGACCAGCCACAACCGGCCCGCGGCGGGACGACTCCTGCCGGTACGACCGACGCGGGGTCCCCGCTGTTGGCGCAGGGTCCGGTGGCGTCCTTCAAGGGGCGCGGGGAACTGCGCGACCAGCCACGACCGGCCCGCGGCCAGACAACTCCCGTCGCCACCCCCGACACCAACGACACCCGAGCCGCACCCCCAGACCTCGGCACCCCCACCACCCTCGTGCTGCTCCGGCACGGCGAGACCCCCCTGACCCCCCAGAAGCGGTTCTCGGGAAGCGGCGGCAGCGACCCCGCACTGTCGGACACGGGCCGCCACCAGGCCGACCGCGTCGCGACCGCCCTGGCCGACCGCGGGACCGTACAGGAAGTCATCTCGTCCCCCCTCGCCCGCTGCCGCGAAACCGCAGAGATCGTCGCCGCCCGGCTCCGACTGGACGTACGGATCGAGGACGGGCTCCGCGAGACGGACTTCGGCGCATGGGAGGGGCTGACGTTCGCCGAGGTCCACGAGCGGTACCCGGACGACATGGGCGCCTGGCTGAGTTCTCCGGACGCCGAACCCACCGGCGGCGGCGAGAGTTTCGAGGCGGTGGCCCACCGGGTGGCCGCGGCCCGCGACAAGCTGCTCGCGGCGCACACCGGCCGCACCGTACTTCTCGTCTCCCACGTCACGCCCATCAAGACCCTGGTACGGCTGGCCCTGGGCGCCCCGCCGGAAGCCCTGTTCAGGATGGAACTGTCGGCGGCGTCGCTGTCGGTGGTGGCGTATTACGCGGACGGCAACGCGAGCGTACGGCTGCTCAACGACACGTCACCGCTGCGCTGAGCTGAGCGGGTTGGGCTTGGGGTGGGCTAGGGGTGGGCTCGGGTGGTGACTTGACTGCGGGCAGTGGGGGCTGATCGCGCAGTTCCCCGCGCCCCTTAAAGGCACTCAGCGTGAGGCCTGCCCCATCCGTGCGGCCTCCCTCGCCAGGCTCTCCACCCGCGCCCAGTCCCCGGCCGCGACCGCGTCCGGCGGGAGCATCCAACTCCCGCCCACGCAAAGGACGTTGGGCAGGGCCAAGTACTCCGGTGCGACAGCCGGGCCGATGCCCCCGGTCGGGCAGAAGCGGGCCTGGGGGAGCGGCCCCGCCAGGGACTTGAGGTACGCCGTGCCACCGGCCGCCTGGGCCGGGAAGAACTTCATGTCGCTCACGCCCCGCTCCAGCAGCGCCACGACCTCCGACGTCGTGGACACCCCCGGCAGGAACGGCACCCCGGACGCCTTCATGGCATCGAGCAGTACGTTCGTCCAGCCCGGGCTCACCAGGAAGCGCGCCCCGGCGGCCACCGACTGCGCCACCTGGTCCGGCGAGATGACCGTGCCCGCCCCGACCACCGCCTCCGGGACCCCGTCGGCGATCGCCCGGATCGCGTCGAGCGCGACCGGCGTCCGCAGCGTCACCTCGATGGCGGGCAGCCCGCCCGCGACGAGCGCGCGGGCCAGCGGCACGGCGTCCGCGACGTCGTCGACGACGACCACGGGGACGACGGGCGCCAGTTCGAGCACGGACGAGGACAGCGGTGACGAAGGCAGGGGCGAAACCATGCGCTCATCCTGCCCGCGCCAATCAGCATGCGCAAAGCATGTTGCGCATGCTGCAACGGATGGCTCGCGCGCTCGTCGCGGGCGGGCTGCCCGCTCAGTGAATCTCGTCCACCAGCACGTCCAGCATCCAAGCCCGCCCCGCCCCCGCAGGAGCCGCGGCCTCCACCACGTACCCGAGATCCCGCAGCGCCTCCACCAGCTCAGCGGGCCCCGAAGGCACGGCACCGGACTGCATGAGGCTGCGGACGATGCGGCCCTTGGTCGCCTTGTTGAAGTGGCTGACGACCTTCCGGGTCGGCGCGTGCAGCACCCGTACGCTCGCCGTGCGCCCCGCGACCTCGCCCTTCGGCTTCCACGCGGCCGCGTACGCGGAGGACCGCAGGTCGAGCACGAGGCCGTTCCCGGCCGCCTCGGGCAGCACGGAGGCCATCGGCGCCCGCCAGTGCGCGCCCAGCGCGCCAAGCCCCGGCAGCTTCACACCCATCGAGCAGCGGTACGAGGGAATCCGGTCCGTCACCCGGACCGCACCCCACAGCCCCGAGAAGACGAGCAGCGAGCGCGAAGCCCGCCGCTTGGCCCCCGTGTCGAGCGAGGCCAGGTCGAGGGCGTCGTACAACACCCCCGTGTAGATCTCCCCGGCGGGCCGCGCCCCCGCGGTCCGCAGCTCCGTGTTCTTGGCGACCTCGCCGCGCAGGCCCTCGCTCAGCCCGAGCACCTCGCGGGCCTTCTCCTCGTCGCCCACGCAGAGTTCGACGAGTTCCTCGAACACCGCCTGCCGCGCCTCGGCGAGCCCCGGCAACGACAGCGACTCCGGCTTCAACGGCGCGCCCCGCCCGGAGGGAGCCTTTCCTTCGGACGGCGGCAGCAGCACAAGCACGGCGGTTCTCCCTGGGGCGTTCGGTAAGGCGTTTCGGTGCGTGACGTTCAATACGTGACGTTCGGTACGTGACGTTCGGTACGTGACGTTCGGTACGTGAGCGGGGTACGCGCAAGCCTACGGGGTGCCGCCCGCCCCACCCCGCCATACGCTCGCCCTATGCCCCGCCGCCAGATTCGTGTGACCGGCGCAGCCGAGGCGCCCCTGCGGGCCGCGCTGCGCGCACTGCGCACCGAACTCGACATACCCGTGGCGTTCCGGCCGGAGGCCCTCGCCGAGGCGGAACGGGCCGCCCGTGAACCCACGCTGCCGGCGTACGACGCGACGGACATCCCCCTCTTCACCATCGACCCGCCGACGTCCACCGACCTCGACCAGGCGATGCACCTGTCCCGCCGCCCGGACGGCTACCGCGTGCGGTACGCCATCGCCGACGTCGCCGCCTTCGTCGTACCCGGCGGTCTCCTGGACGCGGAGGCACACCGCAGGGTCACGACCCTCTACTTCCCGGACGGGAAGATCCCCCTCCACCCGCCGCTGCTGAGCGAGGGCGCCGCGAGCCTGCTCCCGGACCAGACCTGCCCGGCCGTCCTGTGGACCATCGACCTGGACGCGGACGGCCGTCCCACGTCCACCGACGTCCGCCGCGCCCTCGTCCGCAGCCGCGCCAAGCTCGACTACGAGTCCGTCCAGAAGCAACTCGACGCGGGCACTGCCGAGGAGCCTCTGGCCCTGCTCAAGGACATCGGACTCCTCCGCGAACAACAGGAAGTGGCCCGCGGCGGCATCTCCCTGAACGTCCCCGAGCAGGAGATCGTCGAGCGCGACGGCACGTACGAACTCGCCTACCGCGCCCCGCTTCCCGCCGACGGCTGGAACGCGCAGATCTCCCTCCTCACGGGCATGGCCGCGGCCGAGCTGATGCTGACGTACGGCACGGGCGTGCTGCGCACACTCCCGGCAGCGCCGGATGGCGCGGTCGGCCGATTGCGGCGTACCGCCCGGGCACTGCGCATCGACTGGCCGCACCACGTCTCGTACGCCGAGCTGATCCGTTCCCTCGACCCGCACCTGCCCCACCACGCGGCCTTCCTCCAGGAGTGCACGACGCTGCTGCGCGGCGCGGGCTACACGGTCTTCCGGGGCGGCGTCACCCCGGACCTCACCACCCACGCCGCCGTGGCCGCGCCCTACACCCACTGCACGGCGCCGCTGCGCCGCCTGGTCGACCGGTACGCCTCGGAACTGTGCCTGGCGGCGGCAGCCGGGGAGGAACCGCCGCAGTGGGTGCTCGCCGCCCTCGACGACCTGCCGAAGCGGATGGCCGAGGGCACCCGCCGCGCGGGTACGGTCGAGCGCGAGTGCGTCGACATCGTCGAGGCGGCGCTGCTCAAGGACCGCGTCGGCGAACTCTTCGACGGCACCGTCGTGGACGTACAGGAACGCGAACCCACCGTGGGAACCGTCCAGTTGGAGTCCCCCGCCGTCGTCGCCCGTATCAAGAGCGAGGAAGCGGCGGGGGCGCTGCCGCTGGGGGAGCGGCTGCGGGTACGGCTCACACAGGCCGAACCGGGCTCGTCGAAGGTGCTGTTCGCTCCCGCGTGAGTTCCAGAGCTGTGCGTATCTCCCGTACCAGCGCCTCGGGTTCGTCGGCGTGGAAGCGGATCAGGGTTACGTCCTTGGGGCGTCCGAGGAAGGTGAAGTGCCGTACGGGGGAGGAGAGTTCGAGTGTGATCGTGGTCTGCGCGCCGATGGCCAGGTCGAGCCGGCCGTCGCGCTTCTCGTGCGTGGTGACCAACTCGCGGCGCACGGAGGCGATCGCGGCGAGCGGGACGCGCACGTCGACGTGGACGGCGCGGCGGATACGCAGGAAGGCCTCGTTCTCGTCCCCCGTGTCGTCGAGCACATGCGGGCGGGTCACGGACGCCGCGTGCATGCCGACGATCAGCAGCAGTGTGTAGACGTCGAGCGCGAACACGACCCGGTGGACGGCGGGATGGTTCCGCAGGAGCACCGCCATGCAGGCGCTTTCGAGGACGGACACGAACCCGAAGCCGAACATCATCGCGCCCTGGCCGCGCCCGTACGAGAAGGCCCGCCCGCGCCCGATGCCGTGCGGCCGCCGGGCCACCCACCGGGCGATGCTCGCCAGCAGCCGCACCTCGTGGGCGACGAGATGCCGCACGGTCCGAAGGGTCCGCACGGCGCCGGTCGCCGGCACACCGCTGGCCGGCACACCGCCCGCCGTCGTCACCGTGTCCGCCGCCGCGCTCATCGCGCACGCTCCACGAGCAGTTCGATCGTCCGGCGGACCGCCGCGGCCTGCGCGGGGGCGAAGTCGTCGAGAAAGGCGCGGAAGAAGCTGCCGGTGCCGGTCATGTCGGTTCCCTCCAGGTCGAGTTGGCCGAGGCCCATGCCTTCCAGGGCCTCGTCGGGCAGGCAGTCGGCGAGGGCACGGGCGGCCTCCTCGACGCGCGGGTCGGACCGGTCGACGTCGACGAGCGCGTCGAGCAGGGCGTACGCCTCGTGCGTCCGCTCCAGGGCGCCGGGCACGTCCGCGGTGGCACGCAGCGCGGACAGCAGCTGCTCACGGTCCTCGGGGGCCGCGACCGATTCGAGGAAGGCGATCATCTCGCGGTCCTTCGCAGCCATCGCCGGTTCCGGGTTCCGGGTCAACTCGCTGAAGATCGCGGCAAGTTCGGGAGACACGGGCCCTTCGGCGGTCAGTCCGCTCCCGTCCAGCAGGGCGCGCAGCCGCAGCCGCCGCTCCCGGATCGCCGCCTCCTGGCGCGCCAGGTCGTCGTCGAGCTCCGCGAGCACCTCGGCGAGATCGCGCCCCGCGTCGTCCGCGAGGGCGTCCCGCACTTCGGCGAGACCGAGCCCCAGCTCGGTCAGCCGTTTGATCCGGGCGAGCATGACAGCGTGGCGCAGGCCGTAGTCGCGGTAGCCGTTGGAGCGCCGCTCGGGTTCGGGCAGCAGCCCGAGGTGGTGGTAGTGCCGGACGGTCCGCGTCGTGACGCCGACGGTCGCGGCGAGTTCTCCGATCCGCATGCCCCCAGTAGAAACGTTGACGTTGCGGCAGGGTCAAGCGGCGGCTTTCCCGGCGGGTCGGGGAACACCCATTGACAGCTAACACTGTTAGCCGTACGGTCGGTCGTGGCTAACGACGTTAGCCAGATGTCCCGTGGTCGTCCCGCCGCACACCCCGACCGCCCAGCCGCAGGAGGCAGCAATGAGCACGGTAGCCACGAGCACGATCACCGGGCCCGGCACAGCCAGCACAGCTGGCACAGCCGACACTGCGGACGCCGACGGCGCGGACGCCGACACTGCGGACGCCGATCGCACGGCCTTCGCCCCCCGAGGCCGCCGCGTCCTCCCGGTCGTCCGCCGCATCGCCTGGCTGCTGAACGCGCTCTTCTGGTCGGCCTTCGCCGCGCTCGAAGCCGTGAACCACGGCTGGCTCGCGGGGCTGCTGGCCGTCGTGTTCTTCGCGGCGCCCGACCTGACGTTCCTGGTCGGCATCGGCGACGCGCGCGGAATGGCGAAGGGCCGCCTCCAGCCCCGCGCGGTCCCGTACTACAACACCGCCCACCGGGCGCTCGTCCCGCTCGCCCTCATGACGCTCTACGCCCTCGGACCGGTCACCTGGGCCCCGGCCTTCGCGGCCCTGTGCGGCTGGCTCGCCCACATCTCGTACGATCGCGCCTTCGGCTACGGCCTGCGGACGAAGGAGGGCTTCCAGCGTGACTGACGGGCAGGGCAACCGAGGCGCCGACGGGCGGGGCGCCCGAGGTGCCGACCGGCAGGGTTCCCAGGACGGTGACGGGCAAGGCGCCCAAGTTGGTGACCGGCCGGCCGGCCAGGGCGGTGACCGGCGGGGCGCTGAGTCCGGTGACCGGCCGGGCTCCCAGGGTGGTGGACCCGGTGGGCTCTCCCCGCGGGCCCGTTCGATCGTGGCGGCGGCCCGGGCGCTCCTGGAGGAGTCCGGCCCCGCGGCGCTGACCATGCGGGCCCTCGCCGACCACCTGGGCATCAAGGCCCCGTCCCTCTACAAGCACTTCCCCGACAAGTCGGCCGTCGAGGTCGAGCTGATCGCGCAGATGCTCGCCGAGTCCGCGGCTGCGCTGGAGGCTGCCGAGACCCAGGCCCCCGGTTCGATCCCGGCCCTGGCCGAGGCGTATCGCGCGTACGCCCTCGAACACCCCCACCTCTACTGCCTGGCCACCGAGCGCCCCCTGCCCCGCGCCTTCCTCCCGCCCGGCCTGGAGGACCGCGCCGCCGCGCCCCTGGTCCGGGCCTGCGGCGGCGACATGGACCTGGCCCGGGCCACCTGGGCGTTCGCCCACGGGATGGTGATCCTGGAGATCCACGGCCGATTTCCGGACGACGCGGACCTGGCCGGGGCATGGAAGAGGGGCACGCGGGCGTTGCATCCGTGAGGAGGTGGGGCGCCATGGGGGCACGGGGTGATGGTGAGCGGGTGGGTGGGCTTCGCCGGCCGGTCAGGTACGGGCAGACGGTTGAGCCGGGACGGCCAGGTGTGCCAGGGCGGGTGATTCCGGGCAGACGTATGTGCCTGGACTGCCAGGCGGATCCGGCCGGACATCTGGGCCTGACCGGACATCTGGGCCTGACCGGACACCTGGGCCTGACCGGACGGCCAAGCGCGGACCGACGGGTGGCCGTGAGTAGACGTCTGGCCGCGAGCCGGTGGCTGGGAGTGAGCCGGTGAGTGGGCGTGAGCCGGTGAGTGGGCGTGAGCCCGTGGCCGGCCGCGAGCAGGCCGTCTGGACCCGGGCGACTCTCGGCCGGAGCGGCCGTCCGCTCGACCTCCTGACCGCCCGCTTCAACCGTCACCGCTACGCGCCGCACGCCCACGAGGAGTTCACCATCGGCGTCTGCGTCGGCGGCTCCGAGATCATCGACTACCGAGGCGGCCGGATCGAGCCGGGCCCCGGCTCGATAGTCGTCCTCGCCCCCGGCGAGATGCACACCGGCGGCCCCGCGGCATCCGACGGCTACGCCTACCGCGCCCTGTACGCCGAGATCCCCCTGCTCACCGAGGGCACGTACGACATCCCGCACTTCCGCGACCCCCTCCTCGACGACCCCGAACTGGCCGCGGCCCTACGCATCGCACACACCGAACTGAGCGCCTGCCCGGACCCGTTGGAGGCGGAGTCCCGCGTCCCATGGCTGCTCACAGCCCTGGCCCGCCGCCACTCGACGGCCCGCCCGGTGTGCGACAGGATCCCGGGCGCGGACCGCATAGCCGAGACGGTCCGCACCCGCCTGGCAGACGAACTGCTCTCCCCGCCATCCCTCTCCGCCCTGGCCGCGGACCTGGACCTGTCCCGCTACCAACTGCTCCGAGCCTTCCGTACGAGCACGGGGATGCCCCCGTACGCCTGGCTGGCCCAGCACCGAGTGAACCGAGCCCGCTGCCTACTGGAGAAGGGCCACCGCCCCGCCGAGACGGCGGCACTGGTCGGCTTCGCGGACCAGGCACACCTGACGCGCTGGTTCCGCCGGGTACTGGGCGTGACCCCGGCGGCGTACCGCAACAGCGTTCAAGACTCCCGCCGCTGACCCGGCCGAGACTGCCCGCATGACTGCACGCGGCTGGTTTCTCTTCTCCCTGATGGGAGTGCTCTGGGGCATCCCCTACCTGATGATCAAAGTGGCGGTGGACGGTGGCATGTCCGCGTCCATGGTGGTATTCGCACGCTGCGCGCTGGGCGCGGCACTGCTACTCCCCTTCGCAATCAGCCAGGGAAACCTGGTGGGAGTCGTACGAGCGCACTGGCGCCCCATGCTGGCCTTCGCCTGCATAGAGATCATCGGCCCCTGGTGGACCCTGACCGACGCGGAACGCCACCTCTCCAGCTCGACGGCGGGCCTGCTGATCGCGGGCGTACCGATAGTGGGCATCGTCCTGGCCCGCTACTTCGGCGACACGGAACGCCTGGGCGCCCGCCGCATGGTCGGCCTCGGGCTGGGCCTGGCCGGCGTGGCGGTCCTGACGGCCCCACACCTGACAGGCGGAAACGCCCGCGCCCTGACGGAGATGCTGGTGACGGTGGTGGGCTACGCAACAGCCCCGCTGATCATGGCCCGCTACCTGAAACCGGTGCCGACCCTGCAACTGATAGCCCCGTGCCTGCTCCTGGCGGCGCTGGTGTACGCCCCGGCAGCGGCACTGACACGACCGTCGTCGCTCCCGTCCCCCTCAGTCCTGGCATCCCTCTCCGGCCTGGGAGTGATCTGCACGGCACTGGCCTTCGTGGTCTTCCTGGAACTGATCAGGGAGGCGGGCCCGACGCGGGCGGTGGTCTTCACGTACGTCAACCCGGCGGTGGCGGTGACGGCGGGAGTGCTGTTCCTGGACGAGGAGCTGACGGCGGGGGTGGTAGCGGCGTTCACGCTGATCCTCCTGGGCTCGTTCCTGGCGACGGCGGCTCCGGCCGCTCGCGTTCCGGCCGGGGCCACGGGCCCGGTACCATGGTCGACACGGCAGACGAGCCGGGCGGACGGCCGCGTGGAGTCCCCTTCGGGGGCGCTTCCCGAGGAACGTCCGGGCTCCAAAGGGCAGGGTGGTGGCTAACGGCCACCCGGGGTGACCCGCGGGACAGTGCCACAGAAAGCAGACCGCCAGGGACCTCGGTCCCAGGTAAGGGTGAAACGGTGGTGTAAGAGACCACCAGCGCCTGAGGCGACTCAGGCGGCTAGGTAAACCCCACCCGGAGCAAGGTCAAGAGGAGCCGCCTCTTCGCAAGAAGGACGGCTCTGCGCGGACGTTCGAGGGCTGCCCGCCCGAGTCCGCGGGTAGACCGCACGAGGCCGGCGGCAACGCCGGCCCTAGATGGATGGCCGTCTCCCCGGCCGCCGCGAGGCAGCCGGGCGACAGAACCCGGCGTACAGCCCGACTCGTCTGCCGCTCGTACTCTGAACTCAGAGGAACCCGGGTCGGGCGATTTCGATGACGAGGGTCAGATAGGGCCAGCCCATTTCGACGAGAGCGCGCTAACGCTCGTGATCCAGTTCCTTGCCCGTGATCAGCATGCTGTGGTGGCTGCCGTCGGGTGCGACGAGGACAGGCTGCAGAGTGACCGTGATGCGATGAGTCTGCGTTGTGGAGGTGGACATGTCGGCGTTCGCCTCCACGACCCAGAACCTCACCTTGCCGCTCCCGCCGCGGGAGCGGTCGACTGCGACGGTCGCCTCGATCTCCACCGGACCCAGTTCGAAGCGCACTGGGCCCAGGTCCGGGTCGGAAAGGGCGGAGTTGAGCTGGATTCTCAACTCCCTTATGAAGTCGCCTAGTTCGATCACAACGGCTCTCCCGTGCAGCCAGATGGGTTGTGATGTTACGAGAAAAGTGCAGATAGGTCACCAGCGCAGTGGCATTGCTTCAGAGCGCGATCAGGGTTTCGAAAGATGCACCGACCCCGCCGCGAGGCCCCGGCCTCTCGCGGCGTAGAGGGGGCGGACGCGGGGTAAGAGGCCTCGTGTGGGCGAACACGAGGGGAGTCCAACAGGGCTGGAGATCAGCCGAGTGGCCGAGGTGATCACAGGACGTACGCTCGGCATGCCCGGTCGGCGAGGCTCAGGCTACCGAGTGTCCGACCATTACGTCCTTACCTCGGCACATGTCGTGGGACCGCCCGTGGCCGGGCTCCGAGTCCGTTTCGATGCGGACCGCCCTGCCGAGTGGACGGTCCAGGCTCGTGTCGCCTTCGCTTCGGCCCGGGCGGACCTGGCCCTGCTGGAACTCACGGACCTGCCCCCTGAGGCGCCGTCAGCCCTATTGCCGCCTCGATTTCTCGCCGTCCCGGACGGTGATGTGACGTTGCGGGTGTCCACCGTCGGTTTCCCTCTTTTCAAGATCCGGCAGACCGCTGTCCGACCCGATCGCGCCGAGTCCGGGCCCTCGGGCCGGTACCGCGACTCCTGTCACGTCGACGGCAAAGTCTCTGTCCTCTCCAACCGCCGCGAGGGGAGCCTGGAGGTCGCAGTACCACCGCCCGCCGAGGAGGTGGGACCGGACCGCTCTCCCTGGGAGGGCATGTCCGGTGCGGCCGTCTGGTGCGAGGATGCGGTCATCGGTGTGATCGCCGTGCATCACCGGGCGGACGGCCTGAACCGACTTGCCGCGGTGCGGGTGGCACGGTGGTACGAGGTCCTGGGGGAGGCCGAGTTGGAAGTGCTGGTCAGGCATGCAGGTCTGCCGCCGGAACTCCCGGTCTCCGCGGGCCCTCCGGCTTCTGCTCCTTGCTCGCTGCTGCCCCTCTTGAACCCGGCCGAACTCTGGCAACTCACCGATGCGATTGCCGAGCTTCCCTCGCTCCGCCGACTCAACGGGCTGGACGCTGTACTGGAGGAGACCGATCCTCGTCTTGTCGGCCAGCGTCCTCGCGACGGAAACCTGCGCTCCGAGGTTCACGGACTGCTGCGTACGTGCCGGAGATATCCCGGCACGTTCGGTCCGGTGGTCGATGCTCTACGGAACTGGGAACAGGACTCGGAGGAGGTCCGTCGAGTCGAGCGCATTCTGCGCCAACTGACCGTCAAATACCGATGATGTGATGCGGTGACTGACCGGTACGCAGGGTTTCGGCACGACCTGTGCTGGGTCATCATGGGAGGGAACGCCGGATGAGTCAACGGCCTGTAACAGGAGGGGACTTGGCAGCCGTGGAGCGGGCTACGCCTGCCACTGGTCCCGGGATCCTGGACCTCTCGGGTATATCGCTCGAGGAACTGCGCTCCATGGACGGCCCAGATCTGACTGAGTCGCTCAAGCGTCTGATGAGCGACGTCGACGACCCGTATTCGGTCAGGGCCGGGGGCAGCAATCCGTCCCGTTCGGTGTGACTCAGGGGGAGTCGTGGGTGCTGACGGCGGCGTAGACCGAGACCGTCCGGCCTTCCACAGTTTTTCCCTGGAGGACCTTCCAGCACTTGTTCATGACGGCGACCGTGGTAGGTCCGTCAGCGAGTTACGGAAGGCCGAACGCAGCCGCCGTCTGCTCTTGCTGCGAGCCTTCCTCGACCGGGCCGGTGTGAGCGCCGGAGGAGGAGAGGGGGCGCCCGTAGCCGAAGCGTGGCGCTTGCTGGAGCGCGCTCAGCGCGCGGTGCCCGAGGTCGTGGAGGAGATCCTGATGTCTCCGGGAACGGGCATATGGCTGTCCTCGGCCCTGCGGCGCCTGCGGGACAGCTCTTCGGGGCAACTTCCGCTGTGGGCCGTCACCGGGCATCTTTCCGTCCTGGCCGTCGCCGCGGCGACCCGCGCTCGGCTTTCGTTCTCTCTGGGAGTCCCGGCCTTCCGGGGGACCGTTGCCTTTCCCGGCCTGGGCTGTGCGACGTTCCCGGCCGAGGAACCCTGGGCTACGGCACATGCCACGGGACGTAACGGTTCTCTGCGCGTGGTCGCCGCCGGCACCGAGGTTCGGGCGGAGCCCGACTGGCAGCGCTCCGAGCCCGGCTGGCTACCGATCCGTCGGCTGGTCCTCGATGCGCGGCAGTCCGCTCTCCGCCTCGTGGTGGAGGAACACGATCCCTATCGGGCCTTCGTCGGTCCCCGTGCACCACGCACCCTGACAAGCGGTGAGGAACACGTCTGGCGTTCCTCGCTGACCGAGGCATGGGGCATGCTCGTTCGCGACGAGCCGGTCGTGGCGGAGGAAATGCGGTCCGGTGCTCTCGTTTCCCTGGCGCCTGCAGAACCAAGAGAGAGATTTCGGCCATTCAGTAGTTCGGCCGGCGAAGCCTTCGGCGGGGTCAGCGCTTCACTGCCGGACAGTCCTTCCCAGCTGGCCGCCACCCTGGTGCATGAGTTCCAGCACATCAAGCTCGGGGCCTTGATCCACCTCGAACCGTTGCTGCGCAGGGCCCAAATGCCGAATGAGCGAAAGGAGTTGCTCTACGCGCCGTGGCGCGACGACCCCCGGCCACTGGAGGGGCTTCTGCAAGGAATCTATGCCTTCTTTGGAGTAACGCGGTTCTGGCGTGCTCATCGCCGGAGCTCAGGTGCAGCACCCTCACCGCTGGCCGACTTCGAGTTCGCCCTCTGCCGGGAACAGGTGTGGTCGACGCTGAACAGTGTCTGGCGGCACCCACGGCTGAATCCGGTGGGACGTCGCCTCTTGGACACTCTGGGCGAGCATTGTGCGCTCTGGGTGGCCGAAGAGGTGCCGGACAAGGAGTTGCGGTTGACTCGTGAGGCGAGGGCAAGTCATCACGCCATGTGGCGTGCGCATCATCTGAGACCGTCACGGCAGGCTGTTGACGAGGCCGTTCGTGCGTGGACGCGAGGGGACAGGTATCCGCCCGTTCTCCTTGAAGCTCCTCCTCGTTCGGTGGCCGACACCGGCGCGGACGGTCTGGACACGGCTGCTGTCCTTGCCCGGCACCGCATCACCGATCCAGAGGGAGCCTGGATCCATCAAGCCGAGAAGCAGGTCAGTGGGGCAGGGCGGGCAGATGTGCTTCTGACCCTCGGCGAGCGGTCGGCTGCTCGCCGCATCCTGGTGGAGCAACTGCTTGCCGAGAGACCTTCGGCGGGTGTTTGGGCCCTTCTGGGGCGGGCCCTGGTGGATGACCCCGGACAGGGTGCGGCCTCCAGGCTTCTGCTGCGGTTTCCCGAGCGTGCCAGGGCGGTCCAGGAAGCCCTGAGGGCCGCCGACATGGAGCAGGCCGATCCCGTCCGGCTGGCTGCCTGGCTGGCCGGCGGCGCGGACACGGGTTGAACTCGACGCTCACACAGGAGGCACGAACGGGATGAGAGACAGCTGCCGTTCGTGCCCTTGTCCGACGTCTTCCGTGTCTGGCGTCTTCTGTTCCGCGCTACAGAGGCAGAGGGTCGATGTCGCAGTTCGCCCGGATGCCCTCCCGGAACTCCACGGCAGCAGGGTGGGGAGCCGCACCGCCCTGCCCGGCGGGTGATGTTTTGAGCACCCGCTCCAGGCGGTCCCCTGTGTCCCTGCGCAAGGCTGTGCCCTCCTCTTCCAGGCCGAGAGACACCAGATCCTTGGCGAGATTCCCGGCGCAGGCGAGCGTGGTCGGGTGGTCTGGGCCGAAGGTCTCCACGCACCTCGTGAGCGTCTCCCGCCCCCTGTTCACTGCTTCCTGGTGATCCCCCAGTGCCGCCAGGTCACTGGCAAGATTGATGGCGGTCACCAGGGTGAAAGGGTGGAGTGGACCGACCGTGTCCACGAGTGCGTCCAGTGCTGTCTCGTCCAGACGGCGTGCTTCCGCCGGGCGCCCCAGCAGGCGTTCGGAGACTGCCAGGCCGACGTCCGCGGACATGGTGTAGGGATGCCGCTCGTGGAAGACGGCCCGGTAGCCGGCACAGGCCTGGAGGCCCCTGGCGTGGGCCGCGCCCAGGTCACCGTTCTGGCGCAGGGCGATGGCGAGTGACAGCGCGCTTGCCAGGGAACGGGGGTGGGTCTCTCCGTAGCGGCGGGTGAATCCTTCATGGGCCTCAAGGGCGAACTCCAGGGCGCGTGCGTGATCTCCCGCTTTGCGGCAGGCGATGCCCAGTTCGCGCACCATGTCGGTCGTACCGGGGTTGTCGCTGCCGAAGAGCTCGCGGGACGCCGCCAGGGCGCTTTCCTGGAGTTGGAGTGCGCCGATGTACTCCCCGATCTCCCTGACATCGATGGCGATCGAGTTCTCAGTGATGAGACTGCGCTGTTCGTCGCGGCCGAACACGCGCAGCTTGAGCGCCCACGTCCTGCGGTCCAGGTCGCGCGCCTCCAGGAAAGCGCCGGTGAGACGAAGACCCACACCGAGGTTGTGCGCGATGTTCAGGGTTACGGGGTCGTCCTCGCCGAAGGCGCGCACCGCCCGCTCGTGGGCGACTCGGCCCAGGTCCACTCCGTCCTGGAAGCGGCCCTCGGCTCGGCGTACGACCGCTTCCGTGTCGATCGCGTCGAGGGCGCTTTCGCTGTCGGGGTCGGCGACGCGATCGTAGACCCGGCGGACGTGCTCGACCAGGTCGGAGGCCTCTCGGTACCGGCCGACCGTCCAGTACATCCAGGTCAGCCACTGGCCCATCAGCAGTGTCTGGTGGTCCTCCTCTCCGAAGAGCTCCAGCCAGGTCTTCCAGGCGGACTCGGAGAAGTCGACGGCGACGTCGTGATCTCCCCAGTGGTAGAGGTACTTGGCGACGTTGATCACAAGGTCGCGGGTCCACGACTGGTTCGACCGAAGGGCGTCCGAGGCCATCACATGTGTGTAGAGCTCAGCGTATCGATCCCAGCTCGTCGGATCGGTTGGCGCCTGGGGGTCGGCTGTCGCCATCAGGGAGTGGGCGCTCTCGCGCATGCGGTTTTGCTCCTGTGGGTTCATGCGGTTGATCAAAACGTGCTGCACCAACCTGTGCATCTCGATCGAGTTCGTGCGGTGGTCGATACGGGCTAGCGAGTAGCGGTTGATCTCCCGAATTGCTCGTGCGAGCTTCATTGGGTCACTCAGCGTGGCGTCGAGCTCACGGAAGGGGCTGTCACTCTCGCGGCGAGACAGAATTTTCCTGGAGATCGGGTCCGGCGCGAAGTAGGAACACAGCTGGAGCAGACGGAGCGCGGCCGGACTGCGGGTCTCCAGATGGTCGAGGGAGACGTTCCAGGCCGCGGCGACGGGCAGCTGGTAGTCCGGTGGCGGGGCGGTCTCCAGCAGTTCGTTCTTCTTGCTCTCGAACAGTCGCAGATACTCGGATGCCGGCATGCCGGTCTCGGCCCGCCAGGCCGCGGCCTGCACGAGTGCGAGCGGAAGGTCGCCCAGCGCCTCGGCCAGGGCTTCAGCCTCCTCGTCCTCAAGGATCGGCCCTGAGCCACGGAGCAGCTCCTTGCTCTCTTCCCGGGCGAACACGTCCACCTCGAGAGAGCCGCCCATCAGGCCCCAGCGCCGATTCCGGGACGTCACGAGGATCGTGCCCGTGCCGCCGGTCGGGAAGTACGGGCGTACCTGCTCGGGGCTGTCCGCGTTGTCGAAGATCAGCATCCACCGGGAGTACGGGCGCCCCTCGCGCAGTGCTTCTCGCACCGCAGGCCCGGCCACGTTGATCTCCGAGGAGCTGGTCAGCCCAAGCCTCCTGGCGAGTTCCACCAGGGACTGGCCGATCTGCCCCGGCCGCTCTGACGGGATCCACCAGACGATGTCATATTCGAACTGGTGTCGGTAGGCGTACTCGATCGCCAGCTGGGTTTTCCCGACGCCGCCCATGCCGTGGATCGCCTCGGGCAGGACCGTCGTCGTGCCCTCACCCAGCCGTTGGTCTAGCAGGTTGAGGAGTTCGGTCCGGCCGGTGAAGTTCTGGTTGCGCGGGGGCAGGCTCCAAACGCGTGGCTGTGCGGTCCGTACTCCTTCCTCTGGGCGCTGGGGTGTGATCGACATACGCGATGCTCCTTCGTCTTCTGCGGAGGGAGGGGACGGGGCGTCGTCGGACACGGCGGTGGGCAGGTCGGCGAGGCGAACGGCATGCCGCTGATGGTGCCATTCCAGGGCATTTCGTAGAATCCCGGCGCGCTGAAGGAACGACACGGCCACCAATGCCTCCAGTTCCACACGGAGGAATTCGGCGTTGCGGGACGTGACCGTGGGAATGGCCGGGTCGTGCAGTGACGCGGAGGGCGGTGGCAGCAGGGACGCGCTCGCCGGCACCGCAGCCAGCACTTCTCGTACCTCGCGCAGTGTCCCGAGGGTCGTGCTTCGCCGGCCCAGGGCGAGGAGCTGCTCGCGCGCGCCCGGAAGGAACTCGTACACCACGGCTTCTGGGGTGTCGTCGCGGACTCCTGTGGTGCGGACCAGGCTGCTCAGGAAGAGTTCGGAGGCATGGACCGGCCCGGCACCGGGTGTGGAGTGGATCAGACTGCGGACGACGGGCAGGCTCAGCGGTGCGGCGGCAAGGCGGGTGGCAAGGCGAAATGCGGTGGGGGAGGCGGCGGCGCGGAAGGCGGAGACCCGGTCGGCCGCGGACGGTGGGCCGGGGGGACCGGGAAACTCGGCCGCGCCGGGAAAGGCCCGGGCGGAATCCGGTCGGGCCTTCCAGCGGTGGGCCAGTACCACCGGCATGTCCAGCCAGTGTGGTTCGCTCTCGGCCAGCAGGGCGGACAGGGCCCGCGCCCCATGATGGACGAGGGAAAGAACGGGGACGACGACCGGCAGGTTTTCCTCCCCCGCGTCCTCCGCGGCCTCTTCCCATGACCCCACATCGGCCTCGGTCCCGCGCAGCTCGGGCGGCAGCTCCCGTCGGCGCCACTCCCAGGAGCTGTTGGCACCCCACGGCGTAGGCGCCTTCACCTGAACGTGGGACACGTCGAGACCGGTGCGGAACCACTGATGAGGGGGGAGTACGTCGATCACGGTCACCGGCCAGGCGAGCCCCCACTCGCGCAGCAGGGGCTGCACGGCACCCAGGTGCCAACCGGCCGCCAGACCGTCAGTGATCAGCAGAACCACCCGCCGGGTACCGGCCTGTGCCGTTCCCAGCTCCGGGTCGGTTCGCACGCGGGACGGCGTCGTCTCGTCCGTGCCGGACAGGTGGACAACCCGCACATGCGCGAAGCTCTCGCCGAGGATTCCGGGCAGCTCCTGGATCACCTGGTCGTACACACGCATGCTCACGTGGGAATCGACGACCAGGATCGCCTCCGTCGGTACCGAACCGTCCTTCGGATGCGGAGCGTTCCACAGAGACGCCGAGTCCATCCCGGCCCTTAAATGCTCGCACCGAGCATCGTCACTGGGCATGGGCACTCGCAGAGGCTTGGTGGTTGTGTCGTTGCGGCGACGGGGAAACGTCCACGCCGACGTATGCGACAACCACCCCGTACAAAGGGAAGCTTACCTGCGACATGGGCGCGTGGTGACGTGCTCTGATCGACGTACTTGGCATCACGGAATGCGGCCTCCTCTCCCCCGTCCTTCGGTGACTTCTCATCCGGTGTTGCTCGATCCGCCCCCTGGCACCGAGGGCCCGGGCAGCCGTTCAGGGTCGTCCAGTAACAGGGCCAAGTGGCGTCCCACATGGCCGTTCCAGCTCTCGGGTCCGAGCGCCAGCGCCTCGTTCCGCCACCGCCGGGTGCGTTCCAGGAGTCCAGCCAGACCTCCGTCCTGGACGATGTCCGCGGCGGCCTCACGAAACGCCATACCCGAGCCGCTCCTGTCCCACAGCAGGGCGGGGATACCGGCCCGCAGTGCCGCGACGAACTCCTGCCGAGCATCCGACGAGTCATCGCAGGGTGGCTCGCTGAGGACCATGCACACGATCTGCTCGTCCTCCTTGAGTTCGCGTTCCAGATGGAAGGCGGACTGTTCCGGCTGGCTCCAGTACGAGCGGCTGTCGGCCGGTCTGTCCTTCAACTGACGCCAACGGTTGTTCCAGGGCCGATGCCAGGCACCCCTGCGTAGGCGATCAAAACTGCGCAGAACGATCGTGTAGTCCATGACCAGGGGGGTGGGGACGGGCCCGTCGGGTTCCTTGGTCCACCACTCGACCGGCTCGCCGAGTAATTCCCACGGCAGGATGTACTCGATCACCACGGGCTGGCGCAGATCCGACCAGCGTTCCTCGGCCTGTTCGATGAGACGGTCCACCGCGCCGGGCAGTTGAGCCCGTTGAAGACTGACGGTCTCGCCCGGGATCGGATGCCAGCCGTCGGCGTCGGACTGCCGCCAGTGGGACAGGTAGTAGTTGCCTGGGTCCACGCCGTCCGGCTCGAACTGGATGAGCAGGTATGCCGGGTGGAGGGACGGATCGCCGGGAGTCTCGTAGTCGCCCTGCAGGCAGTTGGTCATCTCATCGGCCAACTCCCTGAGTTGGGACTGCTTCCGGTTCCACCGCCGGATCTCTTCCGCTTCCTTGGTACGCCCCTCCTTGACCAGATGTCCGGCGGCGAGGGAGAGGAAGGCCATGGAAGGAGGGAGTTCGTCGGGCGCCGCGTTGTCCCCGGCCAGGTGCAGGAACACCTCCCAACCGGTATCGCACCAGGACTCCAGTTCCTGGGTACGGGCGTGACTGGCGCGGCGGGCGAGTGTGGTCAGCAGAGAAGCGGAGCGGATGCTGTGAAGGACGGGCCGCAGGGCGTGCAGGTCGGCGTCCTGGAAGAAGGCCACAGCCTCCCACTCGTCCACCAGACGCCGTAACGCGAGGACGGTCTCCGACTCCTGCTCGGCGTAGCTCAGACAACGGGCCAGTGTCTGCAGCCCTTCGTCGGCGGCCGCGCAGGACTTGACCAGTTGACGCAGCCACAGCGAAAGCGGTCCGTCCTGCCGAGGATCGACCTCCACCCTTGCCCGCGGCCCCAGTTCCGCAGTGAGATCCTGGACCACCATGTCCGCGCCGGCCTGGCGGCGCATGGTCTCCGACCTCGTGAGTATGCGGGTGATATCGGCAATGAGCTCATTGCGCACGCGTGCGGCGCTGCGCTCCTCCACCTCGCGACCTCCCCCCGGCTGTCATCGAGTGCGATCCCATTCCCGCTGATCCGGACAGCCTACGACTAGCCTTCCCTGCCGTCATCGGCGTGAAGAGTCGTAAGAGAGAATGGAGTTGATGACAGCCGCGGGTGCCCCACGGGTTTGGTCAACCAACGGTGCGCCTCCCGGCGGGCGATGACCAGCGGCGACCGCCCGGCAGCGGAACTTCCCGCAGTCGCCGCCCAGTTGGGTGATGTCGCCGACATGCTCCGTGTTCACAGCCTGCGCTGTGACGCAGCCGCGGCCGTATTCCGGCCAGGCTTGCGCATCCACCCGGTGAAACCGTTCCTGTGGTCACAGACGCTGAGCAGGCAGCGAGTCGTAGCGGAACTCGATGCCGCACAGCAGCACGGTCTGGCCGGGGGAGCAGATGATCTCGCGTTCCGGACGGTCGGCCGTGCGGCAGCGCAGGCGGATCGGTGGTTGTTGGCGCAGTGGGCCAGGAACGCTCTTGATCCTGACCGTGCCGGTGCTCTCCAACAGGGACGAGAGGTCCGCCGTGACCTCACGGCGTCCCTGGAGCGGGATCTGCAGCGGATGGCGGGCGTCGACCGCTTCGGCGGACACCGTTCCCCGGACCGGACGGTACCGGCGCAGCAGCCAGATGCCGCACGGGATCAGGACCACCACGACGATCCCCAATAGGGCGGCCCACAGCAGTGGGTCGGCGGTCGTCTGTGCCGTTCCCTCGACGGACAGGGTCTCGCCGCCCGGGCCGTCCGCGAGATCGACCCGTTTGCCTGCGTAATGTTCGGCGGCCGCCGCCAGTGGCGTACTCACCCTGCCTGTGACGGAGAGGTGCCATGTCTCGGTCTCGGGGCCGCCTTTCCAGTCCTTGCGGTGTACGCCGGTGGAACGCAGCGAGAGGTCGATGTCCCGGGACGCGCCCGGCCGCAGTTCCACCGAACGGGGCAGGTCGGCGGCGAGAGCCACGCCCTGGGGCAGACCGTCGATCCTGAGGTCGGTCAGACGTACGGGCAGCGCCTTCGTGGTTGCCGTGAGCCTTACGCGTATGTCTGATCCCGCGGTCACCGGCCGGCCCTTGCGGGTGCCGGGCCAGGAGACGCGGATCCCCTTGCCCTTGTCGCCGGCGACGGACAGGGCGGCCTGCCGCAGGCGGGTGTCGTCCTGCGCCTCCTTCATGGCCGCGCCGGTCCCGGACCCCGACTTGTCGAGCATCCGGTAGCTGGGGAAGACCTTGGCGAGGACGGTCTCGACGTCGGTGCCGGGGGCCAGCGGGATGCCGTAGCCCGTCAGGTTCCGGTCCGCCGGGAGGCCGGAGGCCTGTCTGCGCAGCGCGGACCAGCCGTTCGCCTTGAAGTCGCGGTATCGGCGATCGTCAGGCGCGTGCAACTCGGCGTCGGACAGCAGCAGTACGCCGCATGCGTCGGTGTCGGTGCGCTGAAGCCCGTCCAGGGCCTGCTCGAAGGCGCGCCCGAAGTTGGAGGCGGTGCCGTCCGGGCTCGGGGGCAGGGCTTCGCCGAGTCCTGCGAGCGCCTCGTCCCGGGACACCATCTCGCAGGCGCGGGCGCCCTCGCCGAATGGGATCACGCAGACGCGGTCCTTCGTGTGGAGCGATTTCAGGAACGTCGGGAGCACCGCGCGGACCTTGTCGTAGGCGCCGTTGTCCGCCATGGACTGCGAGGTGTCGACGACCACCGCATAGCTCGCTCCCCGGTGGCCGACGACCGTGTCCAGGAAGGACTCCAGGTCGCCGGAGTCGGCTGCCCGCGCGGGCGCACCGGTGCCCAGAGCCGTCAGCAGCGCAAGGGAACCCGTGGTCAGCACGGCTGTCAGGGAGCGGCGGAGTGTTCCGAGCCCGTTGTTGCTCATCATTGGCTGATTCCTTTGTTCCGCTTCCTGTGCCTGCGCGGCCTGCCCGAGGACAGGTTGAGAAAGGACAGCAGCCGTACCCTGCGCAGTTCACGTACGCGTGACCGCTGCTGTCTGAGGTCCCGCTTCGCCTGTTTGAGGATCGTTCTGGCTCGCCATCCGCCGCCGCCGTGGCCGGCTGCCCGGCCGGCCACTATCAGGCGGCGGATGTCCTGCAGCACCTCCGTGGTGGCGAGGGCGCCGCACTGATGCTCGGTGCGCAGCGCGAGCTCAAGGTGGTCGAAGAGTGCCGTGCGGTCCTCGTTCAGCGCCTTCTCCCACCAGAGACCCGCCTGTTCCAGGGCAAAGCGACCGTCCTGGGTGTCCAGCCGGAGGACGAAAGGAGCCCACCTCGTCGCGATGTCGCGGGCCGGATTGGACCGGCGGACGGCCACGGCGAATTCCTCCAGCGGGGTGTACTGGTCCTGCGTCCGCTCACCCCGCCGCGGGATGTCGCCGGTGCCCGGGGAGGGGTTTCCCCCGAGGCGGACGACGGGTCCGCGTCCGGAGTCCTCGTCGGACCAGGCCATCGCCCCGCTGGTCACCGGTGCGGCCGCCGGGCGACGATCCGGACCGGTCCGGTGCGCCGTCTGGCGCTGCTGTGGGTGTGCCCGGACGACCTGCTGCTCCACCCGGTGCCGGGTCTCGGCGGCACGGGCGGCTTCCGCGGCTGCCCGCTCATGCCAGAACCGGTTCCGGGCGGCGACGCGCTTGCGCAGCGCCGCCACGGCCCCCTGGTCCGGTGCCATGTCGAGGACCGCCAGCACGATCGTCTCCCCCTCCTTGTCCCAGGGGTCGGCGAGCACGGGCTCGGCCAGCGCGCTCAGCAGTACGTGCAGAAAGGGCTCCAGCCTTCTGTCCCGCAGCAGGAAGTCCAGACTCTCCGCGTAGGCGACGCAGGCCTCCTCGCGCCACTGCGGGCCGACTGCCGGGAGCCCGACGACGCAGCGCAGGACGTCGGCCCACGCTCTGCAGTCCTGCCAGACGTCAGCGTCGGCGCGCAGGACCGTCACGAGCGCCTGCGCACCCGGCTCTCCCGCCTCGTCCGGCGGAGACGGGTTCCGCGACGCTCCACGGTTCCGGAAGGGGAGGGTGAACGTCCCTCCGTCCCGGCCGTTCTCCTCGGCCCGTCCGTTGCCCCGCGATGCGACGGCCAGCGTGCACAGTGGCACCCACAGGACGCGAACGGTGTCGGCAGTCCAGTCCGCGCGCTCCGCACGGATGGTGGCGGAGAGCACATGGAGGGAGTCCTCGGGAGTCGGACGCGGTTCGAGGAGGGCAGCGTGCGTCTCCGCGCCGGGCAACAGGACCGACCACGCGCGGAGCCAGGCCGGGGCGTCGTGGTTGCTCACCGCGAGCGCTTCCAGCCATTGGCGCAGCCTGACCGAGGTGGTCGACTCCTTCCCGAGGAGGCCCAGAGTGAGCCGGCGTTCTCCCCACAGCACCTGCGCGGCGGCGAAACCGTCCCCGACCACCCTGGCCGGTCCCAGGACGCACAGGAAGTCGACCACGAACGGCAGTCGTTGATCCGCGTCGGGCCCCTCGCTGCCGGACAGCAGCCGCAGGACCTCGGCCTCTTTGCCGCAGTCCTCCACCATCTGCCACAGACGGCTCAGCCGTTCACGGCAGGAGGAGCTGTCCGTGCCTGCGGTGGCACCGCTCAGGGCCACGCTCAGCAGGTCCTGTGCCACGCACGTGGACACCAGCGTCCCGTTGTCCTCCTCCACCCACAGCCGTCGCAGCGCGTCGTCCGCCGTCCGGTCGCTCTCCTCGACCACGTAGGCGATGCCGCGCCGGACGAGCCGCTGTACGTCGGCGGAGTCCGGATCGGTGCCGTCCGTCAGGCTGTTGAGGCCCTCGGCGATCATGTGGACCGACTCGTGGCCGGTCTCCACCGCGTTCACCGCCGCCTGGAAGGGATCCAGCTGATCGAGGCAGCGCAGGACGCCGGTGTGATCGGACAGGGCGAGGGGATCGGCGTGGGACAGCAGACTGTCGACGACCGTTCCGAATCCCCGGTCCTCGATCAGATGGGTCAGCCGCCGCCGGTACTGGTCGGGCCGGCCCTCGGCGACCTGCGGGAGGGCCCCCAGGCGCACGGGACGGCAGGCGGGGGTGTGCCCCGGACCGAAGGCCAGGTGCGTGGGCGGATTGTCGCCGCCGTCCAGGCAGCTGCCCACGGCAAGCCGGCCGCGAACCCCGTACGGCAGGAAGCCGACGACCGCGTCGAACACGGCCAGCCGGGTCCGGGTGTCGAGCGCGCCGCCGCCGGTGATCACGACGGGGCCGCCTTCCAGGAGGAGCGCTGCCACGGCGGCGGCCCACCGCGCGGCCGCCGTGCGCCGCAGGTCCGTCTCCGCCTCGGGGGAGATGCCGGGAATGTGGTCGGCGATGCGGTCCAGACCGGTCAGTAGTCCGTGGCCGGACAGCATGCGCACCTGCAGCGGGATGCTGTCGTTGCGCTCCGGCGGCAGCGGAACGTCGGACACGGCGTCCCACAGGGTCACGTACCCCACGCGGTGCTGCACCAGTTCGGGCGAGTTCAGCAGGAAGTAGCGGGTCGGTGTGACCTCTCGGTTCGCGCCGTCCCGCAGTGGTGAGGGCTCCATCACCGAGATGCCGGTCCACTGGCCCTCGTCGAAGAGGAGGCCGACCATGGAGACCCACGGCAGCTGGTCGTGCGAGGCCCTCGCGGAGGGCGGATTGCCGAGCCCCGCGGCGGTGATGTACTGGGCGAAGAAGTCGCGGCGTTCAGCCCCTCCGGCGCAGCGCAGCACGTCGTACTCGTCGAGTGAGCCGGGCTCCTTGCTGTACCAGGCCCACGGCGCCCTGACCGTGAACACGTCGTTCATGGGCGTCCCCCGTCCCGCATGCCGAGCAGCAGAGCCACGAGCGGGTCCATGACGTTGTACGGGCTGAGCGGCCCCACGATGCGGTAGTTCCCGTCGACCACGTTGACGTTCCCGAACCGCTTGAGGTCGATCGAGCCGCCCGGCATGGTGCCGAATCCGATCGCGGAGGTGGTGAAGTAGTGGATGCGCGCCGGATGGAAGTTGGCGCGCAGGGTCTGCCCGACCAGCCGCATGGTGCTGCCGTGCAGGTCGTCGGCCAGCCAGTCGAAGAAGCCGGCCGGGTCGGACACCACGGGTACGCCGTTGCGGCCGAGGTCGGTCCAGCCGCCGCGCCGTGCCCGGTCGAAGACCTCCGGATCGTCGAACTTCGTGAGGCAGACCGCGATGTGGTGGGGCAGGTAGGGCCCGTCCAGCCGGTCCTCCTCCATGCAGATGCGGGTGATCCGGGTCAGCGTCCCGTTGAGGTAGGCGAACGAGTCGCTGTCCTGGGCCTCCCTCAGCGGATCGAAGAGGTAGACCAGCCCCTGGGCCCGGGCCAGGTGCTCGACGCTCCGGGTGGCGATGGCACCGCCCCGGAGGTCCTCGTACGCGCCGCCGGGCACGTCCAGGACGCTCAGGTCGAACTCCATGCGGGGCGAGGGGCGGGCGCGCCAGAGTCTGCGCCGGCCGAAGGCGGTGCGGCTGATGTCCCCCCGGAACCGCCAGGCGTAGGAGCGGATCTGCTGGGTCGCCGGCGGGAAGATCCGGTCGATGGCCAACTGCCGGGCGGTCTCCACCAGGAAGGCCTCCGACGCGTCGTCGGACGGCACCACCTGCCACCGGCCGAACGGTCCGGCCGGGTCGAGCGCCGCGAGGCGCAGGGCGCCCAGGAACGTGGTCTTGCCGGAGGCAGGGGAACCCCACACACCGATGCGGGTGGCGGTGTCCTGCGGCCGGGCGGAGGCCGGATCGCCGGGCGGGACCGGCACTGGGTCCCGGCCGGCGTCCTCGGTCGGCGTGGGGGAGGCTTCGACCGGCCAGAGAGGTTCCGCGTCGTCGCTCCCGACGGTCTCCGGGAAGGGGTCCGGCGGCATGAGGGCCGGTGGGAAACGGGTCTCGTCCGGCTCGTCTTCAGTCATCGTGCTCACTGTCCTTCCGGCTGAGTGCGTGCCGCCGAGGGGCCGAAGCCGTGCGGCACGGCGGGACGTGGGCCGCCCGGGTCGGTCAGCAGCCCGGGCGCCTCGGCGGGGTGGCCCAGGGCGCTGCTGACGCACAGGGCAACGTCTTCCGGGGTGTGGGTCCCGAGGGTGAAGAGGTGGTCGCGGCCCAGGTCGCGCCAGGCCTTCTGCAGTCGTTCGAGGGTCTTGGGGCGCCACTGTCCGGTGCTGTCGGCGGCCGGGTCGCGTACGCCGACGACGGTCAGGCCGGGGCAGGACACCGACCGCAGACGGCGCAGGGACGCCTCGTAGTCGCGCCCGTCGGGGCAGGGCAGGCTGAGGTCGGCCTGTTGGCGTGTCGGGTGGGGCGGCCGGCGGGCCAGCACGATCAGCACGTGCCGGGCGTCGTCCCGCCAGTGCGGCCAATGGGCCGCGGCGTGCAGGGCGTCCTCCAGCGGGGCGGCGTAGTCGTGCCGTACGGGGCGTGCGGGAAACCGGCGGACGGCCTCGGCGGCGGCCCTCGCGGAGCCGGGTCCCCAGGGGCGGAGCACCGTGAGGGCCGACTCGGCGCGCACCGGCATGAAGGTGTGGTCCTCGTAACCGATGAGCCCGACGCTCAGGCCCCTCGCGGCCACCGGGGACTCGTCGGCCCGGCCCGGCCGCAGGGCGACGTCGATCTGCTGGAGCAGCGTGCGCAGGAAGCGGGCGCGACGCTCGAACTCGCGGCGGTCGCCGCCGAGTTCGAACAGGAGGAGCAGATCCGCGGCTCCGGAGCGGGGCAGGGCCGGGTCGGCCGGCTGCGGCAGTGTGCGCCCGTATCGGTCATCGGCGAGCAGTTCCGGTCCGGCGAAGCGCAGTTGGCCGTCCCGGTCGAGTGCGACGGTGACGGTGGTGCGACCGCCGGGCCGTACCCGGGTCCGCCCGGTGCGAAGCACCGGCCAGTCCTCGGTGCGGGCTCCCCGTGTCGTGACCAGCGGCAGGGCGTACACCCCGGAGGTCTGACCGGGGTCCGCCAACAGCTCGACGGAGGACAGCAGTTCGCCTTCCTGCGGCAGGGCGGTGCCGCAGGGGAAGAAGATGCGGGCCGAGGTCCTCTCCTGGTCGGGACCGGCCTGGTCGGGGCGGGTGAGCAGGGCGTAGCCGTGGCGCAGCGGCACCTGATGGCAGGCCTTCGCCACGATGTCGTCCAGGCCGCGGACATCGGAGGCGTCCAGCAGCACCCGGGCGGCCGCGGGTGTCCGGGCCGCCAGCGCCCTGGCCACCTGGTCGGGCCAGCGCCAGCCGACCGCTTGGCAGACGAGGACGAGCGGCACCATGCGGCCCTGGGCGCGTGCGGCGCGCAGAGCCGCGAGCGCGGTGTGCAGGGCGCGGTCGATGACGGGTTGCCAGGCCCGGTCGGTGGCCCGGGGCACGCCCCGGACCCCGTACGGAGGTGCCGTGCCGATGCCTCCCGCAAGCACGAAGGCGCGTTCCGCCGCGGAGGCCGGCAGCCAGGGTGCGGCCTCGGGCCAGCTCGTGCCACCGCCGCCGGGACCGTGGGCCCAGCCGGTTCCGTGCTCGTCCCGCCCCAGCTCCCGTACGGTCAGGCCGGTCGCGGAGATGCCGAGGACACAGACGGCGTCGCACTCACCGGCCGCGAGCGAGGTGAGGACGGACACAGCCCCCGCGAGACTGCCGCGGGACATGTCCCGGCCCTCTTTCGAGTCGGCGGCCTGGGCGCTGGGGGCCGGCCCCCGGGACGGTGCGCGCCGGGCCAGGGACCGTAGCCGGACGTCGACGGCGCCGCCCGACGGCCTGCTGGGTGTCCGGCCGCTCGTCGCCAGGTGCCGGGAGGCGAGAACGGCGGCGGCGATGTCCCAGGACCAGCAGGCGGCGAGCTCCTCGTCCCGCGCCTCGGGCCCGGCGGTCGAGTCCGGTTCCCAGCCGCAGGTGCCGCAGCGCCCGGGTTCGGCGCTCGACCAGCAGACGGGGCAGAGCCCGGGTTCTGCGGCGGCCGGGCCTCCGGTGTCCGCGGACGGTGGCGTGAAGAGTTCGGACCCGTCTCTGCGGACGCTCGTCACGGGCGGCGCCCAAGGGCCTGGCCATGGCCGTCGGATACGGGTATCGGGCGCTGGTCCGCCCTTGTGGCGCTGTGCACGGTTTCCCCCTCGGACCGGCGTCCTCCCGGGCGCACCGCGGCGATGAACTCCCGGTGAAGGAGTGGCGGCTGAGGACGCGTCAGCGATCGTAGCGGGTTTGCCCCACTGTCCGATGAAAAGAAAGAATCTTTCACTATTTTTCCTATTAACACATGTATCTCAGTTCATTTGGGACAAGGAGCCGCTCAGGACCTCGTCGGGACCGCTGCAGTGCCCAGCGTCAACCGGCGCACCGCGCCGTCGAGTCCGACCGCGATCAGGCCGCCCTCGACCGGATGCAGACCAGAGGCTGCGGGCAGCTCCCAGTGCCGTTCCTCACGGCCGTCGGCCATGGCCAGCAGGCGGATTCCGTCCTGGTCGGCGACGCACACCGCCGAGCCGTCCGCGAGGACGTCCAGGGCCCGCGGGTGCCGGCCGTCGGCGACCGCCGTCCACAGCGGTCGGCCGTCCGCGGCATCCAGGGCTGTCACGGTGCCCTCCACGGTGGCGACCGCGACTGTCCCGTCACACCCGACGGCGGGAAGATGCACGGTGCCGCCCACCGGAGTGGTCCACAGGCACTGGCCCGTGCCCCGGCTCAGGGCCTCGACCCGTCCGTCGGCCGTCGCCACGACCAGGGTGTCACCGAGCGGCGTCGCGCCCGCCGGGCAGGCCGCGTTCAGGTCCGCGCCCCACACCCGGCTTCCGTCGTCCATGCGCAGGCTCAGCACCGAGCCCCGGTCGGTGCAGCAGACCACCGTCGCGCCGGTCACCAGGGGCCGCCCCGTCACCGCTCCGACGTCCTCCACGGCCCAACGGCGGTTCCCGGTCCCGAGGTCGAGCACCTGCACACCCGTGCCCTCGGCCACGAAGAGCCGCTCGGACACGCCGTGGAGGGCACCGGACCAGCCCACCGCGTGCACCGCGGCCGCGAACCGGTGCCGTGCGTGCGTGAGGCCGCCGGGCGTCAGACGGACGTGGTGCGCAGCTCCGTCGGCGGTACCCAGGACCACCGCGTCGCCCGCCGGGACCATGCCGCCCCGCACCGGCGCTCCGAGGTCCAGGCGAAACAGCGGCCGCCCGCTGCGGTAGTCCACCCAGTAGAGGATCCCGGCCGTCGTGACCGTGAGGACCACGCCCCCCCACAGCCGGGGCGGCTCGCGGATCCAGTCGTGGCAGTGCCATACCCACCGCTCACCCGCGGCGGAGGTCGCAGCCGACCTGGCGGGGCCGTGCCCCAGTCGGCGCGTGGGCTGTTCCCGCCCGCCCGCGTCCTCCCGGTCCAGCAGGTCGGCCCGCGGCCCGACGACGGAACGCAGTTCGTCCCGGTGCCGTTCGAAGACCCGCAGCGCGGCGGGGGGATAGGGGATACGAGCCATGTCCGCCGCCGCGGCCAGGACGGCTCCCACCTTGTCCATCGAAGGGCGGTCGGTGTCGGTGAACTGAAGGCAAGTGGTGATGAGTTCACGCAGGGTGCCCTCGCGCAGCCCGCTGATGTCCGGTGGCTCGGTGAGTGCGCGCAACCGGATGTCGAACTGGTTGCGGCCGCTGTAGGGCGGATGGCCGGTGGCGGCGAACAGCAGGGTCGCGGCGAAGGCGAACACGTCGGCGGGCCCCTGAGCGCGGCCGAGCCCGCTCGCCTGTTCGGGCGCGGCGTACTGAAAACTGCCCATGGCGTCCGCGGTGACGGTCAGACTGGGGTCGGCGGCGAGCCGTACGAGGCTGAAGTCGATGATCCAGGGGTGCGTCCTGGTGACCAGCACGTTGCTGGGCTTGAGGTCCCGGTGGTAGAGCCCGGCGCCGTGCAGATCGGCCAGGGTGCGGGCGAGCCCGTGGCCCAGAGCGAGCACGGTGTCCTCGGGCAGTGGGCCGGCCTCGTCGACCAGCCGTTGCAGGGAGGGGCCCGGGATGTAGCGCGTGGCCAGCCAGGGTCGGCGGGCCGCCGGATCGGCGTCCAGCAGCTCGGGTATGCCCTCGCCGCCCGCACGGTCGACCGCCTCGATCTCGCTGCGGAACCGGGGCCGGAGCCGCTCCGACTCGGCGACGTCGGTGCGGATGAGCTTGATCGCCGCGAGCCGGCCCACCGCCGAGTCCTCCTGCCCGAGGAACACCTCGCCGAACCCGCCCGCACCGATACGGGACAGCAGCGCGAACCGCCCGAGGCGTCTGGGGTCGTCACTTCTCAGCTCTTCCATCGGTAGCCCTCCAGATGCACGTCGGCAGAGGTCCGCGTCCGGCGCCGTGTGCCGTCGCTGCCGGGGAACGACGCGGGGGCGGTCCGCTCCGCCAGCGCGCGCAGCAGGCCGATGGTGCCGAACTCGTTGCGCAGTATCCGCAGTTGGGCCAGATGGGCGCGTGCCCTCTCGGAGGCGGGCTCGGGAGGTACGCCCTCGCGGACCTGGAGCCGCCACGGTGAGGACGCCCGCGTGTAGCAGATCCACGGAGTGGTGGCCGTGGCGTCAGGGGCCCATGTCGAGGCGGTCAGCGCCGCCCGGTAGCCGAAGGGCAGCAGGGAGGCGACGGCGTCGATGGTGCCGATCCGGGTGAGGGCGAACCGGTCCCCTGGGGCGGCCAGGGCCAGCGGCATCTCCAGCGCGACCGCCGCGGTGGCCGCGACCCAGTCGAAGCCGAGCTCGTCCACCAGCCGCGCGGTCCGCTCCACATGGTCGGTCTCCACCGTGAGGAGAACGGAGGCCGGACTCCCCGCCGGCTCCGGCGGCAGCCGCACCGGCCGCACCGCGTTCCACAGGGACACAAGCCCCGTCCGGTGCCGGGCCACGTGCTCGTAGGGCACCAGGAAGCAGCGCGTGGTGGCGGAGCGCCGGCCTGAGGAGTCCCAGGTCGCCTCCACCAGGCTGTTCCAGTCCGTCACGGACACGGTCACCCACCGAACGCCCGAAACCGCTGCCGCGGAATCGCACACCCCGAACGAGATCCACGGCAGCGTCTCGCCCGGCCGTCCCGTGACAGACCACGGCGGTGGGGTGCCGAACAGCGTGTCGCGTACGACGCGTTCGAACCAGGCCGTAGCCGAGGGACCGTCGCTGCAGACCAGGACGCGGTAGTCGCTGCTGTCGGCCTGCGGTTTCGACAGCACGGCCCAGCGGGCACGCAGGGTGAGGGAAGAGTCCATGTCAGATGTCTCCCGACGCCCGCCCGAGGGCGATCAGCGGCTCCAGCACGTTCAGCGGCCGGGCCGGGCCCCGCAGCACTCTCAGACCGTGTTCGTCGTACGTCTGGTTCGAGCAGTCGTCCAGGTTCAACACCCCGTCGCGGGTGCGGTGGAACCCGATCGCCGACACCGCGTACCACGACACCCGTCGCGGCAGGAAGTGCCCGCGCACCAGGGTCCGGGCCCGGCCCACGTCGGCCGAACGGCGGCCCAGCCAGGCGATGTAGCCCTCGGCATCGGCATCCGGCACGCACGGGTCGCCCTGCGAGTTCTGGCCGACCCAGTTGCCGCGCCGGGCGTCCTGGAAGACGGCGGGCTCGTCGAACTTCGTGACACAGAAGGCGACATGGTGGGGCAGACGCCCCTTCACCAGCCGCCCGCTCTCGTGGAACTCCTGGGTCAGCCGCTCCAGATGGGGGACGAGGAACTCGGCCTGAGGGACGCTGCCCACGGGGTCGAGCAGGATCACCAGATGGCCGGCCCGACCCAGGTGTGCATCGAGCGTCTGGTTGCGGCCGTAGTTCTCCCGCCGGTACTCGCCGCCGCCGACGTCGCAGAAGTCCAGCGCGAAGTCGACCCGTTCCGTGCGCCGCCTGCGCGGCACCTCGGCGCGGAAGACGTACGAGAACGCCGTCGGCCCCATCGTCGCCTCGGGGAAGCGGCGCACCACCGCCAGGGCGTTCGTCTGCTGGACCAGGAAGTGTTCCGCCTGCTCGCTCTCGGCGATGACGTTCCAGCGGCCCAGCCGCGGCCGGGCCGCCGTGGCCGCGAGCGAGGCCGCCGCCAGGAAGGTGGTCTTGCCGCTGTTCGCCGTACCCAGGACGGCGATCGTACGTCTTGGCTGCCGCGCCGCCTCCTCCCGGTGCGGCGGTTTCCCGGACGGCTCCGGGGTCTTCGCGGGGGCGGTCGGGACGGCCGCCGGAAAGGGCGGCGGGAACACGGGAGATGCGACGGCCGTCGGCGGTGCGGTAGCCGACTCCGATGTCGGCGGAGCCGCCGGAGAGGCGCTGGAGGGGCCGGGGACACCGGACGGGCCGGCGGCGTCGGGGAGCCCGGCGACGGCCGCCTCGATACGGCGCACCGCGTCGCCGTAGGCGGGCCCGAGCCCTCTCAGGATCCGTGCCGCGATCTCCGCGAACGGACGCATCTCCAGGTCGATCTGGCCGACGAGCCGGGCGTCGCGCGGCGAGGCCAGCAGCGCGGGGAAGGCGAGCGGGGTGCGGCCCATCATCGTGGACACGTATGCGGAGACCGTCTGGAACGTCTTCACCGCCTCGACCCGGTCCATGCTCTCGAGCAGGGTCTGACGCGTGTCCCCGACGAACTCGTACGCGGGCTCCTCCTCATCGGTCCCGGTGCCGTCCCGTACGGGACTGGGACGCAGCAGTCCGCTGAAGAACACCTCGGCCAGCGGCGCCGGATCGTAGGGCTCCCTGCGCCATTGGCCGGTGACCATGTGGGTGAGCCACATGGTGGGCAGGTTCAGCGGCACCACGGCGAGGCTGCGCAGCAGCCGCCGGGCCCGCGGGGTGGCGGTGGCGTCGAAGTCGTCGAGCAACTCGTCCTCGTCGACCGGGTGTTCCGCACCGGCCCCCCGCGTGGGTGCGGGAGCGCCGGGCCCGGGTGCGGGCCCGGGCGCCACCACCCAGGCGGGCGCGGACACCGCCCGGGTACGGGCTCCCGCGACCAACGAGGCCCAGCGGTTGAGTGCGTCGGGTGTGAGCGGCACGACAGGGACGGCGTGGGGGGGGGCCGGGGGGGGGGGGCCGCCCCCCCCCCCCGGCGCCCCCCCCGCCCCCCCCCCCGGGGGGGGCCCCCGGGGCGGCCGGCCCCCACCCCCCCCCCCCCCCCCCCCCCCCCCGGGGGCCCCCGGGGGGGGGGGGGGGGGGGGGGGGGGGCCCCGGGGGTTGGGGGGGGGTTGGGGGTGGGGGGGGGGGGTGGGGTTCGGGGAGGGGTTCGGGGATGAGGAGAGACTCGGGGTGAGGCTCGGGGCGGGGGTGCGGTTCGGGGCGGGGGTGCGGCTTCTC